>NZ_CAXAON010000006.1:0-184197 GCF_963970495.1 Pseudomonas sp. EA_65y_Pfl2_P78 | reverse complement strand
TGATCAATCAGCTCTTTCGGGATCGAAGGAAACTGGGGTTTGACCTCCGAGGCCGGTTTCTTTTTGGTCGGCATACATGCTCCTTTTCAACATGTTATGCCCGAACACAAAATTTCTGACAGTCTCGCTGGGTTTGATTGGTGTGGTGGAGTTTTTCTTCAAGTGTTCCAATCCGTAACTCGCGCCTTCACTACCCTTCGCGAGGGCCATTTGGTAACAGGCCATGGCTCGGGATGGATCTTTGGTACCCCATTCACCGCTCGCGAAGGTGGATCCCAACTTGCTGATCGCGTTGGCATTGCCCATTTTCACGGCGCCCATCAGTGCTTGCTCTGCAAGCGCAGGATTTTTGCAGGGACCGTCGGATGTTAGTTCGTTCCCATCGCAGTAAAACTCGGAAAGTCCCATCGCACCGTTCGGCAAAGTAGTGGCCGCTGCTTTGAATAGTGACTCCAAAGTATCCGTCGGCACCTGCGGCGCCATGCCCGAGAGGCTCAAAATAGCGGCTTTATAACTGGCAAGTGGGTCTCCGGAGTGTGCTGCACATAACAAGTTTTCCAGCGTGGCCTCATACAACTCAACGGTGCGAGGCTGGTCTTCCGGTGCACCCAATGCTTCGAACGCCTCGGCACGCTGGAAACAGAGACTTTCTTCCTTGCTCATCGTCGGCGTACTCGCCGCGACCAGGTCTTTCTCGCGAATAGACCAGTCTTCAACACCTTCAAGCACCCAGCACGCCTGGCGGGAAAAATTGAAGACTTTGACGTTGCTCCAGCCGGCGCGTCGATCCACAACAGTGGAGTGGCTGTCGTCGTATTCCCAAATCACAACACCCGGCGTTTTGCGAGATTCAATAGGTGCTATCAACGGATAGGCCAATCCGGCGCCCTTCTCGCCCGTGGTCACAGGCTCGAAACGTCCCGGCTCGGCTTTTGGCTTTAACACCAACGACTTGACGGTAAACGCGGTGAGCCGGCGCTGTGCTTCGATATCGGCAGAAAACACTGCCAGGAACGGTAGGAAATCCTCGGATGGGCAAGCATTACTGGCGCTGCCTTTTTCGGATAACTGCGCCGACTGTGCCGGCACAATCTTGTCCAGATACGCCGAGCGCTCGCGGCTCATTCTGGCGATACACGAGTTGACCGCGAACACATGCGCCGGCATCCCCGCCTCGATCTCGAATGCCTCCAAAGGGCAATTCGCATCGCGCAATTTCAGCCACGCACGCTGCGACTCCTTGACCTTCGCCGCGTACTCCGCGCCCAACGCCGGATCTGTTCGATAGTCAGATTCAAGCCGCGTCATCAATTGCTTGTAGCTGAGGTTCAACTGCGTATCGGCAGCCTTCTTCGCTGCCTCCGAGCAGGGCACCATTTCCAGGCTTGATGTGACATGGCTGCAGTCGTCCTGCGCATAGGCCGCTGAAACCGGCAGTAGTAGTGCGACCAACAGCGTAAAAACAAAGCGGTTCACTGTGTTCATCCTTAAGTCATTCAGGATTTGCGCTCGGCGAGCCGGGGCCAAACCACGTTCACGCATGATAAAGAGTAGCCTGCCCTATTAAACGCAAAACATTGGCGGCCATCGCTATTTAGCGCCATTTATGCGATTTTTCCACTCTAAGCTCTGACAGCTTGGCTATTTAGCCAAAGGCGCAACCGCGATCTGTCTGGCACGATCGATTGTTAACCGAATCAAACAGCTTTCCGAATACTCTCCAAATATTGCGCTATTGCATTCAAGATCTCTGTTTTTCATCCAGGCTCTTTGAACCTCACGAAAAACATCTCTTTTGTCTTGACTCAAACGACTCGCTTTATCTCGGTAGGCAGAATTGAGCAGAGCATCGGCGTCCGCAAGAACCAACTGATAAATCCCTCGATCTTTTTCAATCTTTACTTGAGGCAGGCTTTGCGGGATATCCGAATCCCAATTATTCAATCCATTATTATCCTCAACAGTTAGCAATACTGTTTTATTGTCATAATATCCATACTGATTTTTTGTTGCCCCACTTTTATAGACCAACTCAATATATACCGGATCGCTTGCTCGCTGAGGGTCATTAAGCAATGTCTGGCTCGTCACTTTCACATTGCCATCGCCTTCATCTAACTGAATTCTGAAACAAGGGTTTGGGCCAGGCTGCGTAGCTGACTTACTGGCCTTCATGCAAGTGGCCAAGCTAGAGCCACTCGCCTCATCACTACCTGACTCAACATCTTGAATTCTAATCAACAACTTAATATCAGGAACTTCAGAATAATCGGCTTGCAGTATCTTCGCGGAGTAGAACGGCTCCGCTTGGGCCGCGCCGTTAAAAACCGAAAGAGTCACGACACAAAAAGGCAGAACAATATTTTTAATCACAAGCATTAATTCCATTTAAATACTGCACAAAAACTAATTTAACCATGAAATACACAAGACAGATAAAAACTGTTGTTAAATCTCCTAAGGCTACGAAACTAATCCGTCCAATAGTGTTGAACCCACCACAAATAAGTCTGTCACCTTTTCCTTCTGGCGTCCGTAGAAAAGCTCAGTGATCCGTTCAGTTCTGAACAGGCTTGCGACAGAAAATAGAGTCAGAACCGACAAACGGGCCAGATCTATTTATGTTCTCAACCAAATTCAAAGTGGTCGAGCGCAAAAATAAATCCGTCCATTTACCACTTTTCACTTCCTGATCAGCCAATGACAAATACCCTGCTCCCTACTCTGACTCCCCTTCATACTTATGAGATTCGACATTAAACTTCCAAATGTGTGGAGTGGTTAAAGACTTGCCACCTTTCTGCTGAATACTTCCATCCGAGTTTCGCTTATAAGAATATATCTTTATTTCTTTAAAAACATTCTTCTGCTCGCTCTCTGGCTCCACTACCTCTACCTTGGCAAAGTAATCTGCACCAATCAATTTCAGGTAACCATGGCACTGGAGTAAAAAACTAAAAACTTGATCCCCACTTGAACCAACACCTGTTGATGCTTCAAAAATAAAATCGTCATTCCCATCATTATTCAGATCACCGACATATATGATGCGCCCGTGATCTATCAAAAACTCCTTACCATCTTGCGTTGACAAGACCTTCGTCTTGCTGCTTCCAGATTTCCAATCAGTAATAAAACTTTTTGAATCTTGTTCCAGATTGCACACATTATCTACAGAAGACCATGCAGCTGCTGGAAGCAAGCTAATCAACAGTAAAAAATATTTCATAGATCACACATCCATAATGAAGGAATTTCTACCAGGTCTTACAGCACCTTGAGGGAGGTTAGCGCCATATAAAATCGCATTAGTGATGGAATCATTTAGAGCGGCAAGCTTCCTTTGAATTTCCTCGGGAAACCGGGGACAGACCACGTTTTTTAACAATTACTGAAAAGTGGTCTGTGCCCATTTCATTTATTAAACCTCTACTCCCCTGACCAATACCAAATCGTATCGCCCCATCGCGAATCATCTACATTCGGCATAATTTCGCCCTGTTTGAAGTATCGCCGAGAGTTAGCTTGCGCGGGAGTAAACCAATAACCCTGTTTACTACATGGTTGCCCCGAGTCAACACGACCAACTTGTGAGATGCTGGAGCCGGTATAGTTTCTAGCATACTCAACCAAGTCCTTCGGATAAACCATATGGTCTATTTTGCTATCATCAATCCCATAAAGAAATGCAATAGCACCTGCTTCAAAGGCCCAGTAACCAACGTAGCTACCATCATCACCATCAATACTTAAATGCGAGTCGTGCCAACTCGCCTGGAGTTCACCAAAAGATTCATACCACTGACCGCAATATTCATTCAGAAGCTTAGATGCTTCGGTTTTGCTAGAGGCATAAATTGATCTGATCAGCTTCGTATATACTGGGTGAAACCACTCATCTATATCAGCCCGCCCCGCCAAGTTTTTACGTAGCAAATCTTCGTACAGCGTATCCTCACTACTAAAGCCTGCTGCATCTGTCAAACTTACAAACCTGGCCAATAGATCATTCCGATGCAACAGGATGCACAGGCTGGCCACCTGAACAAACTCCTCAAAATCTGCTGGAGAATCTTCAAGATCTAATGGCGATATATTCGGCACACCCTCATACTCAGCCAAGGCATTTTGATACACCTCAAAATTTTGCACGACTCTTTCAAGCGGTTCAAACAACTCTGAAATAGGTTCGCCAGCTGTATACCTGATTATCAAAGCGCCGAGTGAATCCTGTTTAACCTCAAAGGCTTTCAAAGATGCTTCCTGGCCTGGAAAATCCTCTTCCAGATTGTGCGTACTCCAATACGATTCCGAAGCATCATAAAAGCCCACAAGGTTTTTATAATATGCCTCTGTAATAAACGGCTGCCTTCTATTCATTTTTATTTAAACCTCAAGCCGCAAAGAATCTAGTGCACCATGTTTTTTCGCCAGCGATTTTTTTCGCCTATTCACAGCTTGCTTTACCTCATCCTCACCATAGTGAAATGCGGCATGCTTTGCATGGCTGGATTCAGGGGATCCACTAAGAAGTGCCACAGCGTGCTCCTCCGGGCTTCCCGAAAGATGATACAACGGAGAAAAAAATAGATGCCTTGAGTAAGAATTAAGAATTTCTCTTGTCATCGTAACTCCCACAGCGTCCCTTAGATTTTTTGATATCCACTCTTTACTCATCTGAATCATCAAGTCGTTTTTTCGGGCTTTAGAGGGTTTCGCGGCCTTCACAGATGCATTATCAGAAGATTTTTTACCAGATACCTTTGTTCGATTTTTCCCCGTAGCTTTTCCAGTAGAACCATTACCATCTTTGACCTCTTCAATAGGTTCCAAAAGATCGCTTAATTGAGGTTCACCGGAAACACCGAGTTTTGAATTAATGCTCGGCTTACGAGTATTATTGAGTCTTCTCAAAAACTTCGGAGCATCCTCATTCTTGCTTGCTTTTGCCTCGACAATGGCAAATTTTCTTCCTGCGTTCGTCGCGGGATCTGCTCTCCATACAGCGTCAATGCCTGTGCCGTTAGCAGGATCCGACAACTTATAAAGAATAAAAATGGGGACAGACCACGTTTTTCGGATCATTTTTAAAACGTGGTCTGTCCCCATTTCACATTCCTATCTTTAAGCATCGCACCAAGATCAAAACCGTCTAGCTTAAAGTATAAATCCGATCCTTAGATTAGAATAACTTATCTATAGCAACCTGATCGTACCTAGTAAACACCCCTCCCAATGCGCCGGAAGAAACATCGAAATAGATTGGGCGATCCAAATCACCAACTTTATAAACAGAAAAAACTTGGCTTGAGCCAAATGAATGCTTTCCAGTCCCCTTTTCAATCACAGCTTCCGGCGCTGAAACACTCAAATTATCTTTTGAGTTATATATTCGCGACAACTTTGCCTCACCCAGTGTTGACTCACTAACCTCCAGTGGCAACGGAGGCACTCTCAACAAAGGCTCGATAGCTATATTATCGGTGGAACTTTTCCACTCATCTGAAAATTCGTAAATCGCCTCATCATACTCCTCTGCAAGAGGTCGATTTAGTCCACATACCGCCTTGTTAATAAGAATTCCGTTCTGCTCATTACGTACATTTGCATAAATGCAATCTATGAAGACGTCCTTGGCATTTCTCATCAGTGTAAAATAAGCTTCAAATGTTGAGCGGGACGCCAAATTTTCATAATGTAGGGCTTTCCCCCCATTAAAGTCGACTAGTTCTCTGGTTGTTTCTCCTTCACTACCAACAACGTTCTCGATCGTCCGGCTCCCGCCTGCCCAAGTCACGCTTAAACTTTTAGTTTTCGCATTCGCTAAATAAACGTCATTTTGGCCAGCCACAGAAATGCCAGAGACCATGACAACTGAAAACATTAAAACAGCTTGAAACCTTAACTTCATACTATTTCGTCTCCGGAGCAGAAGAAGTCGCTCTTAAAATTGATTCAAATTTAACAGCATAACTTGCAATAAGTTCTTTTCGGTCAGACCCATTGATAACCTTGCGAGCACCCTCATAATCTTTAGTTGAATTATTAACATAATCACTGAGCTTTTTGCCGGTAAAAATACCTTCCTTCATACCCCATATCATGATCGGTATCGAATTTTCGAATCCCGCAGCCTCATCAGGCCTATTCACAAAGTCAATACCGAAATGATCCTTAGCCTTTTGATAGTTTTTCTTCCATGTCAAATGAACAAGGCCTCGACCGCGATACTTAAAACCATCGCCTTGTACTGTATTGCCATTCGCGACTGCTGTTTGCCGGCCTTCTTCGGAACTCGCAAGAACAGGATCATACTTATTAAAATAAGAAACCTCACCATATTCTGGAGCCACACTAAAATATTCAGGTATCATAAATTGATAAGCCTCATGACGAGCAGTCGCAAACATATAAGACCATTCATATATGGTGTATACTTCTTTAGTTTCATCTATATATTTATTTATATGCTCAGCAATTTTTTGCAAATTAACTCTTGAGTTTGGAGTGAAAGCAGGAACATTTGGTTGAAATGACGCATGCTGTTCAGCGTACATCGCTACAAATCGCTCAACATCTATGAGCTGCGACCGGCTCATAAAATTACTCAACATTTCTATAGGATGGAAATGCCAAACCAGATCTGTATCTACGACTGCCTTCCCAATTAGGTCTTCCCAAAACACGTATTTCGTGATCCTTTCTTTTTCGTGTTTCAGCGTTTTCGGAGAATTTTCCAATAGCTGATCAAGTCTGCTCCACTTTTGAGCATCTGCTTTTTCTTTCCACTCAGTCGGATGATGGGCCACCAGCCTGGACCACTGCGAGCGCGTATTAGGTTTTTTCAAAGCCTCGGCCAACTCGGTCGGATCGACGTCCCCGCTCTGGTCTTTATCGATCTTCGCAAACAGATCCTGAAAGAACGTAGGCATATCTTTCGGATCGAGAAAGCCGTCCGCTGTCGCATTGGTTTCTTCGACGATCTGAAACCCCAGCTTTTCCCAATCATGCTGAGTGATGATTTGTGCACCGGCTTTCTTGACCAGACCATTGACGGCCTGAGCATTGTCGGTAACGGTCACATCGTAGTAATCGTCGGCGCCCACTTTGATGACCGGCGTCTTGTTCAAATCAACCGCATGTTCCGTTTTCAGCACCGTACTGTCAGTCGCAGGTGCTTTTTTCTTCAGCTCACCTCCGACCGGCAAATACAGGTATTGCTTGCCGATCTTCAGCCCAACCGTGTTCTTGAGGAAGTCTTTTACATCGGCTTCGGCAGTAAATATCTCGACGTGTACTTGATACTTACTTGCTACACCGCCATCTTCGCCGGTCAGATTTTCAGTCAATCCCAGATAACCGATCGGATCTCCCGCCTTGATTCCGGTGCTGGCAGGTTCTACAGAATTGAAGCTACTCGGGATTACATCCCAAGCAACGTAGTCGTTTTCCACAATCGCCCAGAAGCTGGTAGGAAGGCTTCCCGTCCCAGCCAAGCTACCGCTGCTGGTACATTTCGCCATTCGACGAATTGTCCCTGAAACATTGAGGTTCAGTACCTCTTTGCTTTCAAACTCCACCGTACTTTGAGGCGTAAGTTGCAGCGAGCCCATCTTAGCACCGGCAGTCTGCCCATTTTGGGCAGAGACAGGATCCTGATAAAGATCCAATCTCTTCAACGCGGTTCCCTTCACCTTACCTTGCCAATATTTGGGCTTTAAACGCTCCGGGATCGGGTCTGCCAGCCATATACGTGCGGGTTTGGAGTTTTTGTAGGGTTCTCCATCTTTCAAGTATGCGAACCAGACCTCTTTGCCAGCCTCGCGAACTTTGTGGCCACTCTTTTTAACGCTACCTGACAGGATTTTCCCTTTCGCATAGGTGACGTTGGCTAAGTCCTTTTGATCCAATATCTCAAGTTTGGTCCCCGCAACGAGCTTGCCAACGTTCTGAACGCTACTGGATTCAGGAAAATCGTCGTAAGCGTTGAAGTCACTTACTTTCATGGTCACTTTAGGCTTCGGAGTTTCTTCCTCCGTCAGTGGATAACGCTTGAAGGGCAGAAGGTGCATGTACAAGCTGTAGAAATTCAGCTTGTTTTGCTTGCCTTTACTCGGTCCTTCTTCTGGGTTTGACGCAGATTTATACTCATGTCGCACCAAACAAAATGAGTTGGAATACTTCAGTTTCTTCTCATTTTCACCGAACGTAGATTCCAGATAATCTTCGTTAAGGCGATAGGCCACGACTTCACCATCAGCCATACAACGAATCGGTTCGTTCAAAATACATTGAGGTGCGCTGGCATTGCTGATGTGAATCCCACCGTGCCAGAACTTGTTACTCCCCAACAAATAATGCCCGGATGTTTCATTCTCAAGTACCTTATATACTTCTTCCGCATCAGAAAACTGTTTACCGTCTGCTTTTCGAAATGGATATTGAAAATTTAATAACGGCACCGCTGCAGATGGAGCAGGTGCAGGTGCAGGGCTTGTACCTGTTCGAAAACTTTCCTTTGCTCTTAAGAATTTTGTAGCTTTCGGCCAATAGTAACTGGGTGGTTTGGGACCAAATATTGTTATCGCTGGCCCTGTACTATTTTGAGCACCAAATATGTGCCCAACTTCTGTAGCGGGGTTGTAGTCCTCGATAATCCCTGTATGAAAAATCGGATCACCTGGTTTGTTAGGAGTTGCATTGATCCATAAGGCGATGTCACCTCGCTTTACGCTCTGTGGCTCAATCGTTGTGTAGTAACTGGAAGTATCCATGTTACGGGTGTCTTCATACGGAATATTATATCCAGCGCCTGTCAGCAGCAGATTAACCATATGAGAACAGTCAATCTTTTTCTTACCGGCGGCGTTCGTTTGAAAACCATCGCCTCCCATTTTATAAACGTAGTCGCCACCGGTGTAGTTACTTTTTAAATCGAGTGGTTCAGTCATTTCTGCTTCCTGCAAATTAGTAGCAATAGCTGCTGTCTTCAGCTGATTGCGCTTTCAATCGATTAATATTTTTCAGGGCAGTTTCATTACCGTTATCCGCTGCCAAGCGATAGCAGGCCAGTGCTCTTGATAAATCCCGGGTTACTAGCCCTCCCGTTTCGAAGGAGTAACCTAAATAGTTCATTGCATCCGTCGACCCCATTGAGGCAGAACGAATAAGTTCTTTTTCGGCCTCATCGGGGTGTTGGCAAGCACCTTCTGCGGATGGGTTGTTTCCGTAACAATAAAATGTCGATAGAGAAGCTGCGCCATCCGCGAGGGTTGTTGCCGCAGCTTTGAAAAGCGACTCAACCTTGCCTGATTCCAACTGCGGTGCCATGCCAGAGAGGCTCAAACTCGCAGCATCCAAACTCGCCTGAGGATCCCCCGAAGCAGCGGCGCAAACATAGTTTTCCAACGCGGCCTCGAAAAACTCTCCTGTCAGATAATACTTTTCCAGTCCACCTAGACCTTCGAAACTCCGCGCGCGTTGATAGCAAATGCTCTCGGCCGTACTCATGGTCGGAGAACCCGATACAACAAGGTCTTTCTCACTAATCGACCAATCCTCAACACCTTCCAGAACCCAACACGCCTGGCGAGAAAAGCTAAAGATCTTGATGTTGCTGTTACCTGCACGCTTATCAACAACGTTGAAATGACTGTCGTCAACCGCTTCGACCTCGACACCTTCGGTCTTTCCTGTGGCTACGGGTGCCATCAGTGGAAATGCCAACGTCGAACTCTTAACCCCCGTCGTTTGCGGATCAAAGCTTCCGCTCTCCCCGGTAGGTTTCAACACCAGCGATTTCACCGTCATCGCAGTCAACCGCTGCTGAGTTTCGGCATTCGCAGAAAACGCCGGCAGAAACTGGGAAAAGTCCTCGGACGGACATTCATCCGCATAAGCGCTGCCATGAAACAGGCTCAACAGCGACGCGGTGAAAACCGCTATCGCGATGCCATTGCTCTTCTTCAAAACACCATTCATGTCGATCACTCGGAAAACACAAAAAAAGCTTTCGGCTTTACCTTCTCAGGCACCGCATTCCCCAACGCCTGATCCATCAAACTCCCCGCTTTATCCTTATCTGCCGCCCCCGGCAGCACCGGCGGTTTAATCCCGATCCCCGTGCCGGAGCCAGCCGAGCCACCCGCATTGATCTTGATCACCGGCCCAACCACCGTAACCCCACCGCCATCCAGCTTGATAAAGCTCCCCCCCCCAAGAATGGTCAGCTCTGTCCCGGCCTCAATAACAATCTTGTCCCCAGCCTTGAGGTGTATCTCTTTCCCCACGCTGGTGAGCTGCGCCGTGCCCAGCTTCACATGCTGGTTTTGCCCAACCGTCAGGTGATCATCCAGCTTCGCTTCAACCTTGCGGTCACTAATCGTGGTGCGGTGTTCTTCAGCCTTGAGTTCGGTGTAACTGTTCTTTTCGACCGTATCGTGACGTTCATTCCCGACCCGAATCTTCTGGTCATGCTCTACGTTTTCATCCCAATCCCGCTGCGCATGAATGTAGATCTGCTCCGCACCTTTCTTGTCTTCGATGCGCAGTTCGTTGTAGCCGCCACCACCCGGCGAGCTAAGCGTTTTGAACACGCTGCGAGTCTTGTTTGCCGGCAAGGCGTACGGCACCGGGTTTTCCTTGTGGTACAGACAGCCGGTCACCAGCGGTTGGTCGGGGTCGCCTTCGAGGAAGGTGACCAGCACTTCCATGCCGATGCGCGGGATGGAGATGGCGCCGTAGCGGTCGCCGGCCCAAGAGCTGGAAACGCGCAGCCAGCAGCTGGTTTTGTCGTCGGCCTGGCCTTCGCGGTCCCAGTGGAATTGCACTTTGATGCGGCCGTATTGGTCGCAGTGGATTTCTTCGCCTTTGGGGCCGGTGACGTGGGCGGTCTGGCTGCCGAGGACGCGGGGTTTCGGGTGCTCCAGCGGCGGGCGGTAGAACACGTCCCACGGGGTGGCGAGGAAGGTGTTGCGGTAGCCCTGGTGGAAGTCGTCCTTGTTGTCGGTGGTGTCGCTGGTCACGCCTTCTTCGAGGACTTGCGGCTGTTTGCCTTCGTGGACGATTTCGGTGAGCAGCCACAGGTCATTCCACTCGGTGCGCGGGTGGTCGGACATTTCCATGAAGTGGCCGCTGACCAGTGTGGTCTGGTCGCCGCGACCTTCGGCCTGGCGGTAGTCGGCGCGGTGGCGTTCGAGGGCGCGTTGGCTGAGGAACTTGCCGCGCGCGCGGTCGATGAAGCGGCCGGGGTAGTCGTAGTCTTCCAGATCCGGCTCAGTGCTGTCGCCTTCAGGCTTATAAGCAGCTTCCATTTGCAGGCGCGGTTTTTCGAAATCGTAATCGCGGCGGGTGACGCGGCGGGTGCGGGTTTCCAGGCGCAGCTTGAAGCTTTTGATCACCGGTTCGTCGGCGACCATGCCGCTGCCCTGCACGTAAGCGGTCGGCTGACCGAGCTTCGGGAACACGGTCTGGTCGTCGCCGAACACCAGCAGGTGGGCTTTTTCGCTGTGCTGGAAGTGGTAGTGAATGCCCTCCTCCTCGCACAGGCGCTGGACGAAATGCAGGTCGGTTTCGTCGTACTGCACGCAATAGTCGCGATCCGGGCACGGCTGGCTCAGCTGGAAGTTGTAAGCATTGCCCTTAATGCCGTGTTCTTCGAGGATCAGCGCGATGATTTTCGGCGCCGACATTTGCTGGTAGATGCGCTGGTTGGTGCGGTGATGCAGGTATTGCAGTTGCGGCACCATCGACACTTTGTAGCGGGTCAGGCGCTTGCCGGCATCGCCCTGGGCGACGCGGTAGATCTGGCCGTGGATGCCTGAGCCCTGCGGATCGAATGCGAGAAACGCCTGCTTGTGCAGAAGTTTTTCCAGGTCCAGATCCGGGTTCTCGCTGACCAGTTCGAGGTCGAAACGATACGGCTGGCTGATGCCTTCGGTGCCGACAAACGACAGCACTTGCAGGTCGCCCACGTAGTCTTCGACCTTGAGGCTGAAGTGGGTTTCGTTAGCTGAATTGAACATCGTGTGCTCCCTGTTCGAATGTCATCCGTTACGCCCGAAACCGCAGACGTTGTAGCCAGGACGAAGTGGCGCCCAAGGCGTCACGCAATTGGTCGGCAGTGATGGTGCGTGCTGCCGGATCAAAGCTCAGCGCGGTTCGCAGCGCTGGCCAGCCGTGTTTGGGTAAATTCGCCGGTGCTTGCAGTTCGCGCTCCAGGTGCTCGTCGCGGGCCTGGGTCGAGGGCAAGCGGCGGAACGGGTGTTTGCCGCTCGCCAGTTCATAAATCACACAGGCCACGCCGTACACGTCTGCGCTGGCCGACAAGGGTTGGCCCTCAAGCAGTTCGGGGGCGGCGTAGCCCGGGGTCCAGGCGTTGAAGCGTTCGCGGCTCAGGTGCGGCAGGCCGGGCAAGGTGCCCTCTTCTGCCTGGCCCAAACCGAAGTCGAAGAGGCGCAAGCCGTCTTCGCTGAGCATGACGTTGCTCGGTTTCATGTCGCCGTGCAGCACGCCGCGACGGTGGGCGTAGGCCAGCGTGTCGAGCAGCGGCAGGACGATGTCGCGCAGTTCTTTCCACGGCAGGCCCAGTGGCCGCTCGCAGAGCAATTTGTCCAGGGTCAGGCCACGCATGTATTCCATGGTGATGAAGGCCCGCTGGCAATCGGTGTCGACTTCAAAGGTGTGTGCGCGCACAACGTTGTCGTGGCGCAGGCGTCGGGTCAGGGCGAACTCGCCGTAGAGCAAGGCACTGGCGTCCGGCGATTCGGCAAATTCTTCGCTGAGGATTTTCAGCGCGATGTAAGGGTCGGGATCGCCGAACTGTTCGTGCAGCAGATCCCTGGCCCGGTAAACAGCGCCCATGCCGCCCGCCCCGAGCAGACGCTCGAGGTGGTAGCGACCGGCGAGTATGTCTGGCAGTGCACCGATGCTGGCCTTGGTTGGCGCTGGCAAAGGTTCTGCTTTGTGTTCCTTGGCGAAGGCAAAGTAGGTCAGGTTGTTGGCCTGTTCTTCGCTCATCAGCACGTCATCGATGGGTGATTCGATGTTGGTCATTGGCGGATCACCACGGCTGTCAGGTTGTCGCGAGCGGAGCCCCGCAGGGCGCCGTCGAACAAACGTTCCAGCGCCACATGTGGCGCGCTGAGGCTGAGGGCGTTGCCGAGGGCATCGCTGCTCAGGCCTTGGTACAAACCATCGCTGCACAGCAAAAACGCATCGCCCGGATACACCTCAAGTTCCAGTACATCCAGGGTCAGTGTTTCGGCGGCGCCGACGGCTCGGGTCAATGCCTGAGCCGCCGGGTGCGCTGCCGCCTGTTCGACGCTCATTTGCTGTTCGTCAATCAGTTGCTGTTGCAGCGAATGGTCTTTGGACAGTTGATACAAACGCTGCCCGCGCCACAGATAACAACGGCTGTCGCCAGCCCAAATGCAGGCCGCGCGATTGCCGTCCATCAGCAGCGCCACGACGGTGCTGCCCATGATGCTGTCGTGACGTCCGGCGGTGACGGTCAACTCTTGTCCCAAACGCCGATTCAACCAGTGCAGGCACTGGCGAATGGCTTTGAGGCGCTCGTCGAAGTCATCGTGTTGCGGCAAATCAGCCAGGCTGGCGACGATCAACTGGCTGGCGATGTCGCCACCCTGATGACCGCCCATGCCGTCCGCGACCACCCACAGCCCCTGCTGCGGATTGTCGAGGAAGGCATCTTCGTTGCGCGCCCGCACCTTGCCCGGGTCGGTACGGGCCGCGCTGCGCCAGGGACTGGCCACGAGCATCAGAGCTGCACCGGCATACGGAAGGTGCGCAGTACGCCCATGTCGAAAGGGTTCGGCGTGCGTTGGCTGGACAGCAGGTAGTTGGCACGCAGGCCACCCACATTGGCTTTGAGCACCAACACGTCACGACCGCTCAGGTACTCGGTCTGCATCAGGTCGAACAGACGGAACAGCGACCATGGGCCGGAGTTCTTCTCGATACCGATCGGGCGCCCCGCCATCTTGTCCATCACCAGGCTGGTGCGACCGTCTTCAGCATCGGTTGGCCATTTGAACGACATGGGCAGGATCGGGCCGTGACGGTATTCCATGGTCTGGTCGCCGAACTTGAATTCGGAACGGCTGACGGCAGGGTCGAGGGTGTACGGCTCCAGTTTGAACTGCACTTGCGGTTCGGCCGGGTTGATCGAGAAGAAGCTCTTGCGAATCGTCTGCGCAGCGGCCATCTGATCGAGGTAGACCTTGGACACCGGCAGGCTGTGGCCGTCGACGCTGCGCATCCGGTAGTTGCCCGGATCACCGCTGACAAACGGACGCATGTAGTTGTCGAAGAAGCGGTCAACAACGCCTTGCGCCTTGAAGAAATCGCGGAAGTCGCTGATCGCCACGTCGCTGGTGCTGCTGGCGCTGAACGGATAGCGCTTGCTGATGGTTTTGCCATACACGCTGTACAACTCGTTCTGATAACGGCCGTTCAGGTATTGGTAGGCATCGCTGAGCACCAGGCGCCAGGAGTCTTCGGCCAGCACGTTGAACCACACGCTGAGCGGACGCGGCAGACGACCGGAGGCATTGCGCAGGTTGGTCAGCGCATCACGCTGGCCGCCCATGCGGGTTTTCGCCAGTTCGAACGCGGCTTGTTCCGGCGTGCTGGAACGGGCCAGGCTGGCCAGTTGCAGTTGCAGGTCGTTGAGCGCGCTCAGTGCCGGGGTCAGATCAGCGGCCGGGCCGTTGTTGTCATCGAGCAAGCGATGCAGCGGTTCAAAGCGACGTTGCAGCGACTTCTTGGCAGTGTCCGGCAGGTTTTTCGCGACGTTCAGGGCCGAAGCCTTGTCGGCCACCGCCGACGCCAGTTTGCCGACTTTGCCCAGTTTGCCTTTCTGCCCAGCCAAGGCATCGGCAGCATCGCCGGCCTCGTCCACCGGATCAGCGGCCGCCGGGAAGCGGGTGTTTTCACGCACTTCGGTCAGCAATGCCAGCACCGGCGAGTTGGCCGAGGTCAGGCCCGCCAGTTGCTCGGCACCTTCACCGGCGTCGTTGATTGGCGGCAATGCCACCTGACCAACGGCTTCGCTCCAGTAGTTGGCGTAGTCGCGGAAGTACAGTTGCTCCAGTTCGACCATCAGGCGACGCAAGTCCATGTCGCTGATGCCCGCGCCTTCGCCCAGCACCCAGTTGTCACGCAGGATGTCGGTGACCAGTGCCGAGCCCTGCACTGAGAAGTACTGCTGATAGCCCTGTTGGGTGTAGAACCCCGGGATCACGTAGTCGGTGCCGATGAACAGCGAGCCCTGCGGGCCGAGGTGTTGGCTGAAACGGTATTCCGGCAGGTTGCGCGCCTGCTCGCGGAGCATGCGGTAGACCACGGTGGCCAACGATTCGCTGCGCAAGACCTGACGCGCCTGAGCCACCAACTGATCGTTCAGCGGGTAGATGAAAGGCTGTTTCAGCAGGCGTTCGAGGTGGTGGTTCAGGCCGTTCTGCACCGCGGTGTTGCCGGTGTAGCGCTGCGACCAGTCGGTGGCCACCCAGTCCTTGAGCCACGCCGCGTCGCGACGATCCTTCATGTTCAACATCAGGTACGCACGCAGGCTGTTGATCAGGCGTTCGCGGTCCTTCATGTTGGCGCGGATCTGGCCTTCGAGCAGGGTTGCGACGCGGGGCAGCAGTTGCGTTTCAAGCTCGCGTTCGTAAGCCTCCTTGACCACCGGATTAACGTCTTCGCCCTGATACAGGCCGCCACGCTCGTGGTACGACACGTCGCCCTTTTTCGGGAACGCCTGCGTCGCCGCGTAGCTGGTGTCGAGGGTTTTCAGCGCGCCCATCGCGTCATCACGCGGGGACAGCACCGAACGCTGCTGATTCCAGTTCTGCGCCAGATTGCGCAGGTTTTCCAGACGCTCGTAGTTGGCCGAGAAACCGCCCGCCCAGAGCATGCCGAACAACGCCAATGCCGCCAGTGCGCCGACGTACAGCGCACGTTGGCCCCAGTGGATGCGGCTGCGTTCGCGCTTGTCCAGACCGGCCAGATCGGCCTCGGGGAAAATCACCTGGCTGAACAAATGGTGGATGAATCGCGAGCGACCGCTGCGCAAGGTCGGCAATACACCGGCATTGATGCCCAGGTTGGCACCGATAGCGGCAGTGGTCGCATCCATCTCTTGGGTCAGGTGCGGTGCGCTGGTCAGGTAGAAACCACGCAGTTGCGTGGCACGCTGGTAACGGTTGCCGGTGAACGCCATGTCGACGAACAGGCACAGGCGCTCGCCGATCTGCCCCAATTGATGCGGGAAGTCGAGGATGCGGCCACGGCGCTGAGTGTCGCGCTCGGAGTGCATGCGCATGATCACTTGGCTGTTGAGGCGACGCAGCAGTTCTTCGAACTCGTTGCGCAACACCGCCACGTCGGTGCCCTGTTGATCCTTGCGGAAACTGGTACCCAGCACCTGATCGCTTTCTTCGCGGGTCAATTGATCGAAGAACTCGTCAAAACCCAGCAGCTTGTCGGCCTTGCTCAGTACCAGATACACCGGCACGTCGACGTGCAGCTTCTGATAGATCTCTTGCAGGCGACCACGCACCTGGCGCGCCAGGGTGTCGATGTCTTGCTCGCTACCACCGGTGAGGGTTTCCACCGGGATGGTCACCAGCACGCCGTTCAACGGACGACCGCGACGACGTTTGCGCAGCAGTTCCAGCAAGGTGGTCCAGGCACTGCCGTCGACGTCTACTTCGCCCTGGGTCATGTAACGCCCGGCGGTGTCGATCAGCACGCCGTGGTCGGCGAAGTACCAGTCGCAATGACGGGTGCCTTGGGTGTCGCGGGTCAGCTTGCGGTCGATCTTGTTGATCGGGAATTCCAGACCGGAGAAGTCCAGCAGGCTGGTCTTGCCGCTGGACTGCGGGCCGATCAACAGATACCACGGCAGTTCGTTGCGCCAGCGCTCGCTGCGGCCACGATACAGGCTCGAGGTTTTCAGGGTTTTCAGCGCGTCTTTGAAACGCACCTTCAACTCTTTCTGTTCGTCGTCGATCAGCTCTTCGCGGCGGATGCGATCCTGGCCGTCTTCGGTGGCTTCGACTTCTTTCTTGCGTACACCGGCGCGCCAGCTGACGAAGACCATGGTCAGGCCCCAGATCAGGAACAGCACGGCGATGGTCAACAGGCGAGAGGTCGGGCTCTCCCAGAACTTGTAGTCATCAACCGCCAACAACGGGCCAACGAACCACACCAGCAGTGCCACGAACAGCACCAGCAGCAGGGTCCAGACCCAGGTCTGGCGCAGGAAGGCGCCGACTTTCTTGAAAAACTTTTTCATCACACGTCCCTGTTTACGGCTGCGACTGCGGTTGAACCGCGGCTGGATCAAGCGGCTGGTAAGGTTGCAGCACGGTGTCGCGCTGCTCACCCAAGACCCAGGCGAAGCCCGAATACATCACCACCAGACAGACGAAAGTGAACAACACCACCATCCATGCCGGCACGATGCGCACCAGGTTGCGGCGCTGATCGTTCAAGCCTTCCCAATGCGGCGACAACTCACGCGGCACGTCGCCACGCAACTGACGGATCTGCCGGTACAAGGCATCGCGGATGCCTTCAAGCTCGAGCATGCCGCGTGCCTGTACGCGGTACTTGCCCTCGAAACCGAGGGACAGGCACAAGTACATCAGCTCCAGCATTGGCAGGTGTTTGACCGGGTTCTTCGAGAGCCGATCGAGCAGTTGGAAGAACTTCTCGCCCCCGAAGGTTTCGTTGTGGAAGCTGCTGAGCAGGCTCATCTGCGACCATTCGCTTTCGTTGCCCCACGGCGTGGTCACGACGGCTTCGTCGACCACGGTGCAGAGCACGTAACGCGCCGCCATCACCTGGCTGCTTTCGGCGCCGTTGTGCAGGGCGCTCACTTCAAACAGCTTGAGCCCGGCGGTCAGGCGCGCGTTGAGCGCATAAAGGTCTTCGCGGGTTTCGCTGTGCTTGAGGCGCACCACTTCCGAGAGCAACTCGGACGACGCGGCGACCAGCGAATTGAGGCTGATGTTGAACGCTTCCGCCGGGCGCACGCGTGCGGCGTAGATCATGCGTTCTTCCAGTTGCTCGAAACGCGGCGGCGCGGCGAAGTCGGTCAGTGGACTCGACGCCGGTCCGTGGCCCTGACGGTCGAGCAAGACTGTTTTGTCGTCCTGGCTGTATTCCGTTTCCGTGTTCATGTCGGTCAGTTCCTGATGGCCCAGAATTTCAGTTCAAGCTCGGCGAATTCGCCGGACACATGGAACGCGAAGCCGCCGGAGCGCTCGAGTTGTGCCAGATCTTCGGAACTGAGTTCGAGGATGAAATAGGTTTTGTTCGAGTGGAACGCGATCTGCCGTGGAGCGACGGGCAAAGGTTTGACCTTGATCCCCGGCAGGTGCAGGTTGACCAGTTGGCGGATACGCTCCACCGGGCCCACCTTGAGGTGCGCCGGCAAGCGGTGGCGCAGTTCTTCGGAGTCGCAGTTGGCACTGGCCGCCAGCACGAACGACGCCGAGCCCAGCAGTTTGTGGTCGTGCAACGGCGACACGATGATCCCGTACTGCCGCGCTTGCAGGATGAGTTCGATGGCGTGCTGCTCAAGCACCATCGACAGCACCTGACGGATCGCGTCCATCAGTTTGCGAAAGCTCGCGCCCTGGTCGGCGTGGGAGTAGCGGCTGTCCAGACGCGGGCGTTTGCTCTCGCCGGAGAACGTCGCCAGATCGCCGAGCATGGTCAGCAACGTGCGGTACAACTCTTCCGGGTGCACCTGCTCCAGCCCCAGATAGTGGCGCAGCAACAGTTCGGTGCGGTTGATCAGTTGCAGCATCATGAAGTCGCCGACTTCTGCGCCGCCGACCTTGCCGTTGGAGCGAATCCGCTCGGCAATGGTGTCGCCACGGTGGCTGAGCATGCTGATGACTTCTTTCAGGCACGACAGCAAGTAGCTGGAGGCATGAGCCTGAATGTAGGTCGGCACGAAGTCCGGATCGAGGCTGATCACGCCGTCGGGGGTGGTATCGAGTACGTCGCAGATCTTCAGCTTCACGTAAGCCTGATCGCTCTGCTGCTCGCCGAGCAACAGTTTGAAATCGGGGCGACCACAGCTGACCTGGCTGGCCGAGTCGTCGCCGGCGTTGGAGTCAGCGACTTCGGCGTCGTACGCGGTGTAACGCGCCAGCACATCGGATTGCTCCGGACGGCGCGACTCGATGTGGTTGCCGGTGACCAGTGGCAGCGCCAGGTAGATTGGCGTGTTGCCCGTGTTCGGCGGTACGTCCAGCGCCAGCGGTTCGGTGTTGCCACCGAGTTCGAACAGGCTGCCGTCCGGCAGAATCCCCGAGGCTTCACTGATCACCAGTTTGCCCATGTTGAGGAACTGCAAGTCGATCTCCAGATTGAGGAAACCCCAGGTGTAACCGCCCAGCAACTGGGTACGGGTTTTCATCTGGTGATCGTAATAGCGATCGTTGTGCTGGAAGTGCTGCGGACGCAGCAACATGCCTTCCTGCCAAATGACTTTATGGGTATTCATGTTCAGTCATCCGCCTTGGCGAGCACTTGATGGGTGTTGCGAATACCGGCCTGGTCGAGGGTCAGGTCCGCCTCGGTGATTTCCAGCGGGGTGATCTGCACCGTGTAGCGCCACTGGGTTTCCGGCAGGTCACGGTAGGCGGCGAGAACGCCAACATAGCGGCTGCCCTCCTCCACGCTGAGTTTCATTTCCACGGTTTCACCCGGGCGCAGTTCGAGTTCTTCGCTGGCCACCAGATCCGGGTTGAGGGATTCCTTGGCTCGCTCGTAGAGGCTGAAGAAGTCAGCGTTCTCGAAGGTCACCGGGTGCTTGAGTTCGAACAGGCGCACCACGATCGGCGACGGGCGGCCGTTGAGGTCAGGGTTCAACTGATCGCTGCCGGTCAGTTTCAGGTTGATCTTGGTCACTTTCGAGTACGGCGACAGCGACGAGCAACCGGCGAGCAGCACCAGCACGGTGAGCGCAGTCAGCGTCTTGAAAAAAGCGGTCGAGCGGCGAGACATGCGCATCATCCTTGGTGGTCGGTGTGGAGGGTGGAGATCAGGCGGATCTGTTCTTCGTAGGCCTGGGCGAAGTCGCGGGCCAGCAGACGCTCGCTCCAGTCATCGTCCTGACGCAGGGCCTGGTGGTAACGGCCGAACGCTCTCCAGCGCCCGCCCGACGTGGCGATCAACGGCTTGTTGTCGCGCTCGAAACGCAGGGTCAGTTGCTCGGGCGAGAAGTGTTCCAGCGTGCCGCGCACGGCGGCACGGCTGGCGGTCAGCAAAGCCACCTGATGCGCCTGCAAATCGCGGAACGCACGGGAAATCGCCTGTTCGGCCGGCAAATGCCCGGGTTTGCTTGGCTGCAACAGAATCTGCAGCGCTTCGCTCGGGTCGACGGCGAATTTCAGCGGGTTCTTGTTGGTGCCTTGCACGGTGGTCTGGGCCAGACGCAGCTCGTTTTTCAACTCCGAACGGGTGCGCAGGCTCTGCTGCAAACCACCGACGCTTTGACGCAGCAGACGCGCGGCGTTCAGCGCCAGGGCTTCGCGTTCGTCGTGGCTGACGCCTTTGAGATCCACACCCAGCGCGGCGCCGAAATGCTCCCAGAAACCTTCGCTTTGGCGCTCGACGGCTTTGGGTGCCGGAGCAGGCTCAGGTTCGGCGGGCGCGGCGATCAGCTCCGGCACCATCAGGCTTTCCATGTCGATGCGGGCGTAGTCGGCACGCTGACGGGAGTCTTCAGGTTTGGTGTTGGGCGCCAGCAGTTCGTCGATTTCCGAATAGACGCGCTCTTGCTGTTCGAGGGCGTTGAGCGGGTCGAGGTCGAGGAACGCGTCGTCCGGGATGATGCTGCCAGCGGCGCGTGGACGGCCGACTTCGCCGTCG
The DNA here is from genome assembly GCF_963970495.1 of Pseudomonas sp. EA_65y_Pfl2_P78. Lineage (NCBI taxonomy): Bacteria > Pseudomonadati > Pseudomonadota > Gammaproteobacteria > Pseudomonadales > Pseudomonadaceae > Pseudomonas > Pseudomonas sp. EA_65y_Pfl2_P78. Next base: position 163,284 of record NZ_CAXAON010000006.1, on the reverse strand, counting down.
AAGGTCGCCGGGTCACGCACCAGTCGCGCACGGATCTCGAAGTCGCCCAGCACGTAGGTGCTGCCGTGTTCGATGCGAACCGGCTCGCCTTTGTGCAGGCGTGCGCCGCTTGCGCCATCCTGGACACCATTGCTGCTGGTGTCGGTCAGGAAAAACGTGCCCTCACGGTAACTGACAATCACATGATGATTGGACAGATGACGCTTGCGGTCAGGGATGATCCAGTCGCAGTCCTCGCCTCGCCCGATGACGCCGCCAGCCTGTTTGAAGGTCTTCTGGCACAACTCGGTGGGCACGAACTGCTTGGTGTTCAGCATTTCGAAAACCAATTCCATGTTTGATGCTCCTTGCGGTCACTTGCCGCGATTGACCGCTTGCGGATCACCCAACGGGCGATAGTCGTTGTCGTTGAATTTGTAATTGCCGCTACAGCCGCCAAGGCCGCATAGAACGACGAGGGTCAGCAGGACAGCGTGCCAGTGACGAACAGACATCAGAGGGTCTCCAGGGGTAGACAAAGCACAAAGCGCCGACCCTTGCGGGCGGCGCTGAAATAGTTTTTTTGCGGCGAAGTCGATGATCTTGGCCTATCCATCGAAATCTCCAAGATTGATATTCAGGCGCCCGAGGCGGTACAGCAGCGTGCGCCGAGGCAGGCCCAACTCACGGGCGGCGAGGGTCTGGTTGCCGTCGTTCTTGCGCAGGCAATCGAGCAACAACGAGCGCTCGACCTGCTCCATACGCTCGCGCAGATTCAGGCCGCTGTTGTCTTCGAACATGGGTTCCATGCGCAGGGAGAAATGCTCGGCCAGCAACTCGCCGCCCTCGCACAGCAGTACCGCACGCTCGACCAGGGCCTTGAGTTCACGGACGTTGCCGGGGAAGGTGTAACCGCACAGGTGTTCAAGTGCTTCTTCGGACCAGCACACCGGGTCACGCTGCAAGAAAGAGCAGGTCTTCTCGGCAAAATGGCGGGCCAGATCAAGAATGTCGCCTTCGCGCTGACGCAGGGCCGGCAGCACAATCGGAAATTGCGCGAGGCGGTAGTACAAGTCTTCGCGGAATTTGCCTTCGCTGACCAGCACCGCCAGATCACGGTGAGTCGCGGCAATGATGCGCACGTCGATCTTGTGCGTATCGTTGGAGCCTAGCGGACGAATCTCGCCTTCTTGCAACACGCGCAGGATTTTCGCCTGCAACGACAGCGGCATGTCGCCGATTTCGTCGAGCAACAGCGTGCCGCCATTGGCCGCGTCGAACAGCCCGGCGCGGTCGCGATCGGCACCGGTGAATGCACCTTTGCGATAGCCGAACAGCTCGCTTTCCAGCAGGCTCTCCGGGAATGCCGCGCAGTTCTGCACAATGAACGCTTGCGAACGGCGCGGGCCGCAATCGTGAATCGCTCGCGCAACCACTTCCTTGCCGGTGCCGGTTTCGCCGCGCAGCAGCACCGTGTAAGGGCTGTGCAGGACTTTGCTGATCAACGAGTAGGTCTGGCGCATCGCCGCGCTTTTGCCGATCAGCCCATAACCACTGATGCTCGGCACACTGCGCAACACCGGAGCCGAGACGTCCTGAGGTTGACGCAGGCGTTGCAGCAAGTGCAATTGGCCGAGTACGAACGAGCCGAGCTGGCCGAGCGAGTCGGCAAAGCCTTGCAGGTCGGTGCGATGGCGGCTGGCACACAGCAGCAAGCCTTCGACAGCCTTGTGCTGGTTGACCAGCGGCACGCACAGCAGCGACTGCCACGGCGCTGCCACGGCCGGCAGAAAACTGGTTTCGTGCAGGCTGGCGCTCAAATCGTCGAGGCACACCACGCGGTTCTGGCACAGCGCAAATTGCAGCAGTTGCTCACCGTTGTAGTCCGCCGGCAGGCTCGCCGCTTGACGCGGTTGCAGCGCGCCGTCGAGGTATTCGGCGTTCATGCCCAGGCAGGTGTGGGTGGCGTCGAGCAGATACAGTTGCGTCAGTTCGCAACCACTCAGCCCGGCCAGCCCACGCACAAAGTCACTCAATAGCGCAGCACCGTCCGCCGCCCGCGAAAGGCTGGCGAACTGCGCCAGCAACGCTTCGGCATAGACCAGCGGCTGCGGCACTTGAGTGAACATCACGCCCACCTCAGGCAAACTCGCACGTCACGCTGGCGTCGCCGTCGAGCGTGGCATGCACACGCTTGAGGCTTTCACCGGTGGCCATCGCATCGAGCAGACGATCCGCCACCAACGGCAGGACGTGCTGATCAAGCAAGTGGTCGATCAGACGCGCGCCGCTGTCGCTTTGGGTGCAGCGCTCGGACAAATGATCGACGAGATTCTGGCACCAGCTGAAATCCAGTTGACGACGGTTGAGTCGCTCGCCGAGACGACCGAGTTTGATCTCGATCAGCTCGCGCAGCACAGGGCCGCCGACCGGGTAGTACGGCACCACTTTCATCCGTGCCAGCAGCGCCGGTTTGAAGTGTTTGCTGAGTACCGGGCGAATGGTTTCTTCGAGCTGTTCGGCGGTTGGCCGCGCGCCGTCTTCGCAGAGGTCGCTGATACGGTCGCTGCCCAGGTTCGACGTCATCAGGATCAGCGTGTTACGGAAGTCGATCTCGCGCCCTTCGCCGTCATTGGCCACGCCTTTGTCGAAGATTTGGTAGAACAGGTTGAGTACGTCCGGGTCAGCCTTTTCAACTTCATCGAGCAGCACCACCGAGTACGGCTTCTGGCGCACGGCCTCGGTGAGCATGCCGCCTTCGCCGTAACCGACGTAGCCCGGTGGCGCACCGATCAGGCGCGAAACGGTGTGTTTCTCCTGGAACTCGGACATGTTGATGGTGGTGATAAACCGATCACCGCCGTACAACAGGTCGGCGAGGGCCAGCGCGGTTTCGGTTTTGCCGACGCCGCTCGGGCCGACCAGCAGGAACACGCCGACCGGTGCATCCGGTTTGTTCAGGCCAGCCGCGGTGGCACGCATCGAGCGATCCAGTGCGTGGACGGCTTGTTCCTGACCCCGGATGCGCGTGCGCAGGTCGGTGGCGAAACTGGCGACTTTGGCGTTGTGCTCACGGGCCAGTTGCGCCAAAGGTACGCCGGTCCAGGCGCTGATCACTTCAGCCACCAGACGCGGGCAGACTTCGAAGCTGACCAGACGCTCTTTGACCTGAGCGGCGGTCAATGCGCTGTGGGTTTCGTTGAGCTGGGCTTCCAGCGCTTCGACGCTTTGACCTTCCTCGACTTCAGCGGCGAGGGTTTCAATCACGGTGCCTTCGGCGTCTTCTTCGATGTTGACGGTCGGCTCGACGGCTGCGGCTTCACGGGCCTTGGCCAGTTGCTGACGCAGTTCCAGCAGGCGTTCGGCCAGTTGCTTCTGTTCAGTCCACAGGGCTTCCAGTGCAACCATTTCGTTTTCGGCTTCGTCCAGCCGCGCTTCCAGTGCCTCCAGCGCTTCGTGGTCGATCAGCAGACCGGCCTCGGCGTCGCGACGCAGGGCCTGGCGCTGACGGCCACCTTCAGCCAGTTCGCCACGCAGGCGCTCAAGGCTTTCCGGGGCGGCGGCGAGGCTGATGCGCACGCGGGCGCAAGCGGTGTCGAGAACATCGACGGCTTTGTCCGGCAGTTGCCGACCGGCCAGATAACGCGCGGACAACTCAGCAGCAGACACCACCGCGTCATCACGCAGGTAAATGCCGTGGCTCTTCTCGTAGACCTGAGCCAGACCCCGAAGGATGGTCACCGCTTCGCTGACGGTCGGTTCGTGCAGTTGCACCGGCTGGAAACGACGGGCCAGCGCCGGGTCTTTCTCGAAGTATTTCTTGTACTCGGCCCAAGTGGTCGCGGCGATGGTGCGCAACTCGCCACGCGCCAGCGCCGGTTTCAACAGGTTGGCCGCGTCGGAACCGCCGGCATTGCCGCCCGCGCCGATCAGCGTGTGAGCTTCGTCGATGAACAGAATGATTGGCTTCGGCGAGGCTTTGACCTCGTCGATCACGCCTTTGAGGCGACGCTCGAACTCACCTTTGACGCTGGCGCCGGCCTGCAACAGGCCCATGTCCAGCGACAGCAGCTCAACGCCTTTGAGCACTTGCGGCACTTCACCGGCAGCGATGCGCGAGGCCAGGCCTTCGACAATAGCGGTTTTACCGACACCGGCCTCACCAACGACGATCGGGTTGTTCTTGCGGCGACGGGCGAGGATGTCGACCATCTGACGGATCGCGCCGTCACGGCACAGCACCGGGTCGAGTTTGCCGTCGCGGGCCTGTTGGGTCAGGTTGTGGGTGAAGCGCTGCAACAGCGATTCGCCCTGAGCGGCCGGTTTGCCGTTGGCCGCCGGTTGCTCCTGTTGCGACAGGGCAAATTCTTTCAGGCGATCGATGTTCAATTTGGCGAGCAGCGGCTGATAACGGCTGCCGGCATAACGCATCGGGTTGCGCAGCAGCGCGAGGATCAGCGCGGCGTCTTCGACCTGGGTCTGGCCCAGTTCGAGGTTGGCCACGAGCAAGGCGTCTTGCAGCCATTGCACCAGTTCCGGGGCAAACACCGGGTTGCGCGAAGCGCTGTGTTCAACACGCGATTGCAGCGCGGCGCTGAGCTCACCGGCATCGACATCCGCGTCTTGCAACGCGCGGGCAAGCAACCCGTTCGGACGTTCCAGCAGGCCGAGCATCAAGTCTTCGACGAGGATCTTGCTGCCGCCACGGGCGACGCAACGCTCGGCCGAACGCTCCAGGTCACGACGGGTTTCGGCGTCCAGCGCCTGGATGAGTTGTTGCAGGTCTACGTTGATCATGGCTCACGTCCTTAATGAATTTTGCTGCCCAGGGTCACCACGCCGTCCGCTTTCTCGCGGCCCAGCCAACTGGTCCAACCGAGGCGACAGGCGTTCTGCTCACCGATGCGCAGTTCGCGGATTTCTTCCTGGCGCAAAACCAGGCGAATGTCGTAATCGAGCGGGTCACGCAGGGTGAACCGCACCAGCGCGCAGAGCGGCTGGTAACCGAAACCGATCGGCAGGAATTCATGGAATCGCTGCCAATCGAGTTGGGTGATGTGAATGCGGAATTTGCCGCTGCGGTCGCGCACGTGTTCGCCGAGCACCAGGTCTTCGCCGAGCATGCTGTTGGCGCGCCCCAGACGGTTGCGCTGCTCTTCGAGAATTTCCACGCGGCGTTCGATGCACTGCTCGATGACCAGGTCTTCGTGCTTGAAGTAGTAACGCAGCACGGCTTCGATCAGTGCCGCCGAGTGCGCCCGCAAGCTGAGCAGGCCAAGGTAAGGCAGCAGGCGTTTCCAGTTGAGTTCCTTGGCTTTGCGGATTTCTTCGCCGCCCAGACCGATCAACGCAAACAACTGCGACGAGAACGGGTCGATCGCGCCGCTCTGGAAACTCGCGCGGTAGCGGTACTTGCGCCAGATCGGCAGCATCAGCCGTTGCAGGCGATGGTGGAACAGATCGAGGAAGTTGCGCGTCGGGTTGCCGTCTTCGCTGTCGCCCAACGCCTGCTCACCGTAGAACGCCGGCAGCGGCGAACCGGAGCCGACCAGGCCGATCAGGTTGAAACGTACGCGCGCGCGCATCTGCCCGTGCTCTTCGAAAAACTCCACGCGATCGACATCGCTGCGCGGGAATCCGAGGCTCGGGTTGGCCTGGAATTCCACCTGATCGTACAAATCGTCTTCGCTCAGGTGCGGGTGTGCATCGCGCAGTCGGTCGATCACCAGCAGCACGGCCTGAAACAGCGAGTATTCGCGTATTACCCGGGTCAACCCGCTTAAAGCAGGGGTTGCAGACCCATACGTGGTGTCCATTGGTACACCTCTCCCTGTGTGCTTTTTACCCGCAGTTCATGGAATGAATTGAGACTGGCGTAAAGCGCGAAAAACTCGTTAAGAACGGAGGCGAAAACGAACAGGTCGCCTTCACCGATATACCCTTCCGGGTCGATGGTCAGTTCGGTGCGCAAACCGCGCACCGGCAGGCCACGGTGCAGCCGATCGACGTGGTGGTGCTTGATGTGCTTGAGACCACCGAGCAGGCGTTTGCTGACCTTCTCCGCGTGCTGGTCGTAGTAGCGCGGCAGGTCGTAGGTTTCCAGAATCACCTTCAACGCATTGACGTCGGCCAGCGACAGATAGTTAAGCGACATGTTGCTGATCAGCTTCCACAGGAAGTCACGGTTCAGCGGCGGCGCGAAACTCGAGGTGGCCGGGGTGATGTTGCGGAAACTCAAGAACTCCGGCGTCTCCTCGCAAGCCATGCAGATGTCGCCGAGCTTGAGCTTCTTCGGCAGGTTCTGGTTGGTGCACATCAGCTCGATCGACAGCGTTTCGTGGGCCTCGGTGTGGCGGATGCCGAAGCTCAGGTAAGTGTCGAGGCCGTCGTGCAGCAAGGATGAACGCTGGCGGATGCTGTAGTGCGGACGGCTGTTGGGCACGTCGAAACTCGGGTCGTGCTCAAACGATTCGAACGGCACGTACTCCTGATAACCGAGGCCGCCGGGCTTCCAGCCGGTCACGGTTTCCACCGAGAACACGCCGCAGTTTTCCAGATCGTATTCCGCCGGCAGCAGCAGGTACTCGTCCTGCTTGCCATCGAGGCGGATCGGCAGCGCGTCGTGTTCGAACAGGTTGACGATCGGCGTGCAGAACAGCTTCACGTTATCCAGCGTCGGGCGCATGCGCATGATCCCGCTCTTGCGGATATCAAAGCGCAGCTCCAGGCCGCGCATCTGCTTGAGGGTGTCTTCCGGCAACGCTTTGAGAATGTCCAGACCGTTGACGTCGACGAACAGGAACTTGTCCTGGAAGGCGAAATATTCCTGCAGGTAGCGATAGCCACGGAAGGTGTTCAGCGGATACGGAATCAACGCCTCTTCTTCGGCAAAGCCCACCGGTTTGACCCGGTCACCGGGAATCTTGAACGCCATCGGCTTGCCCGCCACGCCATCGATTGGCTTGCCGGCACCGTCGAGCGGGATCAGCTCAATGCCTTCGAGGTTGCGCAGCAGACTCAGGTACAGCATCTGGCTGATGTAGCGCTCGCCGGCAAAGTGCAGACGCAGTTTGCTCAGTTCCAACTCGCCGAGATGGCCATCGGCGCTCATCTCCAGACGCAGGCTGAGCAGCGAACCGTCGCCCTTTACCGAGTAGTTCAGCGCAGCCAGATCCAGCGGCAACACTTCGGTCGGGTAGCAAGTGCGGAAGCGGCAGCGCACGTCTTCGATCGGCTTGCTTTCCACCGGCGTATCGCGCTCGACCACCAGCGCCGGGCCCGAACGTTGAAGCGGATCAAACTGCAAAATGCTGAATGCCGGTAGCGGGCGCATGTAGTTCGGCCACAGCAGTTGCATCAGCGAATGGCTGAGCTCCGGCAGCTCGTCATCGAGCTTCTGGCGCAAGCGTCCGGTCAGGAACGCAAAGCCTTCGAGCAACCGCTCCACGTCCGGATCCCGCCCAGCCTGCCCCAGATACGGAGCCAGCGCCGGACTACGCTCGGCGAAACGGCGACCGAGTTGGCGCAGTGCGGTGAGTTCGCTTTGGTAGTAGTGGTTAAAGGACACGGGTTACCTGCCTGGTAGTGGATCGCATGAAAAACATCCTTTGGAGCACGATTGTCGTTGCGGACATACAGCGTCTCCTGGCGATGCGCTTCCGGGTGTTGATGGCCGAATGAAGGATCGTTTGCGCGACGCGCACGTAGATATTCATCGCTGTGCGGCTCCTTGTTTTTGCGGAGTGATCTCGACGCCCGTATACACATAGAGCTCTTCGCCGCCGTAGCCACCAATTGCTGCAGCGCTGAGTGGATGGCTATCCCGGGTACCATATCGAACCCAGCCTTCTGTCCACATCTGACCATTTTCGTGACGAATCTCCACGTAATAGTCGGGCGCTTCGTGCTTGGTGACCTCGACAAAAACCCCGCCATCCTCGGCGCCAATCCACAACGCATGGGGATGAGCGAAGAGCTTTGGTTCGGTCGAGCTTTCCATTCGCAACAGCAACGCGAAGCCGACCAGAATCGTCAGCAAACCGACCGAGCAGAGGAAAGCGGCAAGGCATTGCCACGCTCTTGATTTCATTGAGCCGTTCCCGCACAAAAACTTCATGGGCAGAAAGAACCATCAGTAATGACCCAAGCAATATTAGGGACCGCCCCCTTTTTCCAGAAAGCAAAAAACTTCATGTCATGACCCGAGCCAACAAAAACTTTTCAAACTTGCCAGCCAGCCATATCGCCAAAATAGTTAGCCCACCCGTTAAAACGCTGTAAGCGGCCGCGCGAACAGGATAAAGCGGCAACAGATAAACCAATATCAATGCAACCATTAGAAAAACAATGCTAACTTTCACCATTCGCTTTGGAATTACAGCAACAACTAAATTTACAAAAATAAACAGATAAAACACCATATACATGGCAATCCCGATGGAAGCACCACGCGAGGTAAGCCCACCAAATAAAACCTTGTACAGCGAAACACCATAGTAATTAACCACGACATAAATGACGCAGGCAAAAAAATGTACCAATAAACCCGCCGCTAGCCTCACCATCATCTTTTCCACTCTCCATACTTATCTACAGAGCCTTGCGTGATGGAGCTTCTTAACTTCTGATCGTATGTGCCAAGATAAACAGTACTGGTCACCACTTTCTCGCGATAGCCCATTCGCCCAGCAAATACTCTTACCGTTTCAGTGCGTAGTTCAAAATTTTCCGAAGCCCATAAAGCCCCACGTAGCACCATATAATTATCGTACTCATTGGTCTTGTCCTCCTTTGGGAATATAGGAATACCATCACCATATTTCATACCGGTTTCAACGGTTTTCTTAATGGCAGCTTCCAAAGACTTGGTTTCTTCCAGATATAAACGATATGTATCGGTCGCGAACGGTATTTGCCCAACCCCGTCAGCCCAATAGGGCTCACCATCAATCATGACCATTAAAAATTCGGCACCACCCTCAGAACTATTTTTCCAATCACCGGGCATTGTCGGGGCAAAGCTAATTGACATCCGGTCAATAATTGCAAATTTAATAATTTGCGACCAACTAAACTGCTTATAGGCATTGTAGGCATCTGTACTGGCAGTTTTAGACTCGGGGTTCACCCAAATTTTCTTCCGATAATTATCAGCCAACGGCTCAAACCACTGAATTGCTTCCGCATACAGTTTCTCAGCTTTCATGATCCTGAACTGAACATCTGGTGCATTCGGTTTTAGAGCAAAAAGAGGCACCCCATTTCCTCTGGTTATTAACCAGACGTGAGGCAATGGAAGCTGTTTCGGTTTTTTATCTTCACTCGGCGTAGTTTCGGCTTTGATTTTCAGTTCCGTTTTTCCATCGGAAGTCTCGAAAATGTGTGCAACGCCGTCGATGACAATAGAGGTTTCCACGCGATTACTCCGACGACACGTAGATGGTAACCATCTCGGCTTGTTTTCCAGTGGAGAAACACCCTGTGCCTCCAGCCGCCGATGAACATCCTGCTTTCTCTAAGCCACTGTCAGAAACCATTCTGTAATTGAGGTTTGCTACTGGTTGTCCGTCCGCTGTATGGAATGAAAAAACACGGTTGAAGACTCCAGGAATGACTAACGGCTCCGGCGGCACAAACGGCGCCGGCGAATGCGAATTGCCGATAATCACCGTGCCAGAACCGGCGGTGACCTTATTGCCATGAGAACCAACCGAACCTACCGTGGCCGCCGGTTTGCCATTGATCAGAACCGTGGTCGCCAGATCGCCAACCATCGCACCACCACACGCCGACGCATCGCCTTGGCGGGCGGCCGCGAGGCCGTCGAAGAACACGTCGCCGGAACCGGCGGCGATCGGGTTGGTGCCGTGGCCGGGGAGCGGGCAAGCGGTGGGGTCGGATACGCGTGCTGCGGGTTTGCCAGACATCGGGGATCTCCTTAGGTGACCTTCACTTGTCCGCTGCCATCCAGGCGCGCGGAAAAACTGACCTGACGCTTGAACCCTTCAACTTCCAGCAGGCCTTCGATACTGAAGGCCAGGCGCAGTTGATCGTGGTCACGCGGCAGGGAAATGACACGCACGTTGCTCAGGCGTGGCTCGTAGGCTTCGATGAAGCTTTCGATGGCCAGACGGGCCTGACTCAGGGAGTCGTGCAGGCTCAGACGCATGTCATTGAGATCGGGCAACCCGTAGTCGGACAGCGTTTGCACGCTGCCGGCCCGGGTGCTGAGCATTTTGGCCAGATGGGCAGCCACTGACGCCATGGCACAAGCCTCAAGGCTGTTGCCCTTGCGTAGTTGCGCATCGCCGTTGAGGCGTTCGAAAAGGCTGCCGTATCCGTCCATGAGTCGCTCTTACTCTTTGTCCAGCTTGCCAACCAGCGACAGGGTGAAATCGGCACCCATGTACTTGAAGTGCGGACGCACGTTCAAGCTCACGCGGTACCAGCCCGGCTCGCCTTCAACGTCGCTGACGATCACTTGCGCAGCGCGCAGCGGACGACGGCCACGCACTTCGGCGCTCGGGTTTTCCTGGTCGGCCACGTACTGACGGATCCACTTGTTGAGTTCCAGCTCGAGGTCGGTACGTTCTTTCCACGAACCGAGTTGCTCGCGCTGCAGCACTTTCAGGTAGTGAGCCAGGCGGTTGACGATCATCATGTATGGCAGTTGGGTGCCGAGCTTGTAGTTCAGCTCTGCAGCCTTGCCTTCTGCGCTGATGCCGAAGAACTTCGGCTTCTGCACCGAGCTTGCGGAGAAGAACGCCGCGTTGTCGGAGCCCTTGCGCATGGTCAGGGAGATGAAGCCTTCCTCGGCCAGTTCGTATTCACGACGGTCGGAAACCAGAACTTCCGTAGGAATCTTGGTTTCGATTTCGCCCATGCTTTCGAAATGGTGCAGAGGCAGGTCTTCAACAGCACCACCGCTCTGTGGGCCGATGATGTTCGGGCACCAGCGGAATTTGGCGAAGCTGTCGGTCAGCTTGGTGCCAAACGCGTAGGCCGTGTTGCCCCACAGGTAGTGCTCGTGGCTGTTGGCAACGGTTTCCTTGTACACGAACGATTTGACCGGGTTTTCTTCCGGGTCGTACGGGTTACGCAGCAGGAAACGCGGCACGGTCAGGCCAACGTAGCGGGAGTCTTCCGAAGTACGGAAGCTCTGCCATTTGGCGAATTGCGGGCCTTCGAAGTGGTCTTTCAGATCTTTCAGATCCGGCAGGCCGGTGAAGCTTTCCAGGCCGAAGAATTTCGGGCCGGCCGCAGCGATGAACGGCGCGTGGGACATGCACGAAACGCTGGCCACGTACTGCATCAGCTTCACGTCTGGCGAGCTTGGGGACATGTAGTAGTTGGCGATGATCGCGCCAACCGGCTGACCACCGAACTGGCCGTATTCTGCGGTGTAGATGTGCTTGTACAGGCCCGACTGCATGACTTCCGGCGAATCTTCGAAATCGTCCAGCAGGTCTTCTTTGGAGACGTTGAGGATTTCGATCTTGATGTTTTCGCGGAAGTTGGTGCGGTCGACCAGCAGTTGCAGACCACGCCACGACGATTCCAGAGCCTGGAAGTCCGGGTGGTGCAGGATTTCGTCCATCTGACGGCTGAGCTTGGCATCGATCTCGGCGATCATGCGGTCAACCATGGCCTTCTTGACTGGCTCACCGTTGTTCTGCGGCTTGAGCAGTTCTTCGATGAACGCCGACACGCCGCGTTTGGCGATGTCGTAGGCTTCGTCGTCCGGCGTCAGACGGGTTTCGGCGATGATGCTGTCGAGAATGCTGTATTCGCCGTTCTCGGCGCTCTTCTCTTGTGCTGCGCTAGTGCTCATTGTGTTGGCTTCCTTGGCTTGAGTCTCAGGCGTCCGGGGCTGCGGCGTTCAAGCCCAGCTCACCGAGTACGCGACCGCGGGATTCGTCGTCGGCGAGCACGCCTTCGATGGCTTTACGGAACGCAGGTGCGTTACCCAGCGGGCCCTTGAGGGCCACCAGCGCATCGCGCAGTTCCATCAGTTTTTTCAGCTCAGGCACTTGCTCGACCAGGCTGGCCGGGTTGAAGTCCTTCATCGAATTGACGCGCAGTTGCACAGCCAGCTCGTCGGCCTCGCCATCTTCCTGAAGACGGTTCGGCACGCTCAGCGTCAGACCCAGTTCTTGCTTGGCCAACACTTCGTCGAAGGTCATCTTGTCGATGCTGATCGGCTTGCGATCTTCGATTTTGCGATCGTCCTTGCGGTGGGTGTAGTCACCGATTGCCAGCAGTTTCAGCGGCAGTTCAATCTCTTCCTGAGCACCGCCGGTGGCGGGTTTGAAGGTGACGTTGATGCGTTCCTTGGGGGCTACCGAGCCTTCTTTGGCCATGGCTTTTCTCCTTGCGGTTGTGGCCCTGGGGCCTATTCGAGTACCACTTCGAGATCGAGGTGGCACAGCCTGCGATAAATCTCTTCCTTGCGTTCACGCACTGCATGGTTCTGCGGTAACAACTCGCAGCAACTGTGCAGCAGGTGCAGCACTTCCAATGCAAGATCGGGCTCCCAGGCGTGCAGGCCTGAGTCCTGTAATGTCTGATCGAGGGTTTCGAGCTGGTTCTTGGCCAGTTCGTATTTCTTGGCCATGAAGCACAGGCGGGCGAGCGCGAACTGCCAGAAGAAGCGCTCGCGTCCGCCGTGGGCCGATTGCAGTCCTTGCTTGAGGATCTGCACGGCAGGCTTCAAGCCTTCCTTGCGCAGCAGTGGCAGCACCTCTTCGAGGGCTTTTTCCCAGGCTGGCTGGGTTTCGACGTTCTCGCTCTCGACCTTGCGCGGTGCACTGGCGCTTTGCAGATGCGGCATGACATTGGCGGCGATCCACGCCCGGGTGGACGGATCGGCAAACGGCGCACCGTCATGGAAACGCAACTCGACAATGCCAGGCAGACGCTGAACCAAAAGCGCGAAGTGGATTTCCACTTCGCGCATTGCCAACTCGGCGTTGAGGTTCTGGAGACATTCCCAGACCATTCGCTGGCCATCGAACCAGAACGGTGCCTTCGCCAGGCTCGCCTCCAGTTCCACCAGCAAGTCGGCGTATTTGCCCTGATCGAAACGGTCCTGGTAGAGCTTGAGTTTTTCCAGTGGCAGACCACGCAACACGGTGATCTGTTCGGCGTTGCGCTCCGGTACCGCGTCGATGGTCATCCACAGCAGCGTGCGATTCAGGCGCAAGGCGCGCAGGTCAGTGGCCTTCTGTTTGAGCCACCAGGCGCACAGTGGCCGCGCGCTGTCCTGCTGGGCGCGCAAGGCTTTGTGAGCGTCTCTTTCGTTGTCAATCGGTGCGCCGGGCGTGAGCAACTGGCTCGCGGCCTGTTTGACCTGTGCCACCGCAGCGCCCACCACACCAGGGGCTGGCTGGTTGTCCGCGGCACGCTGGATCATGGTTTTCAGGCGGCGGGAGAGCGGCAGCAGCAGCGGCGCATCATCACCCAGATGTTCGGTGCAGGCAGCGTCGAGGCCAGCCAGATGCTCGGAGAGCTGCCGGAACATCGGCAACTGCTCTTTGATCGCGATGTTTTCGGTGATGACCTGCTCAAGACGCGGCACCAGCCAGCCAATGGCGGCGGCACGGGTGCGGGGTTTGAGCGGGTGAACGTCGGCCCAGTTGTTTTCCGACAGATGGTGCAGAAGACCGAGGCCGGCCAGCAGCCCGGGGAAGGATTCGCGCTGATACAGCGACCAGGTGAGCCAGGCGCCGACACGCAAATCCTTGGATTGGGTACGCAGAAGGTTTTCGCTGTTTTCGCGAATTTTCAGCCAGTCGATCTGCCCGCTTTCGTGCATCGACGAGGCTTTGGCCAGCTCGCTTTCCAGTGCCTCGAATTCGCTCGAAAAACGAACGTCTTCGCCCGCGAAATTCTCTTTGGAAACAGAGACTTTAGCGAGTTCGAGGTAATGGGCGGAAAGTTTGCTTGAGTAGGACATCCATGGCCTTTAATTGGGATTACAGTCGTGCGCCTATTGGAGTTTCAGGAGCGCTGGACAGTATCGAAGAGCAGTGACATGACTCATCCTATTGAGTGTGTGCTCTTTCAAGTGGGCGCATCGTACTCACGATGATGGCCACTAGCAAGCATCTGATTAAACAACAAGACGAAGTGTTCATTGGTGCTTGTAAGAGATCGCCCTATATGGGACAGGGGATTCCCTGATACCGCTTTAAATTCTCCGCGTTTGCCCAGCACCCTCCAAACCATTGATCCAGAGCATCCAGTGAAGTCAGGCCACTTCATTTCGAACGACCGTCCCAATAAGTGGCGTTAAGCATGACAAAATTTATAAAAAATAAAAGTAGGATTCTTCCGAAATCCAATCGACCTCTATAAACAATTTACCGCCGACAACATCCATCAATAAAAGTGCCATCAATTTGATGGCATTTCACTTTCTGAAAGTTTCACAGGGGCGGCAATACTGTACATCAGTGCCAACTCAATAATTATCGAAGCTCCCTCCTAAGTCTTCTCCTTCAATTTACCCCGCACTTTCACACCCGGAATGCTCTGACAAATGTCAGAGATACTTCTTACATCAATTTATTTCCCGCGTTGCTAGCGTGCCTTGGCAAATTCTCTTCGCGTGGCGATGAAGGATGATCGGACACCGCGCCAAGACTCCCATTGCTTAAGGACAAGCGTATGTTCAGTACGGGCAACTGCGCGCCTTTTACCCTGCAAATCCCAGCCGTTCGTCACGATTTCAAGGTGCTTGCCTTTAACGGCACCGAGGCCATCAGCCAGCTTTACTCCGTCCGAATCGAACTGGTCAGCGAGTATCCGGACTTCGATCTGGAGAGCCTGCTCAGCCAACCCGCGTTTCTACAATTCGGCCTCAACGGCGAAGGTATTCACGGGCGCATCGAAGATGTAATGGTCGCAGAGTCCGGTAAACGCCTGACCCGCTATGAGCTGACGCTGGTGCCAGCGTTGCACTATCTGCAGTTCAGCCAGGATCAGCGAATTTTTCAGCAGCGTACGGTGCCGCAGATCATCGCGCAGGTGCTCGAAAGGCACGGCTTTCAAAGCGATGCATTCACCTTTCACATCAACCCGAATCCGTCGCGTGAGTACTGTACGCAGTACGGCGAAAGCGACTTCATGTTCCTCCAGCGTTTGTGCGCCGAAGATGGAATTGCCTGGCATCACCAGCATTCGGTCGACGGGCATTTACTGGTGCTCACTGACAGCCCAGTGTTCGCCCCCAGTCTGGGTACAGCGCACTTTCAGGCCGACAGCGGCATGGTCGCAATCAGCTGACCATGGGCTTCAACACGCGCACCAGCACGGTGACCCGTCGTGACTACGATCTTCAACGCCCAAGTCTGCTACTGGAGAGCCGCTTCACCACCGAATTCAGTCCCGATCTCAAGGACTACCGATACTGATCTATATACGATGGCAATCCCTGGCTGAACCCCAAACCTATGAGGCTTACATCACCATTTGCGAATCGGCTCGGGAAATCATGCGTAAGCCGGAAAAAGCTTTCTGCAGGGCTGATGGCAAATGGATCACGGACTACCGCGATGACATGGGTATTGGCTTGGCTCCCGGCGGTATTGCAAAGGTCTGGCTAAGGGGCGCTTGCCTCAAGTCTGTCGAGATTACTCGGTTCAAAGGGAGTGTAATGAAGGAAGGCCCGTATCAAGGAAAAAACGAGGGGCGGTACGCACTGTCTCTATCACCTGAATCTAAAGCCTACATCGAAAAATTCGGCATTCCCTTCGGGAGCTGGTAAGGAGCATTACCTCATGGAATTGAAACCGCTGTTGTTCGCAGCGCTGATGTGGCTTCCCGTTACCCAGGCGTTTGCAGACACCTCGCCACTGGACGGCCATTACTACCTGACGGGCGCAATGGAAATGGGCGCCGAGTTGCTGTTGCGTAAGGACGGCACCTTTTCTGCTGGTATCGCCTACGGATCGGCTGGCGGTGTCGCCAAGGGAAACTGGTATGTCGAGGAAAACACTCTCATGCTGGAGCAAGAGCCTGCTGCCCAACCAGCAAAGAAGCTTTCCTACAATCTTTCACACGAGAGAACGCTGATCGAACTAAAGGAATATGCCGACAAAGAAAAAAATGAGTTGGCTAAAGAGAGCTACGTTTTAGAGCTACGGTACGATCACCAACCTGCGCCGCCGCCCCTGAAACCCGTGATGGTCAGTCTCGAGTTCGATTCAGGTCCACCGGGTCAATTGCTCTTGAACTCGAATCAACAAACAGACCTCTGGTTTCCTTACGATCACCAGAGAACTCTGAAAAAAATTGGCTTTGACACAGATCATAATCGTGGAACTTATCAGTGGTTCGATGTCGCGGGGGATAGCCGAGCCTTCAATATTGGCTGGAAGAAACGAAAAAACCAGCCCTTAACATTCGAACAACCAATCGGATTTGATCTGGCGACCACCCGCCAATATCTGGCTCCAGATGAGCGAGAACGAGTTGACCATAACTATTGGTTGACGTTTTATCACTTCGATCCGGTCTCACCACCCGCGATCCATCCAGTGGACGTTCATTGGCAATTCGAAGACGGTTCGACATTGAAGGAGGTTTGGACAGACTCGCAGCGAAACACGCTGACACTGCCGTTCTCCCCAAATAAAGCATTGGCGAAAATCGGTTTGCATACACAAAATTCTCCTGATGAAATCGAGTGGTTCACCGTCATGCCGGAAACTCGATGGGCGACGCTGGACTGGCAAGCCTATCCTGACCCTGCCAACGGCGATCTTTCTGTGTTGTTCAAAGATCTGCAATTAGCCATCGAACCCAACTGCTTGGCCGTCAATTTTGGCAACGGCAAGGCCTGCTTCCGGCGTCAATAAGCCGATTTACAGCCACAAAAAATGGGCACCCGACCGCAATCGGTGTGCCCATTTTTTATTGCGGTTCTCCCCGTGTTCAGGGACTTCGCCGCAATTATGGATTAACGCTGTCTTTCAACGATTTGCCTGGCTTGAAGGCAACGGTGTTGCTGGCCTTGATTTTCACCGGCTCGCCGGTTTGCGGGTTTTTACCGGTGCGGGCGCCGCGGTGGCGTTGCAGGAAGGTGCCGAAGCCCACCAGCGTGACGCTGTCCTTGCGGTGCAGAGCGCCAGTGATTTCTTCGAGAACGGCGTTGAGCACGCGGTTGGCCTGTTCTTTGGTCAGATCTGCTTTTTCAGCGATTGCAGCGGCGAGTTCTGGTTTACGCATTAGTGAAGCCCCTTTGACGGTTTTTTGTTGTTATGTCCGTGCTGTTCTCGTTGGAACAGCGCCCAAGGCGCCGCAGGCTCTACTCTGCGGCAGACGGAGTGAGGATGGCACGCGGATACCGGCGGCGCCAGCCTCCACGCGACCTTTGTAGGGGCAAAAGCGGGGTGATTCCGACAGAACGACCGGTATTTACGCCAGCAAGGGCGGAAGTTGTTTGTTCAGTGCGAGTTTTTCCATCACCGCCGCGCCGGTCAGGGCATAACCGAGCAACTGGCCGTCAGCGCTGTGACACAGGGCCTTGATGTCGGCGCCCTGCCCTTCGACCGCCCACACGCCTTCGCTGCCCCGTGGCGGGGGCGAAACCACCAGTGGGCACACCGGGGTTTTCACGGTGATCGGCATGGGACCATAGCTCACTGCCGTCGGGTTTCCCGCCAGGGTTTGTGCCAGCGCTCGCGCACAACTCATCAGGGGCATGACGTACAGCAGATTCAGCCCGTCGACCTCGGCGCAGTCGCCCAAGGCGTAGATATTGGCGTGAGACGTTTGCAAATGGCGATTGACCACGACGCCGCGATTGACCTGTACACCGGCAGCCGCGGCCAGATCAATGCGTGGACGCAGACCGATGGCCGAGACCACCACATCGCACGCAATGACCTGACCGTCGGACAGGTGCGCCTCCAGACCGTCAGCCACTTTTTGCAGACGGGTCAGCACCGGCCCCAGGTGGAAGCGTGCACCGAGGCTTTCCAGCCCCGCCTGCACGGCTGCCGCAGCGGCCCGGTGCAGCAGCGTCGGCATGACCTGTTCGCACGGGGCGACCAGTTGCACTTCGTAGCCGCCGAGGATCAGGTCATTGGCGAACTCGCAGCCGATCAGGCCGGCCCCGAGTAGCAATACCCGACGCTTACCGGCCGCTGCGGCACGGAAGCGTGCGTAGTCTTCGAGATCGTTGATCGGGAAGACCCGATCCGCACCATCGCCTTCAATCGGCACGCGCACGGTCTCTGCACCCCAGGCGAGGATCAGGTCGCGGTAGGCCACGGCCTCTTCGCCGATCCACAAGCGCTTGTGGCCGGCGTCGATACCGCTGATGCGCGTATGGGTGCGCACTTCGGCCTTCAACTGCTCGGCCATGGCGCCCGGCTCGGCCATACTCAGGCCGTCGGCGTCCTTGTTCTTGCCAAAACCGGTGGAGAGCATCGGTTTGGAGTAGGAACGACCGTCATCGGCGGTAATCAGCAGCAACGGGGTTTCGCTGTCGAGCTTGCGAAACTCACGGGCCAGGTTGTAGCCCGCAAGCCCGGTGCCAACGATGACGACTGGTGCGCTCATGCCTTACTCCTTGGGTTGTGCTTAGTTGATTTCGATCATTTCGAAGTCCATCTTGCCGACGCCGCAGTCAGGGCACAGCCAGTCTTCCGGTACGTCCTGCCAAAGGGTGCCCGGCGCGATGCCGTCATCCGGCCAGCCGTCGGCTTCGTTATAGACCAGGCCGCAAACCACACATTGCCACTTTTTCATTCAGGTACTTCCTCAGGATTCAGGCGTTTTGCCGGCGCGGACGGTCGATGGGTGCTGCGCTGCCATCCGGCTCAGGGCGTTTTGTACTGAGGGTGCCGGGCAGATGCAAGCCTGTTCGGCGCAACGGCGACCCGGTTCCATCAATCTCGCGGCCTGCCATGGTAAGCTCGCCGCCTCATTTGCGGCCAATAATGACTCATTGTGCAACATTCAAATTCCTCTCCGGCCCCGCTCTGGCTGACTCAGAGCCAACTGACGCCCCTCCCCGATTCGTTGACCCTGAACTGGTTGTTCGACGAAGGTTCGCTGACTCGCCGCCTGACCCGTCTGTCGAACGACGGCTTCAGCGTAACGCCGCTGTTTGAAGGCTGGGACACTTTGCGAACCGACGAATGCACCGCGCTGGATCTGGCCGAAGGCAGTGAAGGCTGGGTGCGTGAGGTGTATCTGCGCGGCCATGGCGAAGCCTGGGTGTTTGCCCGCAGCGTGGCTTCGCGCCGCGCGTTGCAGGGCGATGGTTTGCACATGGACGAACTGGGCAGCCGCTCGCTGGGCGAGTTGCTGTTTTGCGATCATGCCTTCCAGCGCCGCGCCATCGAAGTCTGTGAGTACCCGGAACATTGGCTGCCACAAGCGTCCCGCTCGCCCGACCTGTGGGGCCGTCGCTCGCGTTTCGACCGTGGCGCACTGAGCGTGCTGGTAGCGGAAATTTTCCTGCCGAGCCTGTGGAACGCTGCCCGCGCCCATCCGGAGACCTGCTGATGTATCAGAGCCTGCTCAAGTCCCTGAACCGTTTGAATCCGCGCGCCTGGGATTTCATTCAGTTGACCCGCATGGATAAGCCGATCGGCATTTACTTGCTGCTGTGGCCAACGCTGTGGGCGCTGTGGATTGCCGGCAAGGGCTCGCCATCGCTGGCCAACGTGGTGATTTTTGTCCTCGGCGTGGTGCTGACCCGCGCCGGTGGCTGCGTGATCAACGACTGGGCCGACCGCAAGGTCGACGGCCATGTCAAACGCACGGCGCAACGACCGTTGGCCAGCGGCAAGATCAGCTCGAAAGAGGCGCTGGTGTTCTTCGCGCTGCTGATGGGCGTGAGTTTCCTGCTCGTACTGTGCACCAATGCGCCGACGATCTGGCTGTCGCTGGGTGGTTTGGCGCTGGCGTTCACGTATCCGTTCATGAAGCGCTACACCTATTACCCGCAGGTGGTGCTGGGTGCGGCGTTTTCCTGGGGCATGCCGATGGCGTTCACCGCCGAAACCGGCGAAGTGCCCGCTGCGGCGTGGTTGCTGTGGATCGCCAACCTGCTGTGGACGGTGGGTTACGACACCTATTACGCGATGACCGATCGGGATGACGACCTGAAGATCGGGGTGAAATCCACGGCGATCCTGTTTGGCGAGGCGGACCGGGTGATCATCCTGACGTTGCAGGCGCTGTCGCTGGGCTGCCTGTTGCTGGCCGGGTCGAGATTCGAGCTGGGGGGCTGGTTCCATCTCGGTCTGCTGGCGGCTGCCGGCTGTTATGCGTGGCAATTCTGGTACACCCGCAGCAAGGACCGGTTGCGCTGCTTCCAGGCGTTTTTACACAACCACTGGGCCGGGCTGGCGATTTTTGTCGGGATCGTGCTGGATTACGCGTTGCGTTGAGACAATACGGCCCCGCAGACCGGGGCCGATGTTCAAGCACTCAAGCCCGTTATTTCTGTGACATGTGGACGACATGCCACATGTTATTCATCATGTCGCCTTTCATTTCTCCAGGTTTTTCGTCCTTCATGAACGTGTACAGCGGTTTGCCGTCGTAGGCGTATTGCATCATGCCGTCATCGCGCTTGATGACACTCCATTTGCCCTCAGCCTTGGCGTCCGCTGGCGCCATCATCGGTGGCCAGTTCTTGGCGCAATCGGCGTTGCACATCGACTTGCCGTCGGCGTCCTTATCGAACGTGTAAACGGTCATGCCTTTGTGATCGACCATCATGCCGTCCTTCATCATGGCCGGCTCGGCCGCCATCGCTAATCCAGGCAGAGTCAGAGCAGCAGCCATCAGCAGGGCTTTAAAGGAAAAATTCATTTGAGTCATGGAAACCTTCTTTTGTGGTTGTCAGGATTCGGACTTAGAGCGTAGTTCAGGATCCGCACAACCGCTGGCGGACTAAAATACTGTCACACGACTGCAATAATTCCGTTATCTAATGCGGCGCAAGACAGTTAAATGACAAGAGGATTAAGGCATGGTTGGCAGGAGCATTCTGATCGTTGACGACGAAGCGCCCATTCGCGAAATGATCGCCGTTGCGTTGGAAATGGCCGGCTATGACTGCCTCGAGGCGGAGAACTCGCAGCAGGCGCACGCCATCATCGTCGACCGCAAGCCGGACCTGATCCTGCTCGACTGGATGCTGCCCGGCACCTCCGGCATCGAACTGGCCCGCCGCCTCAAGCGTGACGAACTGACCGGGGACATCCCGATCATCATGCTCACCGCCAAGGGCGAAGAAGACAACAAGATCCAGGGTCTGGAAGTCGGCGCTGACGACTACATCACCAAACCGTTTTCCCCACGCGAGCTGGTGGCGCGCCTCAAGGCAGTGCTGCGTCGCGCCGGTCCGACGGACGGCGAAGCACCGATCGAAGTCGGTGGGCTGCTGCTCGACCCGATCAGCCACCGCGTGACCATCGATGGCAAGCCGGCCGAGATGGGCCCGACCGAATATCGCCTGCTGCAATTCTTCATGACCCACCAGGAACGCGCCTACACCCGTGGCCAATTGTTGGATCAGGTCTGGGGCGGCAACGTCTATGTTGAAGAGCGCACCGTCGACGTGCACATACGTCGTCTGCGCAAGGCCCTCGGCGACGCCTACGAAAATCTGGTACAAACCGTGCGCGGCACTGGCTACCGGTTTTCCACCAAGGCCTGACCCGACCGCCAGACTCGCTGACAAGGACCGTACTTCCCGTGAATCAAAACTGGCATGGCACCCTGATTCGCCACATGCTGCTGCTGGTCACCGCTTGTCTGGTGATCGGCCTGATCACCGGCTATTACGGCTGGAGCCTTGCCGCGGGCCTGGGTATTTATCTGGCCTGGACGCTCAAGCAATTGCTGCGTCTGCACGAATGGCTACGCCTGCACCAACCCGATGAAGCACCGCCCGACGGCTACGGCCTGTGGGGCGAGGTGTTCGACAGCATCTATCACCTGCAACGCCGCGACCAACGGGTGCGCGGGCGCCTGCAAGCGGTGATCGACCGGGTGCAGGAATCCACCGCCGCGCTGAAAGACGCGGTGATCATGCTCGACAGCGATGGCAACCTGGAATGGTGGAACCGCGCCGCCGAAACCCTGCTCGGCCTCAAGACCCCGCAAGACAGCGGCCAACCGGTGACCAACCTGGTCCGCCATCCGCGCTTCAAGGAATACTTCGAGCAGGAAAGCTATGCCGAGCCGCTGGAAATCCCCTCGCCGACCAATGATCGCGTGCGCATTCAGCTGTACCTGACCCGCTACGGCAACAACGAACACTTGATGCTGGTGCGCGACGTCACGCGCATCCATCAGTTGGAGCAGATGCGCAAAGATTTCGTCGCCAACGTTTCCCACGAGTTGCGCACGCCGCTGACGGTGATCTGCGGCTATCTGGAAACCCTGCTCGACAACGTCGAGGAAGTGAACCCGCGCTGGAGCCGTGCCCTGCAGCAGATGCAGCAACAGGGCGGGCGCATGCAGACGTTGCTCAACGACCTGCTGTTGCTGGCCAAACTGGAAGCCACCGATTATCCGTCCGACAACCATCCGGTGCCCGTCGACACGCTGCTGCAATCGATCAAGAGCGACGCGCAGCAACTGTCCGGATCAAAAAACCAGCACATCACGCTGGAAGCCGACACCAGCCTCATGCTCAAGGGCAGCGAGGCAGAACTGCGCAGCGCGTTCTCCAATCTGGTGTTCAACGCGGTGAAATACACGCCGGCCGAGGGCAACATTCGCATTCGCTGGTGGAGTGATGAGCAAGGCGCACACCTGAGCGTGCAGGACTCGGGCATGGGGATCGACAGCAAACACCTGCCGCGCCTGACCGAACGCTTCTACCGCGTCGACTCCAGCCGCAATTCCAACACGGGCGGCACCGGACTGGGGCTGGCGATCGTCAAACATGTGTTGCTGCGCCACCGCGCGCGCATGGAAATCAGCAGCGTGCCCGGTCATGGCAGCACGTTCACCTGCCATTTCGCCCCGGCTCAAGTGGCTCAAGTACGGGCAATTAGCGCCGCTGAGTAATGCCGGACTAGGCAATCGCCAGGTCAGCCGCTACATTGGCTGACTTGCGCCTGCCTTTCAGGCGCGACTTATTCTCTCTTACGAATTACACGGAACCCGCAAAACTCCATCATGGACCCTTCCCCTGGCTTGTCCCTCGCTACAATATTTGCCGATTTCGGCATGATTCTTTTTGCTTTGATCCTGGTGTTGCTCAACGGCTTTTTCGTTGCAGCGGAATTCGCCATGGTCAAACTGCGCTCGACCCGGGTCGAGGCCATCGCTGACAAGAACGGCTGGCGCGGGCACATCCTGCGCACCGTACACAGTCAGCTCGATGCGTATCTCTCGGCGTGCCAGCTAGGTATCACCCTCGCCTCCCTCGGCCTGGGCTGGGTGGGTGAGCCGGCGTTTGCGCACATTCTCGAGCCCTTGCTGGAAAGCGTTGGCGTGCAGTCGCCGGAAGTGATCAAGGGCGTGTCGTTCTTCGCTGCGTTCTTCGTTATTTCGTACCTGCACATCGTCGTTGGCGAACTGGCACCCAAGTCGTGGGCAATCCGCAAACCCGAACTGCTGTCACTGTGGACTGCGGTGCCGCTGTACCTGTTCTACTGGGCGATGTACCCGGCGATCTACCTGCTCAATGCCAGCGCCAACGCAATTCTGCGGATCGCCGGACAAGGCGAACCCGGCCCGCACCACGAACACCACTACAGCCGCGAAGAACTGAAACTGATCCTGCACTCCAGCCGTGGGCAGGATCCGAGCGACCAAGGCATGCGCGTATTGGCGTCTGCGGTGGAAATGGGCGAACTGGAAGTGGTCGACTGGGCCAACTCCCGGGAAGACCTGGTCACGCTGGAATTCAACGCGCCGCTGAAGGAAATCCTGGCGATGTTCCGTCGCCATAAGTTCAGCCGTTATCCGGTGTACGACAGTGAGCGCCAGGAGTTCGTCGGCCTGCTGCACATCAAGGATCTGCTGCTGGAACTGGCGGCGCTGGATCACATTCCCGAGTCGTTCAACCTGGCTGAACTGACCCGTCCGCTGGAACGCGTGTCACGGCACATGCCGCTGTCGCAACTGCTGGAGCAGTTCCGCAAGGGCGGCTCGCACTTCGCTGTGGTCGAGGAGGCAGACGGCAACATCATCGGTTACCTGACCATGGAAGACGTGCTGGAAGTGCTGGTCGGCGACATTCAGGACGAACACCGCAAGGCCGAGCGCGGGATTCTCGCGTATCAGCCGGGCAAGTTGCTGGTGCGCGGCGATACGCCGTTGTTCAAGGTCGAGCGCCTGCTGGGCATCGATCTGGACCACATCGAAGCCGAAACCCTCGCCGGCCTGGTCTACGAAACGCTCAAACGCGTGCCGGAAGAGGAAGAGGCGCTGGAAGTCGAAGGTCTGCGGATCATCATCAAGAAGATGAAAGGGCCGAAGATTGTGCTGGCCAAGGTGTTGATGCTGGATTGATGGACTGATCCCGAAGGTGTCAGATCAGACACCTCATCACTGCTTGCCCAACGCAAAGTTGGGCAATGCCCCCAGCGGCTGGTTGAACTGATACGGAATCGACACCAGCCCCGCCCCGCTATTGCGTTGCACCACAAAGTGCAGGTGCGGGCCGCTGCTGTTACCGGTGTTGCCCGACAGCGCCAACGGACTGCCCACCGTCACTCGTTGCCCTTCGCGTACCCTCACCGAGCCTTGCTTGAGATGCAGGTACACGCCCATCGTGCCGTCATCGTGCAGCACACGCACGAAATTGCCGGAAGGATCAGTGCCACGTCCACTCTGGGAGTTCTCGGTTTTCACCACCACGCCAGCCCGCGCGGCGATGATCGGTGTACCCACCGGCATGGCGATGTCCATCGCGTACTTGTTCTTCGGCCCATAGTGGCTGTATTGGCCATTGGCGCCCTGACTCAAGCGAAACGGCCCGCCACGCCACGGCAGCGGATAGCGATAGCCCTGCGCCGTCCCGGCAGGGTCGCCAAGGGCGTAATGGAACTGCGGCGTATACACCAGAGGCCTGGCGCCGGAAACCGCCGTCAGCAACGCCAAGCGCGTATTGCTGCGTGCCGGCAGCACCCGGCGGATCGTTTGAGCGGGCGCGCCACGCACATTGCTCATCCCGGTAAACGCCAGTGCAACCTCGACCGGCGCATACAAATCATTGCGCACGAATACCACGTCGACACCCTTGTGCTTCTTGATGTCGAGGTACACCTGCCGCTCAAGGCGTTCGACCATGCGATCCTGAAACACGAACACCTGCGAGCCTTTGCTCGGCCGGTCGCTGTAGGAGACCACGCCGTTGGCATCGGTGGATTTGTAAATAGTCATGGCCACAGCCGAGGTGGAGGCCATGAAGAGACCACAGAAAAACAGCAGGCGCGCGAGCATGGGCAAAGGTTCTGTCGAGTAAGGCCTGGAAATGAGCCTAGCAGGTCAAGCAGACCAGGCTAGTCGACAGATGTTTCAATTGGGCAGCCTGGAAAATCGCTGTCGTGTGTGATGACCCCTTCGCGAGCAAGCTCGCTCCACATTTGAAATACATTCCAATGTGCGGGCTTGCTCGCGAA
The DNA here is from genome assembly GCF_963970495.1 of Pseudomonas sp. EA_65y_Pfl2_P78. Taxonomy (NCBI): domain Bacteria; kingdom Pseudomonadati; phylum Pseudomonadota; class Gammaproteobacteria; order Pseudomonadales; family Pseudomonadaceae; genus Pseudomonas; species Pseudomonas sp. EA_65y_Pfl2_P78. Next base: position 137,695 of record NZ_CAXAON010000006.1, on the reverse strand, counting down.
GTCGGACGGTCAGGCGATGAAGATCAGGCGCCGGGTACGAAGTGCTTCTGCGCCGTGCCGCGGGCGATCAGGCGGGAGATGTAGTCGAGTTTCTGCGCGTCCTGGTCGACGAAGCGAAAGGTCAGTTGCAGCCAGTCGCTGTCGGCTTTCTGCTCAAAGGCAACGATGGCATGCAGGTAGCCATTGAGGCGGGCGATTTCGGCGTTGTCGCCCTGTTCCAGGTCGAGCACGGCGCTGTCGAGGATCTGCGGCAGGGTGTCGGTGCGCTTCACCACCAACAGCGCTTCCTTGATGCTCAGGGCCTTGATCACGCATTGCTGGTTGCCGCTCGGCAGGCGCAACTGGCCCTGACCCCGACCGCCAGCCGGCGCTGCCGAGGCGGCGGGCGCTTTGACCGGCGGGCTGTTGAGCAAACCACGGGATGGCGCGGCGGCTGGCGCGGGTGCAGCAGCGGCGGGTTTGGCAAACGGGTTGACCGCAGCGGCCGTCGGAGCACCACCGACCACGGCAGGTTTGCCGCCGGTCAGTGCGCTCAGGGAGTCGTTGCCGAACGCCGAGTTCATCTTGGTCGGTGCGCTGTTCATCAGGGTATCGAGCTTGCCGACCTTGTTCAGCGCCTGCTTGACCTTGGTCAGCAGTTGCTCGTTGGTGAACGGCTTGCTGACATAGCCCGAAACGCCAGCCTGAATCGCCTGCACCACGTTCTCTTTGTCGCCACGGCTGGTCACCATGACAAACGGCATGGTTTTGAGATTGTCCTGTTGACGGCACCAGGTCAGCAGTTCGAGACCGGACATTTCCGGCATTTCCCAGTCGCACAGAACCAGGTCGAAGGCTTCCTTGGCCAGCATGGCCTGAGCCTTTTTACCGTTGACGGCATCCTCGGTGCGGATCCCGGGGAAGTAATTACGCAGGCACTTTTTCACCAGGTCACGAATGAACGACGCATCGTCCACGACCAACACACTGATTTTGCTCATCCAACACCCCTATAAAAATCCCGGCAAGCATAACGCTGGCTGATGGCACATTGCCAAAACTCTTCAGTCACGCCGGGACTTTTCGTTCGCGGGTGCTGCTTTTTTATCCGAACCCCTAAATAAAAACGCCCGGCCAAAGGGCCGGGCGCTTTTCTCAGGCAATCTTACTTATCGTCAGCAACGCCCGGAACATTAGCGGTTTCGCCGCTTGTGCCCTGAACTTCTTCCTTCATGCGCTTGAGGCCCATGTGGCGAACGTCGGTGCCGCGCACCAGATAGATCACCAGTTCCGAGATGTTGCGCGCGTGGTCACCGATGCGCTCCAGCGAACGCAACACCCAGATGATGCTCAAGACCCGCGAGATAGAGCGTGGGTCTTCCATCATGTAGGTTGCCAGTTCGCGCAGTGCCGTTTTGTATTCGCGGTCGATGACTTTGTCGTACTGCGCCACCGACAACGCCAGATCGGCGTCGAAACGAGCAAACGCATCCAGGGCATCACGCACCATGTTGCGCACCTGGTCACCGATGTGGCGTACCTCGACGTAACCGCGCGGCGCCTCGCCCTCTTCGCACAGCTGGATGGCGCGGCGGGCAATCTTGGTGGCCTCGTCGCCGATGCGCTCCAGGTCGATCACCGACTTGGAGATGCTGATGATCAGACGCAGGTCGGAGGCCGCTGGCTGACGACGGGCCAGAATGCGCAGGCATTCTTCGTCGATGTTGCGCTCCATCTGGTTGATCTGATCGTCGATTTCACGCACCTGCTGGGCCAGGCCGGAGTCGGCTTCGATCAGCGCCGTGACGGCGTCGTTGACCTGTTTCTCGACCAGTCCGCCCATGGCCAGGAGGTGGCTGCGCACTTCCTCCAGTTCAGCGTTGAACTGCGCGGAAATGTGATGAGTGAGGCCTTCCTTAGAAATCATTGTGTTCGCTCCGCAAAAGCTTTTACCAAGAGCTGCAAGCTACAAGCTGCAAGCTGATTTGTGTCGTACTCGAACCGCTCTCGCTTGCCGCTTGAAGCTCGCGGCTCGCAGCTGCCTCAATCAACCATAACGACCGGTAATGTAGTCTTCGGTCTGCTTCTTCGCCGGGTTGGTGAACAGCGTATCGGTGTCGCCGAATTCCACCAGTTTGCCCATGTACATGAAGGCCGTGTAGTCGGACACCCGCGCCGCCTGCTGCATGTTGTGGGTCACGATGACGATGGTGAATTTGGATTTCAATTCGTAGATCAGCTCTTCGACTTTGAGGGTCGAGATCGGATCCAGAGCCGAGCACGGTTCGTCGAGCAGCAGTACTTCGGGCTCAACCGCGATGGTGCGGGCAATCACCAGACGCTGCTGCTGACCACCGGACAGGCCCAGTGCCGATTCGTGCAGACGGTCTTTGACTTCGTCCCACAGCGCCGCGCCTTTCAACGCCCACTCAACGGCTTCGTCGAGGATGCGCTTCTTGTTGATCCCTTGAATGCGCAGGCCGTAAACCACGTTTTCATAGATGGTTTTCGGGAACGGGTTCGGCTTCTGGAACACCATGCCGACGCGACGACGCAGTTCGGCAACGTCTTCGCCCTTGCGATAGATGTTGTTGCCGTACAGGTTGATCGCGCCTTCTACGCGGCAACCGTCAACCAGGTCGTTCATGCGATTGAAGGTACGCAGCAACGTCGACTTGCCACAGCCGGACGGGCCGATGAAGGCCGTCACGCGCTGTTTCGGGATGTTCATGCTGACGTCGAACAATGCTTGTTTGTCGCCGTAGTACAGGCTCAGGCCCGGCACTTCGATGGCAACGGTTTCCTGCTCGAGGCTCAGGCTCTGCTTGTCGCGGCCCAGGGCAGACATGTTGATGCCGTGGGTATGTGTTTCGTGCTGCATGGGAGGCTCCCTGTGCTAACAAATTCGGTTCGGTTAGCCGCTGGGTGCGGCTGTACTCAATCTTGGGTGGCAGCGTGCTTGCTCGCGAAGAGGTCGGCACATTCAACATCAATGTCGCCTGACCCACCGCTTTCGCGAGCAAGCCCGCTCCCACAGGAATATCAACTGTCCAACGCTTTGTACTTTTCGCGCAGGTGGTTACGAATCCACACCGCCGACAGGTTCAAAGTGGCGATCACCAACACCAGCAACAGCGCCGTGGCGTACACCAGCGGGCGGGCCGCTTCGACGTTCGGGCTCTGGAAGCCGACGTCATAAATGTGGAAGCCCAAGTGCATGATCTTCTGATCCAGGTGCAGGTACGGGTAGTTGCCGTCAACCGGCAGCGACGGCGCCAGTTTCACCACACCCACCAGCATCAGCGGCGCCACTTCACCAGCGGCGCGAGCCACGGCGAGGATCATGCCGGTCATCATGGCCGGGCTGGCCATTGGCAGGACGATCTTCCACAAGGTTTCAGCCTTGGTCGCGCCAAGCGCCAGCGAGCCTTCGCGCACCGTGCGTGGAATCCGCGCCAGCCCTTCTTCGGTCGCCACGATCACCACCGGCACTGCCAGCAGCGCCAGGGTCAACGAAGCCCAGAGCAGGCCCGGCGTACCGAAGGTCGGTGCCGGCAGCGCTTCGGGGAAGAACAAGCGGTCAACCGAGCCACCCAGTACATAAACAAAGAAGCCCAGACCAAACACGCCGTAAACGATCGCCGGTACGCCGGCGAGGTTGTTCACCGCGATACGGATGATCCGCGTCAGGGCGTTCTGCTTGGCGTATTCACGCAGGTACACCGCCGCCAACACGCCGAACGGGGTCACGATCATCGCCATGATGAGGGTCATCATCACGGTGCCGAAAATCGCCGGGAAAATCCCGCCTTCGGTGTTCGCTTCACGCGGGTCTTCCGACAGGAATTCCCAGACCTTGGCGAAGTAGAAGCGGATTTTGGTGAACGTACCCATCGCGTTCGGCTGGTAGGCATGAACCACTTTGCCCAGACCGATTTCAATCTCTTTGCCGTTGGCATCGCGAGCGGTCAAGGCATCACGGTTGAACTGGGCATGCAGATCGGACAGGCGTGCTTCAACGTCCTGATAACGAGCGTTAAGTTCGGCGCGCTCGGATTCCATGTCCGCTTGTGCGGTGGCGTCGAGTTTGCCTTCCAGTTCCAGTTTGCGGCCGTGCAGACGGATGCGCTCCAACCCTGCGTTGATCGCGCCGATGTCAGTCTTTTCCAGCGACTTCAGTTGCTTGGCAAGCCCGCTCACGCGGTCGATCCGCGCCTGCAGCTCAGGCCATGCAGCCTCGCCCTCAGCGATCACCTTACCGTCCTGTTTGACGTTGACCAGGTAGCCGTAGAAATTGCCCCACTCACGACGCTCGATCGCCATCAGCTCCGGCGGCGACGTCTGGTTGGTCAGCCACTCGCCGACGATCCAGGTGAAGTCGTTGCCGTTCAGATCACGGTTACCGACCTTGATCAGCTCACGGGTCATGAACTCCGGGCCCTGGTCAGGCACCGGCAAACCTGCGCTCTTGAGGCGGGCTCGCGGCACTTCTTCTTTCTGCACCACTTCGCCGATGACCAGGTGATTGGCCTGGCCCGGCACGTCGTAGTTGGCACGGATCAGATCCGCCGGCCAGAAGTGACCCAGACCGCGCACGGCAATCACCGCCAGCAGGCCAATGGTCATGATGACCGCGATGGACACCGCGCCACCGCTGATCCAGACGCCAGGGGCGCCGCTCTTGAACCATCCATTCAGGGAGTTCTGTTTCACAGACTTCTACCTTTGCTTAAAGCGACGAGTATTTCTTGCGCAGACGCTGACGAATCAGTTCTGCCAGGGTGTTCATGATGAAGGTGAACAACAGCAGCACCAGCGCCGAGAGGAACAGCACGCGGTAGTGGCTGCCGCCGACTTCCGACTCCGGCATTTCCACTGCCACGTTGGCCGCCAGCGTACGCAGACCTTCGAACAGGTTCAGTTCCATGACCGGGGTGTTACCGGTGGCCATCAGCACGATCATGGTTTCCCCGACCGCACGGCCCATGCCGATCATCAATGCCGAGAAGATGCCCGGGCTTGCGGTGAGGATGACCACGCGGGTCATGGTCTGCCACGGTGTGGCACCCAGCGCCAGCGAGCCAAGGGTCAAGCCGCGCGGCACGCTGAACACGGCATCTTCAGCAATCGAGTAGATGTTCGGGATCACCGCGAAACCCATGGCCAGACCGACCACCAGTGCGTTGCGCTGGTCGTAGGTGATGCCCAGGTCGTGGGAGATCCACATGCGCATGTCACCGCCAAAGAACCAGTTCTCCATGAACGGGCTCATGTACAGCGACAGCCAGCCCACAAACAGGATCACCGGAATCAGCAGCGCACTTTCCCAGCCGTCCGGCACTTTCAGGCGGATGGCTTCAGGCAGACGGCTGAAGGTGAACCCGGCCACCAGAATGCCGATCGGTAGCAGCATCAGCAGGCTGAAGATGCCCGGTAAATGCCCTTCCACATACGGGGCGAGAAACAGACCGGCGAAGAAACCGAGGATCACCGTCGGCATCGCTTCCATCAACTCGATCACCGGTTTGACCTTGCGGCGCAAGCTCGGGGCCATGAAGTACGCGGTGTAGATCGCAGCGGCAACGGCCAGCGGTGCCGCCAGCAACATGGCGTAGAACGCTGCCTTGAGCGTACCGAAGGTCAGTGGCGCCAGGCTCATCTTGGGTTCGAAATCAGTGTTGGCGGCGGTCGATTGCCAGACGTATTTAGGCTCGTCGTAGTTTTCGTACCAAACCTTGCTCCACAACGCGCTCCAGGACACCTCCGGGTGCGGGTTGTCGAGCAGCAGCGGTTGCAGCTTGCCGCCCGCTTCGACAATCACACGGTTGGCGCGAGGCGACAGACCGAACAGGCCTTGGCCGTCGACCACCTGATCGACCAGCAAAGTGCGGTGTGCGGTGCTGTGGAACACGCCGAGCTTGCCGCTGGCATCCAGGGCGAGAAAGCCCTTGCGACGCTCTTCAGCGGTGATTTCAACGATCGGTGCAGTGCCCATCTGGAAGGTGCGAATCTGCTTAAGGCGCAGTTCACCGTCGGTGTCGCGAGCCATGAACCACTGGGCCAGACCACCATTGGAATCACCGACGATCAGCGAAATACCGCCCACCAACTGGGCCGTCGCAGTCACTTGCGCATCGCCGTTTTCCAGCAGTTTGTAACGACCATTGAGACTCTTGTCGCGCAGGCTGAACACGTCGGCCTGGGCACGCCCGTTGACCACGTACAGCCACTGCTGGCGCGGGTCGACGAAAATGTTTTTCACCGGCTCAGTCATCTGCGGCAGATCGATACGCTTCTGCTCGTTGGTGACTTCGCCGGTCATCATGTTTTCTTCGCTGGTCAGCGACAGCACATTGAGTTGCGAACCGGTGGAGCCGACCAGCATCAAGGTCGAATCGGAGGCATTGAGGCTGACGTGCTCCAGCGCACCGCCGCTTTCGTTCAGCGCGATCGGCGTGTCGCCATAGGGATATTCGATGGCTGGGGTGATGGTTTTCTTGCCATCGGGGTAGCTGACTTTATAGGTGTGGCGGAACACCAGCACCTGGCCGTTGGACAGGCCCACGGCGACCAGAGGATGACCTGGCTGGTCTTTGGCGATGGACGTCACCGTTGCACCTGCCGGCACCGGCAGATCGACACGCTTCAACTCAGCGCCACTGTCGATATCGAAGAACAGCGCCTGACCTTTGTCGGAAACGCGCATGGCCACCTTATTCTGCTCTTCGAGCGAAATCATCAGTGGCTTGCCAGCGTCCTGCATCCAGGCTGGGGTGATTGCATCTTTCGCGGTCAGGTCGGCACCCTTGAACAGCGGGGCAACCACATAGGCGAGGAAGAAGAAAATCAGCGTGATGGCCGCCAGCACTGCCAGGCCGCCAATCAGGACGTACCAGCGAGTGAGGCGATCCTTGAGCGCGCGAATACGGCGCTTGCGTTGCAGCTCAGGCGTATTGAAATCAATGCGCTTGGGAGGGGAAGTCGTAGTCATTGTGGAGTTGGCCAGATCATTCATGCGCTCACCCTAGCGATCCTGTATGACAGAAAGATGACAATGCAGTGACGCACCAAATCCACCCCCAGCGGGTACTGGAGGCGGATCGAAAATTTGAGGTGTGTAAAAGGCCGGTCTGCGGGCAGATCCGGCCTTTCACTTGAGCCCGGTGGGGTTCACCCCGGGCTCAATTTGTTACTTCTTGGCGACAGCGCCGCCTTCTTGCAGACCCAGGTCAGCCAGTGCTTTTGCAGCAACCTTGGCCGGCAGCGGGATGTAACCGTCTTTCACAACCACTTCCTGGCCTTGTTTGGACAGCACCAGTTTCACGAACTCAGCTTCCAGCGGGGCCAAAGGCTTGTTCGGGGCTTTGTTGACGTAAACGTAGAGGAAACGCGACAGCGGATACTTGCCGTTCAGGGCGTTTTCTTCACTGTCTTCGATGAAGTCAGTGCTGCCTTTCTTGGCCAGGGCTACGGTTTTCACGCTAGCGGTTTTGTAGCCGATGCCCGAGTAACCGATGCCGTTCAGCGAGGAGCTGATCGACTGCACGACCGAAGCCGAGCCTGGTTGTTCGTTGACGTTTGGCTTGTAGTCGCCTTTGCACAGGGCTTCTTCTTTGAAGTAGCCGTAGGTGCCGGATACCGAGTTACGACCGAACAGTTGCACTGGCTTGTTGGCCAGGTCGCCGGTCACGCCCAGGTCGCCCCAGGTTTTGACGTCGGCTTTGGCGCCGCACAGACGGGTAGACGAGAAGATCGCGTCAACCTGTTCCATGGTCAGGTGCTGGATCGGGTTGTCCTTGTGAACGAAGACCGCCAGGGCATCCACAGCAACCGGGATAGCGGTTGGCTTGTAGCCGTACTTCTGCTCGAAGGCAGCCAGTTCGGTGTCCTTCATCTTGCGGCTCATAGGGCCCAGGTTCGAAGTCCCTTCAGTCAGCGCAGGTGGCGCTGTAGCGGAACCGGCAGCCTGAATCTGGATGTTGACGTTCGGGTATTCTTTTTTGTAGTTCTCAGCCCAGAGGGTCATGAGGTTAGCCAGGGTATCGGAGCCAACGCTGGACAGGTTGCCCGAGACACCGGTGACTTTGCTGTACGCCGGAATTGCCGGGTCAACGCCAGCGGCTACCGCGTGGGCAGTCGCTACGCCAGCAGCGACAAAAGTCATTGCCGCCATCAAACGCTTCAGTTTCATGCCTTACTCCTAGCAGATAGGGGGTGTTAAGTCGGGGCCAAGTATCAGCAGGCCGTGTGAACACTCTATGGCTGAAATATGACAATTGGATGAAAGGCCAGCATTGGTTTTTTAGTGAGTGATTCGCGGCGCCCCCTTGGCGAGCAAGCCCGCCCCCACACGTTGAAATGCATTCCAAATGTGGGAGCGGCGGTGCGACTTGCTCGCGAAGGCGTCAGAACAATCGATGAGGTGTCGGGATCAGCGGCCCTTCTTCCAGAGCCACGCGCCCACCACAATCCCCACCGCGCAGAGCACCACCACATAATAAGCCGGGCCCATCGCGCTTTCTTTCAGCAGCAGGCTGACCACCATCGGCGTCAGACCACCGAAGATCGCGTACGCCACGTTGTACGAGAACGACAGGCCACTGAAGCGCACCGCCGGCGGGAACGCTTTGACCATCACATAGGGCACCGCACCGATGGTGCCGACCAGCAATCCGGTCAACGCGTACAGCGGGAACAACCAGTCAGGGTGATCCGCGAGGCTGTGATAGAAGGTCCAGGAGCTGACCAACAAGCCCAGGCAACCGAAGACAAACACACGGCCGGCGCCAAAACGATCCGCCAGGGCGCCGGAAATGATGCAACCGATGCTCAGGAACACGATGGCCAGGCTGTTCGATTGCAACGCTGTGGTCGGCGAGAAGTGATAGACCGTTTGCAGTACGGTCGGGGTCATCAGGATCACCACGACGACCCCGGCGGACAACAGCCAGGTCAGCAGCATCGAGATTGCAATCGCCCCGCGATGATCACGCAGCACCGCACGCAACGGCACTTCTTCGGCCAGCGCCTTGCGCAGTTGCAACTCGGCGAACACCGGGGTCTCGTGCAGCCAGCGGCGCAGGTAAACCGAGAACAGGCCGAACACGCCACCGAGCAGGAACGGAATCCGCCAGGCGTAATCCGCGACTTCCACGGGCGTATAAAGGCTGTTGATCGCGGTGGCGACCAGCGAACCGAGCAGGATGCCGGCGGTCAAGCCGCTGGTCAGGGTGCCGCAGGCATAGCCGATGTGCTTTTGCGGCACGTGTTCGGAAACGAAGACCCACGCCCCAGGCACCTCACCGCCAATCGCCGCGCCTTGAATCACGCGCATCAGCAGCAACAGGATCGGCGCCCACAAGCCGATTTGCGCGTAGGTTGGCAGGAGGCCCATGATCAGGGTCGGCACAGCCATCATGAATATGCTCAGGGTGAACATCTTCTTGCGACCCAACAGATCGCCGAAATGCGCCATGACGATGCCGCCCAACGGCCGCGCCAGGTAGCCGGCGGCGAAGATGCCGAAGGTCTGCATCAGGCGCAGCCACTCTGGCATGTCGGCGGGGAAGAACAGTTTGCCGACCACGGTGGCAAAGAAAACGAAGATGATGAAATCGTAGAACTCCAGCGCGCCCCCCAGGGCAGACAGCGACAGAGTCTTGTAATCATTGCGGGTCAACGGTCGTGCGGGTTGCTCGGACTGCGCGAGGCTCGAAGGCGCTGTGGTCATGGCAAGGGCTTCTCTTATTAGGCGGATCTACCGCCACAACAACGCTGGCTGTGGCTTGAGCAGGTTCGGCACCATAGCAAATTGTTCGAAAAAGCACATAGAGGTGCGTATTTGGCGGTCAAAATCAGAACCGGATGGTCGTCGCGGAGTCTACCGACCGATATACTCGCAACCTTGCTCCGGTTTGTAGGGGGTTGCTGTGCGAAAACGTCGTTGGTCCGCCCTTTGCCTGGGAGCAGCCGATTTCGCAGAGTTTCCCTTTTAGTTGCCTGATGGAAAACGTGACGAACGCAATATGTTCGGTGCTGAATCGTTTTTCCTGAAGACGGCTACCACCCGCAATACCCACAAAGAGTCACGGGTCAGAGGCCCCTCGGCATGATAGAGCTCGAACAAGAAGATCCGATCCCGCAGGGCGATCTGGCCCTGCAAATCACCGCGCTACCGCGTGAAACCAATGGCTTTGGCGATATTTTCGGCGGCTGGCTGGTCGCGCAAATGGACCTGGCCGGCACCGCAATGGCCAGCCGTGTGGCCGGAGGCCGCGTCGCGACCGTCGCCATTGATCGCATGGCGTTCCTGGTGCCAGTGGCCGTTGGCGCGCAATTGTCCTTTTATACACAGACCCTGGAAATCGGCCGCAGCTCGATCCAGATGATGGTCGAAGTGTGGAGCGACGATCCGCTGTCCAGCGAGTGGCGTAAAGTCACTGAAGCGGTGTTCGTCTTCGTCGCCATCGACGGCAGCGGCCGCACCCGTTCGGTACCGCCACGCGCACGTTAAACCTCGCGACCGTTTTGCGGTCGATAGTCGTCCCAAGTGTCTGATCGAGAGCTGTCCCATGAACCCGCCCAACGTTGAAGCCGTGAAACTGGATGAACTGAACTGCTGGCGCATTCGCCACGGTCAGGCCGAAGTGCTGGTGGCCCAGCAAGGCGCACACATCCTCAGTTATCAGATCGACGGCCAGCCGCCGATCATCTGGCTCAACGACAAGGCCGATTTCAAGACCGGCAAGAGCATCCGCGCAGGTGTGCCGGTGTGCTGGCCGTGGTTCGGCAAGTTCGAACGCAATCCGCAGAGCGTAAAAGCCATGCGCATCAGTGACGAACCGGCGCCGGCGCATGGTTTGGTAAGGGCGATGGATTGGGCGCTGGGCGGTATCGAAGCCGAGGCCAACGGCCTCAAGGTCGAGTTCAAGCTGCCCTGCCCCGAAGGCGGATTGCCGGGCTGGCCCCATGAAGTGGATCTGACCCTGACCCTGCGCCTGGATGATCAATTGCACTTCAGCCTGACCAGCCACAACCGGGGTGCCGAGACCGTCAGCCTCAGCCAGGCCCTGCACACGTACTTCGCCGTCAGCGATGTGCGCAATGTGCACGTCGACGGTGTCGATGGCCTGAATTACATCGAGACGCTGGATGACTGGAAGACCGTCACCCAGCAAGGTGATCTGCACTTTGCCGGCGAAACCGACCGCATCTACCTCGACGCCCCGCCACAGCTAAGCATCATCGACCCGACGTGGGAGCGGCGTATCGTGCTGACCGCGACGGGTTCGCGCACCGCGGTAATCTGGAACCCGTGGATCGACCGCGCGGCAGCACTCAGCGATATGGACAACGATGGCTGGCAGCGCATGCTGTGCATCGAGACCGCGAATGTGATGGATGACGTGGTGACTTTAGCGTCGGGTGCGAGCCACACCATGGGCGTCAGCGTCGGCAGCAAACCGCTCTAGACCCTGGCGCAAAGGCTTGCTCGCGAAAGCGTCGTATCAGGCAACATCAATGTGACTGAGAGACCACATTCGCGAGCAAGCCCGCCCCTACCTTGGGTTCTGCGCCAACTCTTAGAGATCGGACTCCTGCACCACCCGCACCTTGTCCGCTTCCAGCGCATACGCGGCGTCAGCCAGATCATTGCTGACCTTCTCGATCTTCAGCGTGCCGGTCACCCACAGCGGCGTATAGATGTCATCGAGCTTCAGACCTTTGGGGTAGCGCACCAGCAACAGTTGATTCGGCGGCGGTGGCGGCACATGGATGCAGGCGCCCGGATATGGCACAAGGAAGAACAGCGTACTGCGACCCTTGGCGTCGGACTCAAGCGGCACCGGGTATCCGCCAATGCGGATGTGTTTGCCATTCATCGCCGCCACAGTCTTGGTCGAATACATCACCGCCGGCAGACCCTTGGCCTGTTTCATGCCGCCCTTCTCGGTGAAGGTGCCAGTGGCTTCGGGGGAGTTATGGTCGATTTCGGGCATGGCCTCAAGGGCCTTTTGATCCGACTTGGGCATCAGTTCCAGCCAGTCGGTTTCCGGCAGTTCGCCGGCGTGGGCCAAACCACTGCCCAGGAAAAGGAGAGTCAACAGAAGACGGCGCATGAAGGTGCTCGGAAAAAGAAAGGAATGAATCGCCGAGCATTCTAGCCCTCCCTGCCGGTTTGGCAGAGAGGGCTTTGTCGCCTGGATCAGTTCTTTTTGATCAGGCCGTAGATCACCAGCAACACGATCGCGCCGACCAGCGCGCCGAAGAACCCTGCGCCCTGACCTGCCTGATAGATGCCCAAAGCCTGGCCGCCGTAGGTGGCTGCCAGCGAACCGCCGATACCGAGCAGGATGGTCATGATCCAGCCCATGCTGTCATCGCCCGGTTTCAGGAACCGCGCCAGCAGGCCGACGATCAAGCCGATAAAGATGGTTCCGATAATTCCCATGGCACTTCCCTCTTGATGGTCAATATGCGAAGCCTAGTCAGACTTGCGCATCCTGCCATGAGAGAACGGCGGCCCCTGAATGGTTCCGCCGCTGCCACATGAAACTGTTTTACTCGGCGATCAGCGCTTGGACCTTGACGATCTGTGCCTGGAGCGTGGCCATGTCGGCGCAACGCAGGTTGGCGTGACCGACCTTGCGCCCAGCCTTGAACGCTTTGCCGTAGTGATGCAGGTGGCAATCTTCGATGGCGATGACTTTCTCCACCGGCGGTACGACACCGATGAAGTTGAGCATCGCGCTCTCGCCGACTTTAGCGGTCGACCCCAGCGGCAGGCCGGCAACGGCGCGCAGGTGGTTTTCGAACTGGCTGCACTCGGCGCCTTCGGTGGTCCAGTGCCCGGAGTTGTGCACGCGCGGGGCGATTTCGTTGGCCTTCAGGCCACCGTCGACTTCAAAGAACTCGAACGCCATCACGCCGACGTAATCCAGTTGCTTGAGCACGCGGCTGGAATAGTCTTCGGCCAGCGCTTGCAACGGGTGATCGGTGCTGGCAACGGACAGCTTGAGGATGCCGCTGTCGTGGGTGTTGTGCACCAACGGGTAGAACCTGGTTTCGCCATCGCGAGCGCGCACGGCGATCAGCGAGACTTCACCGGTGAACGGCACGAAGCCTTCCAGCAAACAGGCGACGCTACCGAGTTCGGCGAAAGTGCCGACCACATCTTCAGGCTTGCGCAGGACTTTCTGGCCCTTGCCGTCGTAACCCAGCGTGCGGGTTTTCAGCACGGCCGGCAGACCGATGGACGCCACGGCGGCGTCCAGATCGGCTTGCGATTGGATGTCGGCGAAGGCTGGGGTTGGAATCCCCAGATCCTTGAACATGCTCTTCTCGAACCAGCGGTCGCGAGCAATGCGCAGGGCTTCAGCGCTCGGGTAGACCGGCACGAATTGCGAGAGGAACGCTACGGTTTCAGCCGGGACGCTTTCGAACTCGAAGGTCACCAGATCGACTTCATCGGCCAACTGGCGCAGATGATCCTGATCGCCGTAATCGGCCCGCAGGTGTTCACCCAACGCCGCGGCGCAAGCGTCCGGCGCAGGGTCGAGAAAAGCGAAGTTCATGCCCAGCGGAGTCCCCGCCAGGGCCAACATGCGACCCAACTGGCCGCCACCGATTACACCGATCTTCATCTCAACAACCTCAGGCAATACGTGGGTCTGGATTGTCCAGGACGCTGTCTGTCTGCTCGGCACGGAAGGTTTTCAGTACCGCGTGGAACTGTGGATGCTTGGCGCCAAGGATGCTCGCCGAGAGCAGGGCCGCGTTGATCGCGCCTGCTTTGCCGATGGCCAGAGTGGCGACCGGAATACCGGCGGGCATCTGCACGATCGACAGCAGCGAATCGACGCCCGAGAGCATGGCCGACTGCACCGGAACGCCCAGTACCGGCAGGTGGGTCTTGGCCGCACACATGCCTGGCAAGTGAGCTGCGCCACCGGCACCGGCGATAATCACCTCGATGCCGCGGCTTTCAGCCTCTTCGGCGTACTGGAACAGCAAATCCGGGGTGCGGTGGGCAGAGACCACTTTGACCTCGTACGGGATGCCGAGCTTTTCCAGCATATCGGCGGTGTGGCTAAGGGTGGACCAATCGGACTTGGAGCCCATGATCACGCCAACCAGTGCACTCATCGTCGCGCCTCTTCTCTCTGGGCGCCCGCAGGCGCGTCAAAAACAACAAGCCACGCAGAATGCGTGGCTTGTTGTAGGAAAAATGACCGGACGTACCGGCCGAAGGCCGCGCAGTATACCGCAAAGAAGCCAATAAACAGCCCCCTGGGCGACCATCTGTCAAATGACGCAAAGGCCCGTTTTTATTGACTTGAAGGTCAGCGCCGCAACACCACAAATCCCCCTCCCACCATTGGATCGGCGGTGAGTCAGGACGCTTGTGCAGCGCCGCCTTCGAGCTTGCGCCAGAGCAACCGCACATTGGCCTTGCGCACCAGTGCGCAGCGATACAGGCGAATCTCCAGCGGTACATGCCACTGCGCACCGCCGCAAACGACGAGTTCCCCCCGGGCCAATTCGGCCCGCACGCTCAGTTGCGGCACCCAGGCGATTCCCAGACCTTCCAGGGCCATGCTTTTCAGGCTGTCGGCCATGGCCGTTTCGTAAATAGTGGTGAAACGTAGTTGGCGCTGGCGCAACAAGCCGTTTACCGAACGCCCGAGAAACGCCCCGGCGCTATAAGCGAGCAACGGTACGCTGGCATCGCCTTCCAGATCGAACAACGGCTTGCCATCGGCATCCGCCGCGCACACCGGGAGCATCTCCGTCTGGCCCAGATGCAGCGACGGGAAGATTTCCGGGTCCATCTGCATCGCCGCGTCCGGGTCGTAGAACGCCAGCATCAAATCGCAGCCCCCTTCACGCAACGCATGCACAGCGTCGCCGACGTTGGTCGCCACCAACCGCGTGGCAATGTTCAGCCCTTCGTTGCGTAACTGCGCGATCCAGCGCGGAAAGAAGCCCAACGCCAGCGAGTGAGCGGCAGCAACCTGCATCACCTCGCCCTGCCCGCCTTCCAGGTGATGCAAATGGCGCAGCACTTCGCCGAGTTGTTCAACCACGGTACGCGCGGTCACCAGAAACAACTGCCCCGCCGCTGTCAGCTCGACCGGCGTGCGCGAGCGATTGACCAACGTCAGCCCCAGCGCCGCCTCGAGGCTGCGGATCCGTCGACTGAAGGCCGGCTGGGTCACGAAGCGCCGCTCGGCGGCCTGCGAGAAGCTGCGGGTGGCGGCCAGAGCACTGAAGTCCTCAAGCCATTTGCTTTCCAGATTCATCACGTCCTCCCGGACACGCACCAAAACAGGTCACACGTCTGCCGCGCACGCGGCGTCACACCGGCATTATGCCGAATGTGCATAGGCCAGTGCTGAACAGCATTGGCCCAAAATTTCCCACAAGCCTAGCATTCGCAGCGTTCCGGCACAGACCGGGTCCATATTGAGATGATTTCTATCATGTCCTCCGCTGCATCTTTCCGCACAGAAAACGACCTGCTTGGCGCCCTCGAAGTACCGGCTCAAGCGTATTACGGCATCCAGACCCTGCGAGCGGTGAACAACTTCCGCCTCTCGGGCGTTCCGATTTCGCATTACCCGAAACTGGTTGTCGGTCTGGCGATGGTCAAACAGGCCGCCGCTGACGCCAACCGTGAACTGGGTCATCTGAGCGAAGCCAAGCACGCTGCCATCAGCGAAGCCTGTGCCCGATTGATCCGCGGTGATTTCCACGAAGAGTTCGTGGTCGACATGATTCAAGGTGGCGCCGGCACTTCCACCAACATGAACGCCAACGAAGTGATCGCCAACATTGCGCTCGAAGCAATGGGTCACCAGAAAGGCGAGTACCAGTACCTGCACCCCAACGATGACGTGAACATGGCGCAGTCGACCAACGACGCCTACCCGACCGCGATCCGTCTGGGTCTGCTGCTGGGCCACGACTCGCTGCTGGCCAGCCTCGACAGCCTGATCAAGGCATTCGCAGCCAAGGGTGAAGAATTCAACCACGTCCTGAAAATGGGCCGCACCCAACTGCAAGACGCCGTGCCGATGACCCTCGGCCAGGAATTCCGTGCCTTCGCCACCACCATGGGCGAAGACCTGGCCCGTCTGAAGACGCTGGCCCCGGAACTGCTGACTGAAGTGAACCTGGGCGGTACCGCCATTGGTACCGGCATCAACGCCGACCCACGCTATCAGGCCCTGGCTGTCCAGCGTCTGGCGCTGATCAGCGGTCAACCGCTGGTGCCCGCCGCCGACCTGATCGAAGCCACCTCCGACATGGGCGCCTTCGTGCTGTTCTCCGGCATGCTCAAGCGCACCGCGGTCAAGCTGTCGAAGATCTGCAACGACCTGCGCCTGCTGTCCAGCGGCCCGCGTACCGGCATCAATGAAATCAACCTGCCGGCGCGTCAGCCAGGCAGTTCGATCATGCCCGGCAAGGTCAACCCGGTGATTCCGGAAGCCGTTAACCAGGTTGCTTTCCAGGTCATCGGTAACGACTTGGCGCTGACCATGGCAGCCGAAGGCGGCCAACTGCAACTGAACGTGATGGAGCCGCTGATCGCTTTCAAGATCCTCGACTCGATCCGCCTGCTGCAGCGCGCCATGGACATGCTCCGCGAGCACTGCATCGTCGGCATCACCGCCAACGAAGCGCGCTGCCGCGAACTGGTCGAACACTCGATCGGTCTGGTCACCGCACTGAACCCGTACATCGGCTACAAAAACGCCACCCGCATTGCCCGTATCGCCCTTGAAAGCGGCCGCGGCGTGCTGGAACTGGTGCGCGAGGAAGGTCTGCTCGACGAAGCCATGCTCGCCGACATCCTGCGCCCGGAAAACATGATTGCTCCACGTCTGGTTCCGCTGAAGGGCTGAACCAACATGTTGTTTGTAGCACCGCTCACCAGGTCGAGGGACTAGACACCTCTCACCTTTTGAGGGCCTGGGGATCAGTCCCCAGGCCCTTTTTTTTAACGCTCTGACCCTGAGACCCGTATGTCTGGGGGTTGCTTCATGGGGGAGCGGGCTTGCTCGCGCAGGCGTCGTGTCAGTCGACCAAAATGAACCTGACACACCGCATTCGCGAGCAAGCCCGCCCCCACAGACAGCAGTCCCTGCACAAGCCCGGCGCCGGTAACGTCGGGTGTTTCAAAGCTTCGTTTCGTCGCTTGCACCACAACCGTGCAGACGGGCGCCGCACTGATAGGTATAGTGCCGCCCCTCTTCGCGTGAGCGGTCGTCGGTAACGAGGCCATAACCCATGCGAAACCCGAACTAATAACAAACCCGCGAAATGGATCCGGGACGAAATCATCGCCTCACCCGTCGTGCCGTATGCACGCCTGTGTAACACGATGTTTCTACCATCCAGTATTTGCTTACACAAAAAACAGCGAGGATAAATCCATGCTCGAAGTCATCAACGACTTCCTCTCAGGGAAAGTACTGATCGTGCTCATTGTCGGGCTCGGTAGCTACTTCACGATTCGCTCGCGTTTCGTTCAATTTCGTCACTTCTTCCACATGTTCGCGGTGTTCCGCGACAGCCTGAAAAGCAGCGCCGGGCAACTCAGCTCGTTCCAGGCCCTGATGCTCAGCCTCGCCGGCCGCGTCGGTGCAGGCAACATCGCGGGTGTCGGCATCGCCGTGACCCTGGGTGGGCCGGGTGCGGTGTTCTGGATGTGGGTCACCGCCCTGGTCGGCATGTCCAGCAGCTTCTTTGAATGCTCGCTCGGTCAGCTCTACAAACGTACCGACTCCGATGGCACCTACCGTGGCGGCCCGTCCTACTACATCCAGCACGGTCTGCAGAAGCGCTGGCTGGGTATGGTCATGGCGTTCCTGTTGCTGGTGACCTTCGGTTTCGCCTTCAACGGCCTGCAAGCCCACGCCGTGACCCACTCGCTGAACAATGCCTTCGGCTTCGACACCACCTACACAGGCATCGGCCTGGCGGTGTTGCTGGGCCTGGTGTTCATCGGTGGGATCAAACGCATCGCCAAGGTCGCTGACCTGCTGGTGCCGGTGAAAACCCTGATCTACATCGGCGTGACCATCTACGTGATCGTGCTGCAAATCGACCAAGTACCCGCCATGCTGATGACCATCGTCAAGAGCGCCTTCGGTCTCGACCAGGCCTTCGGCGGCCTGATCGGCACCGCGATCGTGATGGGCGTGAAGCGTGGTGTGTTCGCCAACGAAGCCGGTCTGGGCAGTGCACCGAACGTGGCGGCTGTGGCGTCGGTCGAGCACCCGGTGGCACAAGGTGTGGTGCAAGCGTTCAGCGTGTTCCTCGATACCTTCGTGATCTGCACCTGCACCGCGCTGCTGATCCTGCTCTCGGGTTTCTACACCCCGGGCTTCGAAGGCGACGGCATTGCCCTGACCCAGAACTCGCTGGCCGCCGTGGTCGGTGACTGGGGCCGGATGTTCATCTCGGTGGCCCTGGCGCTGTTCGTGTTCACCTCGATTCTCTACAACTACTACCTGGGCGAAAGCAATCTGCGCTTCCTGATCGGTGAAAACCGCAAGGCGCTGATCGGCTACCGCGCGCTGGTACTGGTGTTGATCTTCTGGGGTGCCATCGAGAACCTCAGCACCGTGTTCGCCTTCGCCGACATCACCATGACCCTGCTGGCGTTCGTGAACCTGATCGCGCTGTTCCTGCTGTTCAAGGTCGGCATGCGCATCCTGCGGGACTACGATGACCAGCGTTCGGCCGGCATCAAGACCCCGGTATTCGATTCGAGCAAGTTCCCGGATCTGGACCTGGACCGCAAAGCCTGGCCGGCCAACCCGTCTGCCGCTACCGGCAAGACGCAAGCCGAGCCGCAAGGCGTCCCTGCAGCGCAACGCTGATAGGTGAATGACGGGCGCATCCTCTGCGCCCGTCAGTTATTGTGATGCAATGCCTGCTCCCACAAGGAACTCATCGTTTCGGAGAATCCTATGAACCCTTCGACTTATCCTGCCGCCCAGCACGTCATGGTGTTGTACACCGGTGGCACCATCGGCATGCAGGCCAGCGCCAATGGCCTGGCCCCGGCGTCCGGTTTCGAAGCGCGGATGCGCGAGTACCTGCACAGCCAGCCTGAACTGGTCGTGCCGCAGTGGCGCTTTCGCGAGATGTCGCCGCTGATCGACAGCGCCAACATGACCCCGGCCTATTGGCAGCAACTGCGTGAAGCGGTGGTCGACGCCGTTGATGGGCAAGGCTGCGACAGCGTGCTGATCCTGCACGGCACCGACACTCTGGCTTACAGCGCGGCGGCGATGAGCTTCCAGTTGCTCGGCCTGCACGCTCGCGTGTGCTTCACCGGCTCGATGCTGCCGGCCGGCGTTACTGACAGCGATGCCTGGGAAAACCTCAGCGGCGCACTGGTTGCCCTCGGCCAAGGCCTGGCGCCGGGTGTGCACTTGTACTTCCACGGCGAACGGCTGGCACCGACCCGTTGCGCAAAAGTGCGCAGCTTCGGCCGTCATCCATTCAAGCGTCTGGAGCGTCAGGGCGGCGGCGTGAAAGCCACCTCGATTCCAGCGGCGTTGAATTACAACCAGCCAAAACAACTGGCGAATGTTGCCGTGTTGCCACTGTTCCCAGGCATCGGTGCGCAAATCCTCGATGGCCTGCTCGACAGCGGCATTCAGGGCTTGGTGCTGGAGTGCTACGGCAGCGGTACCGGGCCGAGCGACAATCCGGCGTTCCTCGCCAGCCTCGCCCGCGCGCGGGACAACGGCGTGGTCGTGGTGGCGGTCACGCAGTGCCATGAAGGCGGCGTCGAACTGGACGTTTACGAGGCGGGCAGTCGCTTGCGGGGCGTTGGTGTGTTGTCCGGTGGCGGCATGACCCGTGAGGCCGCGTTCGGCAAGTTGAACGGATTGCTCGGTGCAGGCCTGGAAACCGCTGAAGTCCGCCGACTGGTCGAACTCGACCTGTGTGGTGAGCTGGTCTGAGCATGGCGTTGGACCGCCCCTCACCCTCTCCCAGAGGGTGAGGGCTGGACCGGACTGACACCACAAGCGTCGCGGCACACAACTTGCTCTCTTTTCCAGCATCCCCTGGCTGGAAGACACTGATGCTCCACTCCCACCTCACCACCCTCAACGCCGTCTCCCTGATACTCAACACCTTCAACGCCGAAGGCCTGTCGAGCCAGGCGCTGCTGGCCGGCAGCGGCATCAGTGCGGCGGATCTGAGCCGAGCCGATACGCGCATCACCACCAATCAGGAGATGCAGGTCTGCGCCAACGCGGTCGCACTCAAGCACGACATCGGCCTGGAACTGGGCCGGCGCATGCACGTTTCCTGCTACGGCATGCTTGGTTACGCACTCCTGACCTGTGCCACCTTCGGTGACGCTTTGCATTTGGCGATCCGTTATCCGGCGTTGCTGGGAACACTTTTCGAGCTGAACCTTGAGGACGACGGCGAGCGCGTCTGGTTCGTTGCGGCCGATTATCGCGAGAGTCCGGCGATGGCCGCGTTCAATGCCGAATTCTGTCTGGTGTCACTGAAAGTCATCTGTGACGACTTGCTCGGTCATCCGCTACCGCTGCTCGCCACACGCTTTGAACACGCGGCGCCGGATTACCGTGACAGCTACGCCGAGCATTTCGCCAGCCCGTTGCACTTCGCCGCCAAGGACAACGCCTTTGCGTTCGAAAAGCACTGGCTCGATCAACCGTTACCCCTGGCCGACAGCATTACTCATCAGGCCATGGCCGAACGCTGCCGCAAACAGAATCTCGAGTTCACAGGGCGTCAGGCATGGCTGGGAAGAATTCGCCAATTGCTCAGCGCCCAGTTGAACGCCGCGCCTGGGCTTGAGGGGCTGGCGCAGCAAATGAAGTGCTCACCGCGCACCTTGCGTCGGCACCTCAAAGACATGGGCAGCAGCTACCAGGAGCTGCTCGACGAATTGCGTTTCGAACGAGCCAAACAAATGCTCTGTGAAGATCAACTGCCGATCTACCGCATCGCTGAACACCTGGGTTTCAGCGAGACCGCGAGTTTCCGCCATGCGTTCGTCCGCTGGAGCGGCGTGGCGCCGAGTCAGTTCAGGCCGCACTGAGATTCCAGTGTGCAGGCTTGCTCGCGAAGAGGCCGTGTCAGTCACCTGATGCATAAACTGACACCCCGCCTTCGCGAGCAAGCCCGCTCCCACAGGTTTTTCGCCATGCTCAGTGAACCGGCGAGCAACCGTGTGCTGGACAACCTCGTCCCAACCGCTTGAACACAAATCTCTGTGGGATCGCATTTTTCTGATGCAGGCTTGAGGGGCCAATTGCGGTCATGATTTTTGGCCATATCAATCCCCTTTTGGCCTTTCCTGCCGTTCTCCGAATCGTTGTACGCCGCAACACTTGAGGCCACCGAACCAGCCCTGCGGAGAACAACAAATGCTGACGATCTACTCGGACGATCACCACCTGCACCATGGCCGCTGCGAACTGATCGATGGCCAGCTCAAGCCTTGCTTCGAGATGCCCTCGCGCGCCGACCACGTGCTGCAACGCGTGCAGAACCAACACCTGGGCCCGGTCCGAGCCCCCCAGGATTTCGGCCTTGAACCCATCGCACGCATCCACAGCCGCGATTACCTCGAGTTTTTCAAGGGTGCGTGGGCGCGCTGGACCGAGTTCAACACCGACGGCGATCTGCTGCCCTACACCTGGCCTGCCCGCACATTGCGCGCAATCAAACCGACCAGCCTGCACGGCCAACTCGGCTATTACAGCTTCGACGGCGGCGCGCCGATCACCGCCGGCACCTGGCAGGCCGCCTATAGCGCAGCGCAAGTGGCACTGACCGCGCAAGCGGCGATTCAGGGGGGGGCGCGCGGTGCCTTTGCCCTGTGCCGCCCACCGGGACACCACGCCGCCAGCGACTTGATGGGCGGTTATTGCTACCTCAACAACGCCGCCATCGCCGCGCAGGCGTTCCTCGATCAGGGCCACGAAAAAGTCGCGATCCTCGACGTCGACTATCACCACGGCAACGGCACCCAGTCGATTTTCTACGAGCGCAGCGACGTACTGTTCACCTCGATCCACGGCCACCCGGAAGCGGAGTTTCCGTTTTTCCTCGGCTACGATGATGAACGCGGCGAAGGCCCCGGTGAGGGTTTCAACTTCAACTACCCGCTGCCCGCCGGTTCAGGCTGGGACATGTGGAGCGCTGCGCTGGAACAGGCCTGCAACGAGATCGACCGCTACGGCGCCGACATCATCGTGGTGTCGCTCGGTGTCGACACATTCAAGGACGATCCGATCTCGCAATTCAAACTCGATAGCCCCGACTACGTGGCGATGGGCAAGCGTATTGCCGCCCTCGGCAAACCAACGCTGTTTGTCATGGAGGGCGGTTACGCAGTGGAGGAAATCGGCATCAACGCGGTGAACGTGCTTGAAGGGTTTGAACGATAAAAAGCGCCTGAAACGGATTGGCACGGCAAGACCCGCTTTGGCGGGTCTTTTTTTGTCTGCGAGATGTATGTACCGCACGCCGCTGAAACGCGGCCTCTACCTTGCCCTGATTCGACGCCCTTAAGCGTGCCCCCCAATCAGAGCAGGTGTTGCCCATGTCCGAACATTCTTCAGCCAGTGCCGTTGATGTAGTCACCCAACTGGTGACCGGCCCCTCAGTGCGAGAAGTCGCCACAAAGACATTGCGTCCGGCACTCAAGACGCTGTACCCGGACCTCAATATCGACCCGCAACTGGCGATGGTCGTGAAACCGACCTGGATCATTCAGAACGACAAAGTCATTCCCGGCCGCCCTCAGATCGAATCGCTGACTGATGCGTTGGTACGCTTGGGCCTGTCCGGCACGGCGGAGACCTACCTCGATGGTGAACACTTTCTGACCTTGCAGCCCGATATCCAGACGGCTGTCCAGTTGCCGGTCAAGATCGACGCCATCGGTTTGCTGCTCAACGAACTGGCGCCTTTGCTGTTCATCGCCTTCAAGGAACAACACGTCGACTACTGGGATGAATTCACGTATCCGGGACAGCCGCGCTGGCAAAAAATGTCCGATGCCTTGCGTAATCTGTGGAACGTCGACGCCAGCCTTGGCTGGGATGCCGACCAGCGTGCCATTGCCCACGCCGTCTACCAAAACCCGGACAAACAACAACGTCTCAACGACGCCTACAAGACTCGCGCCTGCCTGATAGACCTCGACCGGGACGACGCAAAACACCCGGAACACTTGACCCTGCTTGATTGTGCCGTGCTGATCGGAACTGTCGAAAAGCGCACAGTGGTTCTTACCCACTCGGTGGTCCACGGTTTTCAGTGCTTCGACTCGCTGGATGCATTCGGCGAAGCCCTGCCGCAGTTCTGGCAGAGCGTTTCCAGTGCTGGCCTGAAGTGGCGACTGGTCGAGCCGCAGGGCCATTTCTTCGATCATCAGGCCTGCACACTGATCGCCCTGGAGGCCGAAGCCTTGGGCAAGATCAATTTTTTTCAAGACTCGACCCTCGACAACCTCTTCCCTCGCCAGGGCTCAGCGACCACCACCCGGGCCACACCGCGTCTCAAACCGCATATAGATCGTCTGGGGCCGCTACTGCCCGCCTGGCTGGACAATGCCCTTCCCGCCGATCAAACCCGTTACAGCCGACACCTGCTGGATCTGACGACGGTGCAGCATTCCAACCAGGGAAAAACGTTTCAGAGCGAAGTGGTCAGCCTGCAAAAATTCACCCGCCAGGCCCTGAAGCAGCAGATGCTCAAGGAGCATCCGACAGCGGACAAGATCGAGATCGATGACCTCCAGATCACCATCACCAGCCTGGTGGTATGGGGCACGTTCGTATTGCCGGGCAATATTCAGACTCAGACGCTTTCGCTCAGTGAACTGGCCCTGCAAAACCTGGCGGGCCAGCCCCTGGGCAATAAAACCGTGCACTACAACGGCGACCACGCGTTACCAGACTGGCTGACCGTGACCTACCTTGAAAAACTGGTGAGTACCGTCGACATCGGCAAGACCTACCCGCAGTACCTGCAAAAATTGCTGATTGACGACACTCGGCAAGCGTCCGAACTGCAAGCGCTCTACACCAGCCAGTTACCCATAGAACTGCCGCTCCTGGCGCTGCAACACAAGATCCAGGGCAAAGCAGGCATGGATGAAAAAGGGTACCGATATGTCGCCGCAGCACTGGGCAACACCGCAGAGCAGCGGCACATCGATGGCGAGGAGATTGTCATTCGGCCTTTGTCGTTCATCGCCCACCGCAGCAGTTCACGCACGGATGTCGTCAACAACATGTTTGTCATCGGTCCGAGGGAAGTGGAAAAAGGCCCCTGCGTACTCTATCGACCGCTGTTCGAAATGGCGCTGATCCAGTATCCAGGCCACGCCAACCTGCTCTACGCCATCGAGCATTCGCGACAGCTTCGCGAGTCGGTACTCGCCTGGTTGCCGGACGATGTGCGCTTCAATTACAGCCAGTTCGTATTCACCGCCAGGCTGCCCTCGGTGTGGACGATCCCGCAACTGCTGGTGAACCCGACCACCGCGTTCGACATGTCAGGGCCTGTTGCATTGGGGACCGCTGCGATTGAGAGCGATGTGCGGGGAACACTGTATGAGAGCAACGTCCAGGCCGTCATCACACAAGCCGAACGGCAATCGGTATCGGATGCGGAGGCACGCTGGGCGACACTTAAACGCGGCGGTTGGATGGTGTTCAACGCAGCGTTGCCATTCCTCGGTCGCAGTGCCGGCACGGCAGCGTGGATCTGGCAGATCATGGACGATTTGCAGGAAATCAGCGATGTCGAAAATGAACAGACCGACAAGACTGCCTGGACAGCAATCGCCGACATTCTCCTCGCCTTGGGCATGGTACTGGCCCATCGTGCAGCGGTGGGGAACAAGCCGATGCATGAATCAATTGCGACGACGCCGGAAGAAACACGCCCCGTAACGCCCGCCCCCGAAACCATCAAACCGCTGCGTTTGCCGGACGTGGCCGGCACCGAACTGCCTATCGCTCATGACATGTCGCTCAATACGGTGACCGCACTGAAGCGCTCCCCCGTCGCACTTGCAGCGCTGCTCGACAGTTTCAAGATCGACAAACCCAAAGAACTCGGCGCCGAAGCCAACGAAGGCGTGCATCGCCACCTCTACGCAAAACAGAAGAAATGGTACGCATCGGTCGGCGACCGCTGGTTCGAAGTACTGATCAACGAAAACCAGGACGTACAGATCATCGACTCGCGCCGGCACCCCACCCTCGCGGGGCCGTTGCTGACCCGCACCGCCGGCGGTCAATGGATCATCGACCTGAGATTGCGCCTGCGTGGCGGTGGACTGCGCAGTGGGCGCGAACAGGAAAGAGGCAAGAACCTCAGAAAAGTACAGGCACTGATTGCCGAAATCGAAGCTTTCGACAACACGATGGCAGACAAGCAGAGTCAACTCGACGCGGCCCATAACGCAATGCACGATACATCGTCGACCGTGGACGAAGCCGTTGGCAAAAAGTACCTGGACACCCTCGACTCGCTCGACAAGGCGTACGCGGCAAACGTCGAGAAAATCAAGTCACTGAACCGCAAACAGACAGTGCCCAACTATCGGACAGTCATGATCGAACGCCTGCAGATGCTGTTGTTTCTGGGGCAGGAATGGCTCAGCCAGCACAACACCGATTTTCAGACCAATGTGAACGCGACCATCTCGATGATCGCTGACCACACCCATGTCGAACCGCAAAAGTTTATCCAGTCCTGTGAAAACATCACCGATCAAACCCAAGGCATCATCGAAAAGATCGAGGCTGCCCATGCCCGGTTCGCAGAACTCGAACTGCTCGGCAAAGAAGCCGTAGAGACCGTTTCAACTTATCGAAAGGCACTCCCGAGCTACGACCTCAATGACCTCAAGCTGTTGCAGATCAGTCTTGGGCAAGAGATCTGCGTCAAGCCCGGCGAGACCGCGACTCGGGCAGACGCGCAACAGGCACTGGAAACGCTCATCGAGGATGCTGCGCTGAATATTCAGAGCTCGATGAATCTGACCGCCGATGAGAGCCTGAGCAACTTGCGCGATCGAATCGAAGCCCTGAGCAACGTTTCCGAGCAGTTTGCCGCGGTGGACCAACGTTTTGCCGACCTAGTCGCGGAGTTTCCCGATCAACTCCAGACCACTCGGCTGGGGCATGTACGGACTCGGGTCATCGAATTCAAAGCACACACAGACGTGCGTCTGGCTGACCTGCTGCGCAATAAACATCTGCTGGAGCCGTTGCCAGGCCCAGCGAAACCGACGTCGAGTCGCAAGATCATCAGCACCAGATTCAAGGGCACGCTCGTTGGGGAACGGAAAAAAAGCACGGATGGCCTAGACACCGAACTGGTCGAGGTGCGCGGAGAACTGACCGGCGTTATTGCCACGTTTCACGAAAAATCGCCCGGTGAATGGGTCGAACACGGCATCACCAAAACCCAACCTGCCAAGGCCAGACCGAACATCAAAAAAGCGGTCGAACACGCAAAAGCATTACTCGATGGCCTGGCGGCGTTCCACCGGCGCACCGAGGCGCGCATCAAACGAGGTCAACGTATCCCGGTCGAGATTGAGGAGATCTACCATGAGGAAGCCGAGCGCTTGCGCAAAGCCGGCGAAGCGCTTGATGAGGCAATGACGGCCGCCAATCTGACCGTCGATCCGAAGCATCCGACGGCCGCTCTCGGTCATGCACTGAGCAATGCGGCAACCGCACTCTACGAAAAAGGCACCAGTGCCCGCATCAGGATCATCAAACAACAACCTCCGACGGCAGCCCGAGTGGAGTGGCTCAAAAACAAGCTAGAGGTGCAGATAACGCAAACGGTCACCCGGCGCAGCCTCAAGGGGCAGGACAAGGACTTCCTCGACGAATATGAAGTGAGCGACGCCAAAACCGCAAAAGTGCTGTGGTATGCGCACTTTCACTATAAAAATGCCAGCGACGCGTCCGCTTCGTTCACCGCCGGGCACATGAAAACCCTCCAGCAACGGCGCCTGGGCGGCAAGCTTGACCTGCGCAACAAAAGTAACCAGCAACTGATCGAAATCTATCGCAGCCAGATCGGCAGTACATTGGCGCAAACCCTGTTTTTCAAACCTGCCACGCCTGTCGCAGACGCATGAGTGCGGCTCTGATCCCAGGCTCCGGCACGGCGGCAAAGCCCAGCACCAGTCCGGCGCGCTGATCGGCTGAAGTCAGGGAATCGGGCAGCCAGTAATGGCTCAAGCCGTTGATTTCCACATCCACGCGGGCGGCTTGTTCAACCAATTGCTGCTCGCGCTCGATGCTGTTCACGGCCACCGTCAGGTGCAGCCCGGCAGACACCGCCGGCAGCTTGCCCACACCGGCGATTGCCGTCGGCCAGCCGTCCAGCAATGCATTGCGACGGTTGAGTGCTGCCCGACGCATACGCCGGATATGGCGCTGGAAATGCCCGGCGGCCATGAACTCGGCCATCACCATTTGCGTACTCACCTCGGAATGCCGGACGTCCACTGCCCGGCGTTGCGAGAACGCGTCCACCAGCCCCGGTGGCAGCACCAGATAGCCCAGTCGCAACGCCGGGAACGCGACTTTGCCGAAGGTGCCGACATACAGCACTCGCCCCTGTCGATCGAGCGCTGCCAACGGTGCCAATGGCGCGCCGGTGTAGCGGTACTCACCGTCGTAGTCATCCTCGATGATCCAGCCCTGGGTGCGTTCGGCCCAGGCCAGCAACTCAAGCCGTCGCGCCAGGCTCATCACCACACCCGTCGGGTATTGATGCGACGGCGTCACATAAGCCACGCGACAGTCACTGGCTGCCGACAGCGCCGAGCAATCCATGCCCTCTTCATCCACGGCGATACCGTGTAAACGGCCACCCGCCACCGCGAACGCATGGCCGGCCGCTCGGTAACCCGGATTTTCGATACCGACGCCATCACCCGGCGCCACCAGTAGCTGTGCACAAAGACTGATGCCTTGCTGTGCGCCGCTGGTGATCACAATTTGTTCAGCCGAACACTGCATGCCACGCGAACTGCGCAAATAAGCGGCAATCAGACCGCGCAAACGCGCATCGCCAGCCGGGTCGCCGTAGCACAGTTGCTGAAGATCGGGTTTGCGCCAAAAAGCCGCGTTGAGCTTGGCCCACACGTCAAAGGGGAACAGATCGAAGGCTGGAACGCCCACTCGAAATGCGCGGGGCGGACCACTGGGAGGTTTGGGTAAATGATTGTTTCTGACCCGGCACAGCGGATCGCTGTGGATAACTTTACTGGACGGATCAACAGGTAAATCCAGCCAATTTGTGGATAAGTCTGTGGGTAAGCCTGTTGAAAACCCTGTGGATACTTTTGTGGATAGTTTTTCCGCCGATAACGCGGCTTGGGGTAATTGCGCGACGTAGGTGCCATCACCGACTCGCCCCTCGATAAAGCCTTCGGCGTATAGCTGATCGTAGGCGCGCACCACACTGTTACGGGAAATGCCCAGCGCCGCCGCCAGATCACGGCTGGCCGGCAGGCGTGTGCCGCCGCACAGGCGCCCGTCCAGCACACGCAAACGCAGCGCCTGATAGAGCTGGCGGGTCAAGCCCAAGCGACGGTCGAGCTCGATACCCGCCGGATTGAAGGGCATGGACAACGTGGGCGATTCAGGCATGGCAATGGACCTATGAAATGGGTCGTCAATGGCTCTTACAACAGACCAATAGCCTGCCTAGGATGCAGGCATTCGCCAAGGAAAATTTCTCCATGTACACGCCCCGCGCCTTTGCCATCGACGAGTTGTCGCAACTCCACGAACTGATCCTCGCCACCCGCCTCGCCATTCTGGTGACCCACGGCGAAAACGGTCTGCAAGCCAGCCATGTGCCGGTGTTGCTGCATTGCGAGCAAGGCGAGAACGGCACGCTCTACGGGCATCTGGCCAAGGCCAATGCACAGTGGAAAGACTTGCGCGACGGGGCTCAAGCGATGCTGATCTTTGCCGGCCCGGACGCCTACGTCAGCCCGGGCTTTTACCCGAGCAAGGCCGAGCACGGCAAAGTCGTGCCAACCTGGAACTACATCGCGGTGCACGCCTACGGCCACGCCGAAACCTTCAGCGACGGCGGACGGCTGCTCGACATCGTCAGCACCCTCACCGACCGCCATGAAGCGGGCCGCGCACAACCGTGGAAGGTTGACGACGCCCCCGCCGATTACATCGACGGCATGCTCAAGGCCATCGTCGGTTTTGCCATTCCCATCGACCGACTGGAAGGCAAGCGCAAGCTCAGCCAGAACCGCAGCCCCGCCGACATTGCCGGCGTGCGCGAAGGCCTGGCCGCCAGCCCCGACATCAATGATCAAACCCTCGCCCACTTGATGCGTTAAGGAATTCACCATGAGTCAGATCGAGATCCGCCCAGTCACCGCCAATGATCACGCCGCCTGGCTGCCGCTGTGGCAGACCTACCTGCGTTTCTACAACACCGAGCTGCTCGAGGCCGTAACCCATAGCACTTGGCAGCGCCTGCTCGACCCCAGCGAGCCAACCCACGCCGCCCTCGCCTGGGCCGATGGCAAAGCCGTGGGCATGGTGCACTACATCTACCATCGCTCGAACTGGAGCATCGAAAACGCCTGCTACCTGCAAGACTTGCTGGTGGCGCCTGAAACCCGCGGCACCGGCGTCGGTCGCCTGCTGATCGAACACGTCTACGCCACGGCCAAGGCTGACGGTTGCGCCAAAGTGCATTGGCTGACCCACGAAACCAACGCCACCGCGATCCAGCTCTACGAGCGCATCGCCGAACGCCCAGGCTTCATCCAGTTTCGCAAAGCCCTTTAAGGAGAGACACACATGACTGCTTCACTGGCCGACTGGAAAGGTGTCCCCGCCCCCACGACCACACTGATCGAAGGCCGCTTCATTCGCCTGGAAAGACTCGACCCGGCCCGTCACGCCGACGAGCTGTTCAACGCCCTTGAAGGCCCCGGCGCCGACCCGAAACTGTGGAACTATCTGCCTTACGGCCCATTCCCTGAGCGCAGCGTGTTCAATGCCTGGCTGAGCAACCACGCGGCCAGCAGCGATCCGTATTTCTTCAGCGTCATCGACCGCGCCACAGGTCAGGTGCAAGGCATCCTCAGCCTGATGTCGATTGTCCCGGCCCAGGGCCGCATCGAAATCGGCCACGTCACCTTCGGTGCACCGATGCAGCGCACGCCGAAAAGCACCGAGGCGGTTTACTTGTTGGCCAAATACTCCTTTGAGCTGGGCTACCGTCGCCTCGAATGGAAGTGCAACAACGGCAACGCCCGCTCCAAATACGCCGCCGAGCGCTTGGGTTTCAGCTTCGAAGGCGTGTTTCGCCAGCACATGGTGGTCAAGGGCGAGAACCGCGACACTGCGTGGTATTCGATTCTCGATGGTGAGTGGCCGGCGATTGCGGCCGGGTTTGAGCGGTGGTTGTGCGATGAAAACCAGACGCCTGACGGGCAGGTGAAAGGGCTGGTCGAGTGCCGCTCCTGAGCGTCTGAAAGCAAAAGATCGCAGCCTGGCAGGCAGCGATCTTTTGATGTTTAACGGACATCTCGCCGAATTCGCACCACGCCCATCTTCATCCCAAACGGGCGATTGTATGTTTTCAACAAGCACCGTGCGTTCGGCAACGGTCAGGCTTATTTCAGACCCCACTTTTTCAATCGCTGGTCAATCACGCCTCAATAGCGTATTTCCCAACCAATGCGCTGGCGGCACATGCGCATGCGCCGCCAGCACCTTAATCACTCCGTGGGCACTAACCTATCCAGCACCCGATTAACCGCCAGCTCTGCCAGCATCACCACCTGCGCGATGCCTTGCAGGGTTTTGCGGTTCGAGCCTTCAACCATTGCCGCGTGGTTGTTGAGCATGACGGTGGCGGAACCGAGCGTTTCACTGGCGTCGGCCAGCAGGGATTCGGAGTCAGCCTCGGGGTGCGCCATGTACAGCGTGCTGGGTGTGTAGGCCGTGGCCATGATGGCGGCGGCCGGTGGGCAGAGATAGTGGTCGAGGGCGCGCTCGGCGGCTTCATGGAATTTCTTTGAATCGGGCGATTCGTAGGGGGATGCCGGATCTGTGACCGGCGGGTTTGGCGTTACTTTGAACATCGGAGTGTACCTCTATGAGGCCGCACCATCCCGCTGCTAAACGATAGGGTGGCGGCTGTGCGCAAGTTAGCAGACCGGTCACTCCGAAACCCGGCGCACCCGAAGGTGCCATGCGCACAGCCACCATCAAGCGCAGGCAAATGCCTGACCGGATGAGACTTGTACGACCGGAATGAAACGAAGCCGGGCTGCTAAACCCGATCACTGGGAATCAGTGACCCGATCAAGTTACGCAGCCAGCCCTGGGCGCACAAGCCGGCGGATTCTGGCGTAGCCGTAGGCAACGACGCAAGGATTTGTAGGTCGCGAGGCGTAAAGCCAATAGGTCTTAAACGAGAACAACGCCAGATGTTTACTACACAAAAATAATTGGCGATTTGTCTGACGTATTTGAGCCGCATACATGCCAAGAATCCGAGCCTCGCAATAGCGTCAGTGAAGAGGCAACCGAACCACACGAACAATCAAGGTCCTTTCCTTCAACCCCATAGGACCCCTCCTACATTTTTTCTTCGGCACGTTTGTTAGCTTTCGGCACTTGTATCTGCCTTCACGCATTCAGATACAAATTCCCTCAGCGACCGTCGAAGGAACAAAGGATGCCTAGCCCCAGCCCTCTCGCACGTTTCAATCTGACCATTGATAGTCTGGAGCACGACCTTCAAGTCCTGGAGTTCACTGGTCAGGAAGCGATCAGCACACCCTATGCCTTTGACCTGGTGCTGGTCAGCGAGAGGCCGAATCTCGATCTTGAAAGCCTGCTGCACAAACAAGCGTTTCTGGCATTCAGCGACGGTCGCAATGGCATCCATGGGCAAATCCATCGCGTTGCGCAAGGCGACGCTGGCAAACGTCTGACGCGTTACAACCTCACGCTTGTTCCTCGGGTGGCTTATTTGGGCCACCGCATCAACCAACGTATTTTTCAACAGCTGACCGTCCCGCAAATCATTGCGCAGGTGCTGGAAGAACACGGCATCCACCGCGACCTTCATCTGTTTCAGTTGGGTGCCATTTATCCGGATCGCGAGTACTGCGTGCAGTACGACGAATCAGATCTGCACTTCGTCCAAAGGCTCTGCCAAGAAGAAGGCATTCATTACCACTTTCGGCACAGTCGCGAAAAACACCTGATGGTATTTGGGGACGACCAAACCGTATTCCCCAGGCTTGACCGGCCAACACCCTACAAACAAAACAGCGGCATGGTTGCCGAGGGACCCGTGATCAAACGATTCGACCTGCGAGTCGAAGCGCGCACCAGTCGCACCACTCGCCGTGACTACGACTTCGAAAAATCCCGAATTCTTCTGGAGTCCAACTACGAACCTGGCACCGATCTCACGCAGCCTGACCTGGAAGATTACGACTACCCCGGCCGCTTCACCCTGCGTGAGCGCGGCAAGTTTTTAACCAAACGGGCACTGGAGCGCCATCGTGCCGACTATCGGCAGGCTGAAGGCAAAAGCGATCAGCAAACCTTGGTATCCGGGCATTTTATGGAGATGTCCGAGCATTCACGCACGCAGTGGAATGCGCTTTGGTTGCTGACAGAAGTGCGCCACGAATGTAAGCAGCCGCAAGTGCTGGAAGAGAGCATCACCAGCGCAGGCTCCGCGCAAGAACATGACTTTGTTCAAGGTTATCGAAATCAATTTGTCGCGACGCCTTGGGACGTTTTCTACCGACCGCCACACCATTACCAAAAGCCGCGAATACTGGGTAGCCAGACCGCCATGGTCACCGGTCCCAAAGGCGAGGAAATCCACTGCGACCCCTTCGGCAGGGTCAAGGCTCAGTTTTTTTGGGACAGAGAAGGTCGTAACGACGACAAAAGCAGTTGCTGGTTGCGGGTGTCGTCCAATTGGACCGGCAACGCCCATGGCAGCGTCACTATTCCGAGAGTGGGCATGGAGGTGCTGGTCAGCTTCCTGGAAGGCGATCCTGATCAACCGGTGATCAGTGGCTGTCTGGCCAACAGCGCCAACCCGGTGCCCTACGAACTGCCCGCGCACAAAACCCGAAGTGTGTTTCGCTCACGCAGTTCACCCGATAGCGGCGGATTCAACGAATTGCACCTGGAAGATCGCGCCGGGCAGGAGTTGATCTACCTGCGTGCCCAACGCGACATGGAGCACAAGGTCGAAAACGACAGTCGACTTGAAGTCGGCAACGAACGCCGGGAAACCATCAAGGGCAACAGCATCACCGTGCTGGGAGCCGAAGAACACCGAACCATCACCGCCGACCGCAAAGTGCAACTCAAGGCCAATGACTATCTGCATGTCGCGAGCAACAGCCAGACCCGAGTCGACCAAACGCTGGTGGTGGAGGCTGGCCAGCAAGTGCACATCAAGGCTGGGGCGCACCTGACGCTGGATGCTGGCGCGAGCATCAGCCTCAAGGCCGGTGGGCAGCACATTGTGATCGGCCATGCGGGCATTTTCAGCAGCAGCGAAATCCAGATCGGGGGTGCCCCGGTGGCGGGTTCCGCTGCCGCATTGTCAATGCCGGGGGCCAATGACGCCTTGGCGATGCCAGCAGAACGGCCGCCCATGATTGCGCCCAGCCAGAACGAATTGATGGCCGCCAGCAGCGTTATGGGATCGGACTTCTGCCCCATCTGCGAGGCCTGTCGTGCGGGTATTTGCCTGCCCCGGGGAGCCGCCGCATGACTGACTCGCTACCCCGCCAATGGATGAGAGAACAGCAACGTTCAGGTTTTGCCTTGTGCGTCGTTCTGGACTCACAGAACGAGCGCGACCTGCGCCAATCCCTTTTAAAAACCAGCCAATTCGACCAATACCTGAGTGTTTACGGTGAAACGTTGGTGGCTGATCTGGCGGATGCCGGGCCATTCATCTTCACTTTCGATCAGCCTGACGACAGCCGCATCAGTGAACTGCTGAAGAATCCGCAACGCAACTGGGGCTGGTTTGCCAGCCTTCAAAAAGGCGATTTGAGCAGGCTGGTCAAACATTGGCACGAACGCCTGATCATCGGTGCCCGCCCACATCAGGCGCTGTACCGCTTTCACGATAATCGGGTATTGAGCCGCGCCCTCGCGCACCTGCCTGAGGACGCCTGGCCGGCCTACCTCGGGCCAGCGATCAGCGTGTGTTACTGGCAAGGCACACACTGGCAAGGCACGAACAATCCCGCCCCCGGCAGCTACCCAGTGCCAGATCAGCCGCTGTGGCATCAAGTGCCAGCGCCCAACCAACAGACGGATGAAATTCGCCGCAGCAATGCTCATCGCTATCTGCTGGCGGAGCATGTCCAGGCTTACGCCAAACTTGCCGAACACCATGATCCTGATACGTGGCTGCGCAACAGACTGGCGCAGGCGCAAACGTGGGGTTGGCTGGCGCCGGAGCAACTGGAGTTTTTGCTGACCCAGAGCCTGCAGGCGCAGGGCTACACGTTGGCGCCGCACTGGCAGGTTCGGGCCGGTGAAACGCCGAGTGAGCATTTCGAGCGGGTGTCGCAAACAACAGCATTTTGGCAAGGAGAAGCCGCCCTATGAAATGCCTGATTCGCACAGCAAGTCTGGGTTTTGGCCTCGCGTTAACCGCAGGCTGTGCGAGCAGCCACAGTCAGCCGAATACCTTCACCTTCACCGCCGATATGCCGCCCGACTTTGCATACGTTGCAGTGGTTTATTACATGCCTGCCAAGGGCGAAACCTGCACCGTTGAAAAAAAGGCCAACTTGGCACCCGTGTTCAACGGCGAGTGGCGAACGGAATACAAACCTGATGCTGAAATAACGATTCGCAGAACCCGTAGCGGCTGTCCGTTGGTGATCAATCGCATCGAACTGAAAATCTACGCGACTTACGGTAAGGATCGGGGAGATTTTGGCGCCGACAGCGCCAGGGTGTTCATTCGGAATGAGGTGGAAGGTCAGTACAGAAACGTTTTCAACGAAGCGGGTGAAAGTACCTTTTACGGTGAATGCCAACAGCTTTTCCGAACGGTGGGGCCAAAACGACGCATCGTGAAACTCCTCGATTGCAAGGCTACCGATGCTCAGGGCGAGCTGCGACGAGGCAAGCCTTCCGCAGCTTATACCCCGGACCAACTGCCGGGTAAGACCGTGAAAATGCACATCAAATTGGCCGACGAGGAGAAACCCGGCTGGGGAGATACGTGGGTGAAGGTTCCGAATGGCTGGAAGCGTTGCATGGGTAGAGGACTTGAGGATCAACGAGGTTATTGCAACGGCAACTACACCGACTTCAGCACTTTCCAGCTGCCCGACGGCCGGCAATGCACCATCTATCCCGGTTGCACTGAATAAGGACATTACCCAATGACTAAGTCTTATCCCTTGCTTAAAAGCGCTGCATTGGGCTGCTGCTTCGTTGGCATCTCAGGCTGTGCGAGCAGTCAGCCCAACACTTTCACCTTCACCGCCGATATGCCGCCCGACTTCACGTATCAGGCCATTGCTGTGTATGTGCCCGTCAAAGGCGAAACCTGCACCGTGCCGGGCGGGCGAAATACTGAAGTGGAATACAACATGAAATGGCGTGGAATCTACCAGCCCAGCAATGAAATAGCCCTGCACAGAACAGTCAGCGGTTGCCCGCTGGTCATCAGCCGCATCGAGCTGAAAATCTACGCAACTTACGGTAAAGCCCGGGGTGATTACGGTGTGGATATCGCCAGCGTGTTTAT
Organism: Pseudomonas sp. EA_65y_Pfl2_P78; assembly: GCF_963970495.1. Taxonomy (NCBI): domain Bacteria; kingdom Pseudomonadati; phylum Pseudomonadota; class Gammaproteobacteria; order Pseudomonadales; family Pseudomonadaceae; genus Pseudomonas; species Pseudomonas sp. EA_65y_Pfl2_P78. The sequence goes on along the minus strand of NZ_CAXAON010000006.1, from coordinate 101,848 downwards.
TCGGAATGAAGTGGAAGATCAGTACAAAAGCGTCTTTAACAAAACGGGCGAAAGTACCTTCTCAGGTGAATGCCAACAGTTATTTCGCACGTCGGGTAAGCCCCGAATCCTCAGAAAACTCCTCGACTGCAAAACGATCGGTGCCCAGGGGGAGCTGCGACGAGGCAAACCTTCCGCAGCTTATACCCCGGACCAACTGCCGGGTAAGACCGTGAAGATGCACATCAAATTGGCCGACGAGGAGAAACCCGGCTGGGGAGATACGTGGGTGAAGGTTCCGAATGGCTGGAAGCGTTGCATGGGCAGAGGGCTTGAGGATCAACGAGGTTATTGCAACGGCAATTACACCGACTTCAGCACTTTCCAGATGCCAGACGGCCGGCAATGCACCATTTACCCCGGTTGCACGGAATAAGGAGGTTTCGACATGACATCAATGGAAAAAGAGCTGGAATCTCCACTGAGCAGCCGCGTATTGACATGCCCAGCACAGGGTCGGTGGAGCAGCTTTCAATTAGTCGACGAGTTTGGTTCTGGCGAACCGTATGAAGGCTTGGCCTACGTCGTAATCGATTCGGAAGGAAAAACCTACGATGGCAATCTCGATGGCACTGGCACAGGCAAAGTTTCTGAGCACTTCGCAGGGCCGATAGCCCTCACCTTTGATCAGAAGTACCAAGGGGAAGAAGAGCTATATAAGGACTTACAAACAAGACCTCATTACCCCCTGAAAATCACTGAACTCCAAGTACGCGCCGAACAAACCCGTTACTTGAACCACAACTCGACCCGCATCAAAGACAACCCCGCACAAGCCTGCGCCGATGAATTCTTTCAGGTGGAAGTGCGCCATCTGGTCAAGCATGTTTCGCATTTACCACCGCAGGTTTACAGCCACTACCCGCCCGGGTCGGGGCCGGCGAAAATCATGGGCAAGCATGGTGAACGCGGTGTTGCCCTCATGCCGCTCAAACACACGGTGCTGGAAGTACGCCCGATGCGCGCCTTGCGCCCCATGCTGTCAATCGACCCTGGTTTCTGCGCGCTAAATCTCTATCAACTGGCGCTCATGGCCACCCTGAGCTATTGCCCGTTTGGTCAGAAGCCAGAGAAACACCCCGGCGAAATAAAAACCGTGAGCTTCCCCCTGCAACCCAGCGTGGGTAACTGGTTCGGGGATGCACTGGCCAAATTCGAAGAGCTTGGGAAAGTCGATGCGACGCAGACATCAGCGTATTACCCGCTTTTTGAAGATGTGCCTTACTCCAGGCGACTGGAGATCGTGCCGTTCGACTCAGACCTCTATGACGCAAACAAACCTGAACGGAAAGACGAGCAGGAATACCCGGCCAAGACTCATTTCTACGACGACAGGAAATCCGGCTCGGAAGCCACTGATACCCAAGCCTTCATCACCCACCACGACGAGTTAATCCTGATTTCCGTGCGTGGCACCTATGAACTCATCGCGGATGGCCTGCGCGACGCCGATGCGCTCCAAGTGCCGTTCGAAGACACCGACAGCAAGGTACACCGCGGATTCTACGAGGCAGCACTGAAAGCCTACGGCTTCGTCACGGAATATCTAGAAAGGTTTTACGCCGGTCAAAAACTGCTGATCTGTGGGCACAGCCTCGGAGGCGCAGTCGCATTGCTGCTGTCGGAAATGCTGCGTCGCAGACCAGAAGGCTACAACATCCAGCTCTACACCTACGGCGCCCCCCGCGCCGGTGACGCCCTTTTCACCAAAGGCGCAGAACCGCTGGAACATCACCGCATGGTCGCCCATAACGACCCGGTGCCCAGTGTGCCCGGCACCTGGATGAACACCAAAGCGAGTGTTTACGGGACAGGAGCGGCACTGACCTTCGTCAACGTGCCCGTTGGCCTCTCGGTGTTTGTCGCCGGTATTACCAACTGGACCGGCGAACCCTACGAGCACCACGGCAAGCTGTACCACGCGATGCCGGTGCAGTTTGATCGCAATGAAAAGTCCATGATCCTGTGGGAGCCCGGTTGCGACACCGTTGCCCAGCATGCCGCCTGCTCGGTGGCCATTCAGCAAAAAAACGGCCTCCCGGATCGACCTTCGTTACTGACGCAACTCTTCAATGCCGGCAGCCACTCGATGGTCGGCAGCTACATTCCGGCGTGCTGGGCAACGCTGAAACGTTGGCAGGAAGCGCAATCAGCAAACCGATCCCTCGTATCGGATAGAGAGTTTGAGTGGATGCAAAAAGCGCTGGCGAGCATTACTTTGCAGTTGCGGCAAAAGCGCGACCAGACACGCCCGGACGCTTACGTTCGCCATCATGAAAAAACCATCGAAGCGCTCAATCGCGAGATCGACAAAATACAAATGTCGCTTGATCGCCTCAAAACCTTGCGTCAACAGCGCATCACCGAAAAAAAGGTCTACGGATCACTTTCGGACCAGCCCGAGCCGCTGTCTGAAAGCCTGTCGCGCTGGCTTGCCCATTCGGAAAACAAAGTCGTCGAGCAGTTGGCCATGGCGCCCACCAGCAAAAGTGATGACGGGCTACTGGCGTCGATCTACGGCCATACAGTGGGTGCGCCGCATACGCTGGATATCGATTCATTCATCTAAAAACAGTCCGGCACCCTCGCCATTTGCGTGTCTTGCGGGTAACCCGCGCCCGAAGGCTGCCCGGTTAACCCGCGAGGTTTTCCATGAAAGATTCAAGTTCAATGTCCGAAGCTCAAGCGCTGCCTGATTATCACCAATGCCTCCCCGCCGAACTCCACAGCCATGCGGATGATTTCATTCGCTATTTGCACGAACTGCCCAAGAGATCGCCGGTCGAGTGCCCGCTGTGCGGTCATCCACGCTTCAGACTGGAAACCAGCCAGAAAACACGCCTGCCTTTTTACCGCTGTGTGGCCTGCAACAAAGGCTTTAACTGTCTCTCGAAAACACCGTTTTCGAAAGTCGGGCTAATGCACCTCTGGTCAACCTTTGGTCAATACCTGTTGGCGGGTTGGTCGATGCGAGGTATTGCCGAAGCCATGAATATTGCCCCCAGCACCACTTCGCGGTGGAACAAACACTGCCGCACCGTCATGGCTAAAGACTTTCCAACGTTGTATCAGTGGTGGGCGGCACGCCAGGATCGAATCGATCTGGAGCCACCCGCACCTATTGCGGCTCAGGCCCAAGCGTTTCTGAGCGGGCTGGAGCATTTGCTCACGACTCCTCAAGCAGTCTGTCCAAAGTGCGGTTCACCTGACATGAAGCGTTTCGATGAGCGCCGCCCTGATTTTCGTTGCCCAGGCTGTTACAGCACTGTGAGTTTGCTGCAGGGCACGCTACTGGCCCGATTGGGTTATCCAGAGCATTGGCTGGGTTTTGTTCAAGGCTTGATCAACGGCGAGAGCGTGACTGATTTACAGCGGCGTACAGGCCTTTGCCAGCAGACGTGCAAGCGTTGGCAAGTACGTTTCATGCGGATGTTTGAAGAACAGGGCCACACCGATCTGGCGCAGTGGATTACATGGCTGCGCAGCCGTCGGGTTAAAGAAGTGAGTGATTTTGTGCGAGACGGCGGGGAGCTGGAAGCGGTTACAGGTTCTCGTTATTCCGCCAATTCAGGACGGCGATTTGCCGTTCCCCCGAAGAACCCGTGGAAGCGCAAACCCGATAAGTAGGCCATAGGAGCATTTAACGCCGCGCACTTTTATCGGCGCACCGGGTTGGTCAGGGGGCGATGGCAGAAGTCATGGGACAGACCTCATCAAGCAGATGAGGCCAATCCTGGAGTCGCTATGCGTCCGTCATGTGGGATGGCCCCTACACCCTGGAGCTGCCGCAGGCTGCGATCTTTTGATCTTCTCTCAAGCGAGTTTCTGCGCCAGCACCGCAATGTGCTCCGGGCCGATCCCGCAGCAACCGCCCAAGTGACTGGCGCCGCGCTGCTGCCAATCAATCGCCCATTGCAGATAGCCGGGTGGATCGAGGTCTTCGCGCAACGGATCGAGTCCGTCATTGGCCGTCGCTTCCTTAGGCTGCGGCGGGAAGGCGTTGGCATAGGCGCCGATGTTTATCTTCACCCCCAGACGTTCGAAGGTCGCGCGTGCCGCGTCAATCGCCGCGCCGATCACTTCCGGCTGACTGCAATTGAACAACAGCGTCTCGACGCCCAACTCAGCCGCCGCTGCAGCCGCTTCGGCCACCGGCTCGCCGGAACGCAAACGCGGCACTTCGTCGGTGTCTTCGTCCTTCAAGGTAAACGACAGCCAGAACGGCTTGCCGTCCTGCGGCAGCCCGGCGTGAATGGCGCGCGCCTCGACGATCGAGCTTTGGGTTTCCGCCAGCCAAAGATCAACGTGCGCTGCCAGCCCCTTGACCAACGGGCCCAGCAACTCGGTCACCCGGGACGCCTCGAACAGATCCGGACGATAGGAGCCAAACAACGGCGGCAACGAACCGGCCACTCGCACCGCTTTGCCCGAAGCCTGCACCGCACGCCGCGCCAGTTCACCGGCCAACGCCGCCAGCGCCTGCCCTTCAGCGGCGAAACGTTCTTCGCCGATGTGGAACGGCACCACCGCGTAACTGTTGCTGGTGATCACATTGGCCCCGCTGGCGATGTAAGCGGCGTGTACCGCTTCCACCGCCTGCGGCGCTTCGCTCAACGCCAGCGCTGACCACTCGGGTTGCCGGAATGGCGCACCGGCGCGTTGCAACTCACGGCCCATGCCGCCATCGAGAATAATCGTGCTTGCTGCGCCCATATGCCTTTCACTCATAAGCTTATGAAAATAACTCACTATCAGAGTCGTTCTTATAACTATTTAATACGCACCATTCCGTTAATGACAACCTCTTTTTCAACCAGGGATCGACTGTGAAATTTCAACCGCTACTGGCCCTGGGCCTGACGATTCTGGCCGCCTCCTCCCAAGCCTTCGGCGGCGCCACACTGGATCGCGTCGAGCAGAAAAAAGAACTGGTTGGCGTGCTGATGGAAAGTTATCCACCGTTCTCGTTTCTCAACGAAGACAACCAGCTCGACGGTTTCGACGTTGATGTCGCCAAAGCCGTGGCGGACAAACTGGGGGTTAAGCTGCGTCTGGAAACGCCGTCCTGGGACGTCATCGCCGCCGGCCGCTGGAGCGGGCGCTACGACATCTGCATCTGCTCGATGACCCCGAGCAAGGCCCGCGCCGAAGTGTTCGATTTCCCGGTCGAGTACTACGCCTCCCCTGCGGTGATCGTGGTCAACGCCAAGGATGACCGCATCCACGGTGCCAAGGACCTGAGCGGTATGAAGGTCGGCCTCACCAGCGCCTCCAGCTACGAAAGTTATCTGAACAAGAATCTGGTCATCGAAGGCGCCGAAGACACGCAGTTGCAGTACCCGTTCGAAGACGTGCAGATCGCACCGTACGATACCGACAACGTTGCCTTCCAGGACCTGGGCCTGGGGGCCGGTGTGCGTCTGGACGCGATCCTCACCAACCTCGTCACCGCGCAGCCACGCCTGAACGAAGACAAACGCTTCAAACTGGCCGGTGCGCCGCTGTATTCGGAACCGAATTCGGTGGCCATCGAAAAGGGTGACGCCCAGTGGGATGCCAAAGTGCGCGAGGTGTTTGCGCAGCTCAAGCAGGACGGCACCCTGAGCAAGCTCTCACAAAAATGGATCGGCGCCGACATCAGTCAATGACTTCTTTCCCGACACCTCCACAGCCACCGCAACCGGTGGCTGCATCACGCCTGCAACGGCTCTTCGGTTTTCGTACGCGGTTGTACCTGACCTGGGCGGCGATGTTCTGCCTGTGCGCCGGGTTCTTCCTGAGCTTCGACCTGAAGTTCTCGATCATCCTCGACAAGCTGCCCAACCTGGTCGGCCTGAAGCTGGCACCCAATGGCTTCCTGCAAGGCGCGGCGCTGACGTTGTTTCTGTGCGTGTGTTCGATAGTCGCCTCGTCATTGCTGGGCTTCGTCACCGCGTTGGGGCGCTTGTCGAAAAGTGCCGTGGCGTTTGGCATCGCCAGTTTCTACGCTTCGTTTTTTCGCGGCACGCCGCTGCTGATCCAGATCCTGCTGATCTATCTCGGCTTGCCGCAATTGGGCATCGTACCCGGCGCCATCGTTGCCGGGATCATCGCCCTGTCGCTGAACTATGGCGCTTATCTCAGCGAAATTTTCCGCGCCGGCATCCTCGGCGTCCCCTATGGTCAACGCGAAGCGTCACTGGCGCTGGGCATGCGGGAGTCGGTGATTTTCTGGCGCATCACCCTGCCCCAGGCCATGCGCACGATCATCCCGCCAACCACCAACCAATTCATTTCCATGCTCAAAGACTCGTCGCTGATCTCGGTGATGGGCGTTTGGGAGGTGATGTTTCTGGCGCAGTCGTATGGTCGATCAAGCTATCGCTACATCGAAATGCTCACGACCGCCGCGATCATTTACTGGGTGATGTCGATCGGGCTTGAGCTGATTCAGGCACGCATGGAGCGCCATTACGGCAAGGCTTACGAACGCCGTACCTAAGGTGCTCTGCACTATCACCGACATCATTCTGTAAAACCCCATCGCTATACAGGACGGCCCGCTTATAACAAAAGGCCGTCCGCCCATGCCCTTCTCGCCTCAGCGATTGTCCCTCGCCATCGCCCTGTTGATCGCCACCACGGCCGCTCACGGCAAAACCGTGCAGATCGACAGCGCCACCACGGCTTCGCAAACCCTCGGTGGCAGCGACACGCTGACGATTTCGGCGCCGGGCAGCATCACCAACAGTGGCAAGGCTGTCAGCCTGAAGGACAACACCAGCGGTGTCGGCGTGGTGATCGATAACGCCGGCAACATCATCTCCACTGGCGGCCGGGCCATCGACAGCAGCGGCGACCTGAGCCAGGCACGCAATTACGCCCTCTACAACCGCAGCGGCGGGCAGATCCTCGGTGCCAATGATGCGTTGCGCATCGACAGCAACTTCGTCAGCGGCAGCCTGTTGATCGACAACAGTGGCGTCATTCGCTCCACCACCGGCCAAGGGCTGGACCTGGATGCGCTGCGCAGCGACGGGGTGAAAACCACGATCATCAACCGTGCGGGCGGGCTGATTCGCGGCGAGGCCAGCGACGGCATGAAGACCGGCGCCAATGCGACGATTACCAACTACGGCGAGATCTCGACGGGCGATTCGCACAACGCCGACCAAAAATTCGACGGCATCGATATCGATACCGCCACGGGTGTGTCGATCACCAACGACGGCGTCATTTCCGGCGGCCGCCACGGCATCACCACTGACCTGGGCGCGACACTGGTCAACTACGGACAGATCACCGGGCGCAACGGCTCGGGCTTCGGCTCCGACGGCGATGGTACGGTGATCAACCACGGCACCATTACCGGCGCGTACGCCGGGCTGCAAGCCAACGGTGATGGCGACGGCGTGGACATCGACAAGATCGCCCACATCGAAAACTACGGCACCATTCAAGGCGTTGGCGCGGGCGGTGTCGACAAGGGCGGGTTCGCCAACGGCAGTGAAGGCATCGCCCTGGGCGGCGGCTACATTTTCAACGCCAGCGGCGCCCTGATCAGCGGCGCTAACAGCGCGATCCTGGTAGACGACGGTAGCGACGGCTCGGGGCTGGCGGCAACCACGCTGGAAAACTTCGGCACCGTCCAGGGCCTCGACGGTTTTGGCGTGAAGTTCGTCGGTGAGTTCGCCGACAACGTGGTCAACGGCGGCACCCTCAGCGGCAGCAATGGCCTGGCACTGGATCTGGGCGGTGGCAACGACAGCGTGACCTTGCGCAATGGCAGCCGCTTTATCGGTGTGGTCGATGGCGGCAGCGGTTACGACCGGGTAGTGATGGACGACGTGGCGGGTGGCAGCTTCAGCGACAGTCGCAATTTCGAGTGGCTGGAGGTCAAGCAAGGCGCGTGGACGCTGACCGGTAGCGGCGATTTCAGCGACGGCGGCGCAGTGCGCAACGGCGCGACGCTGATCAACCAGGGCGCTATCGCCGGCAACCTCACCGTGGATGCTGGCGGGGTGTATGCCGGGGGCGGTTCGGTGGGCAGCCTCAACGTCAACGGTACATTGCGCACAGACACGGGCCTGGGCCGCGCGACGATTGTGCGTGACTTGAACATGGGCAGCGCAGCCACCCTCGCCTACGGCGTCAACGCCGACGGCAGCAGCGCGCCAGTACAGGTCGGTGGCACCGCGAATCTCAACGGCGCGACCCTGGCCGTTAATCCCGGCAGCGGCACCTATCCGTGGCAGAGCCATTACACCGTGCTGCAAGCCACGCAGGTCAACGGCACCTTCGGCAAGGTCAGCAGCGATTACGCCTTTCTCACACCCACGCTGGCCTACACGCCAACTCAAGTCGACCTGACATACACCCGTAACGACGTCGCCTTCAAAGATTTCGCCGCCACCGGCAACGGCAGTAGCGCCGCCAACAGTCTGGCCTCAATGGGCAAGCACAACGCGCTATACAACGCCCTGCTCAACACCACCCAAAGCACTGCCGGCGCGGCAATCGAGCAACTGGCCGGGGCCAGCAATGCCAACCTGACCAGCGCCACCCTTGGCGCCAGCAGCCAGGTGGGCAACAGCATGCTCTCGGCGATGCAGCAGATCGGCGGCAGCCCAGGACTGATGGTCGGCCTCGATCAACGCGAAACCCCTGTGCTGGCAGCCAACGGCGTGCCGTCCGAGGCGCGCAACCTGAACGATCCGAACGCTCGCGGCCGCCTCTGGCTGCAAGCCATCGGCGGCTACGGCAAGCTCGACGGCGAACACGGCAGCAGCGGTCTGGAGCAACGCTCAAAGGGCAGCGTGCTCGGTGCCGACTGGTCGCTGAATTCAGCATGGCGATTGGGCGTATTGGGCGGTTATTCGAAAACCGATCTGGACGCCACAGGCGTCGATGGCAATGTCGAGAGCTGGCACGCCGGCGTTTATGCCCTGCATCAGAACGGCCCGCTCTCACTGCGCCTCGGCGCGGCGTACAGCGGCCATCAAGGCGAAAGCAAACGCACCATCGCTTTCAACGGTTTCAGTGATCGCCCCAAAGGCGACTATGACGCCGACAGCCAGCAAGCCTTCGCCGAACTCGGTTACGCCATGGGCAGCGGCCGCCTCAGCGCCGAACCATTCGCCAGCCTCGGCTACCAGCGCTACCACCGCGACAGCTACCGGGAAAAGGGCGGCGCCGCTGCGCTGCAAGTCGACAGCCAGACCCAGGACAACTTCAGCAGCACCTTCGGCCTGCGCCTGGCGCACCTGAGCAGTCTGGACAACGGCATGAGCCTGACGCCACGCATGGCGGCGGGCTGGAAACACACTTACGGCGACGTCAGCAGCTCGACGCGCCAGGCCTTTGTGGTGGGCGGCACGGCGTTCAATGTGGACGGCAGTTCTTTGGATCGGGACAGTCTGGTGCTGGAGGCCGGGCTGGACGTGGGGATTTCTGCTCGGCATACGCTGGGGGTGGGGTATAGCGGCGAAATCGGCAGCAACAGCCGTAATCACGGAATGATCGGGCAGTGGCAGATGAGTTTTTGATCGTTGAATAGCCAGTGTGGTCTTGATTAGTCGTAGGAAAAGGAGCCGGTACAGTCGCGTAAAAATACCGGTTCCGGATATAGCGGAAGATTTCGACAAAATGACGCGACAGCGCCTGCAAAACGGCGGGAAGTAGCCGACATCAAAATTTTTGCTGCGTCCCTAGAGTTTGGCCTTCTTTCAAAAAAGGCCTTGCTTGATGCTCATTCAACACACATTCAAACCACAACACTTGGCTTTAGCCATTGCGTTGGCGCTGGGCTGCGCAAAGATTGCAAACGCCCAGCAACTACCTGAAGCCTCTGACGCTGCGTCCACCGCGCAGGTGCCAGAACAGCCCGAAGACACCGTCTATGCAGAATCTCTTGGGAGGATTAAGGACTTTATCAACGATAAAGCGACCGTTCCGATTGCCTTCAATACACCCCAGAGCACTTTTCGAGGAACGGAACTCAACGATTTGATCGCTCTTCAAGACGACGCAAGCTTCACGGGGCAGTTGGATGGTGGCAAGGGGGACAACATGCTGCTACTGGATATCTCCGAGGGGGGCACGCTGAAAGACACCCGCAATTTCAATGCACTGTTTCTCGTACGCGGAGACTGGACGCTGAGCACAAAGGGAGACTTCAACCAAGGCGTGCTGGTAACACACAACGGTGCGCTGACCAACCAGGGCACCATCAGCGGTGGGGCGGTTACCGCTGGCAAACTCTTCAACAATGGAAGCATAAAAGGGGATGTCTATGTCGAGAACGGCGGCAGCTTTGCGGGTAAGGGCTCGGTAGGAAACTTGCACGTTAACGGCCTGCTCATGGTCAATGGATTGCATGGTAGCCCTCGAGTGAAAGGCAGTTTGAGCCTATCCCCGAATGCTGAACTGTCTTATGAGGTCGCCCCCGGCAGCAGTGGTCAAACGATCAAGGTAGACGGCACTGCCAAACTTGAAGGCGCCACCTTGAAAGTCGTTGCAGTTGCAGGGGAATACCCGCAAAGCAGCCAGTACAAAATCATCGAAGCCAGCAAGGTTGAAGGTCAGTTCGGCACGATACTGAACGATCTGGCGTTCATGACAGCCACACCTCAATACAACAAAAAATCTGTGGGACTGACCTACGCACGCAACGAGGTATCCCTGCCTAGCGTGGCCACCACCGACAACGGTCGTGCAGTAGCCGAAAGTATTGAAGAGCCATCGATCCCGGATCGACCACCGATATCAGCACCACTGCCGACAACAACGGCCGTACTGGCGACAAGTCCATCTTCCACGTCAGAAGAAGCACCCATTTCAGAAGACGCGGTGGCGGTGCGTGCCGCCCCTGTCGCCACACCGCCAGCCCCTCAAACAGCGGCCCCCCAAAACGCTGCGGTCGTCGCACTGTTGGCTAGCGACAAAAGCACCGCACCGATTGCCATCGAGCAGTTGGCCGCCGGCAGCAACGCCAACCTCGCCAAAGCCACATTGAGCAGCGTCACGCCCGTGAGCGCGAGCATGCTTTCGGCCATGCGCCAACTGGATAGCCGCTCGGGCGCTGCGTCTGGCTCTGGCAGTTCACCCCGGCAGGCGGCCGGCAGTGCAGACTCCGGACGCGTCTGGGTTCAGGCCATCGGCCATGGTGGCAAGGTCGATCGCGATCACGACAGCACCCTGAAACACGCCACCCAGGGTCTGGTCATGGGCGCGGATTGGCGACTCGATGAGCAATGGCATATCGGCCTGCTGGGCGGTAAATCCCAGACGAAACTGGATGCCCGCCAGTACGATGGCGACCTCGACAGCTGGCACCTCGGCGCCTATGCCGTGCGCCAGGACGGGCCACTGGCCCTGCGCCTCGGGGCGACCTACGCCAGCCATGACGGCAGCAGCAAACGTCGAGTGGTGTTCAAGGGCTTCAGCGACCGCCTGAAGGGCAACTACGACGCCAACACCCAGCAGGCCTTTGCCGAACTGGGCTTCAATTTCGGCCATAACAACGTGACACTCGAACCGTTCGCCAGCCTCGGCTATCAGCGTTATCAACGTGACAGCTACAGCGAAAAAGGCGGCGATGCGGCGCTGAAGGTGTTCGGGCAAACCCGCGACAACCTCAGCAGCATCTTCGGCCTGCGTGCAGCGAAAATCAGCCGACTGGACAACGGCATGAGCCTGACGCCGCGATTCGCCGCCGGCTGGAAACATACCTTCGGCGAACTCGACAGCGATGCCCGCCAACAACTGCTCAAGGGTGGGAAACGCTTTGAAGTGGCCGGTGCCGCGCTGGATCGAAACAGTCTGGGCGTCGATGCTGGCCTCGACCTTGGCCTGTCGGCCAACCACACCTTTGGGCTAGGCATCACGGGGGATTTCGGAACCGAAAGCCGTACTCACAGTGTGATGGGCCAGTGGCGAATGGCGTTCTGATGGTCTGAACACTGTCCCTGTGGGAGATTGCTCGCGAAGAGGGAGTGTCAGTCGACATGATCTGTGACTGATACACCGCATTCGCGAGCAAGCCCGCTCCCACACGGGATTTGCGTGATTCAGTCAAAACCCGGACGAAAAAAAGGGGAGCACATGCCCCCCCGAGGTTTAAAGCGTTGTACCGAGGCTGTTATCTCAGCCTTCGATCTCGATCAGGATTTCACCCGGATTGACCCGGTCGCCCTTGGCCACATGAATCGCCGTGACCTTACCGGCAACAGCGGCCTGGACTTCGGTTTCCATCTTCATGGCTTCGGTAATCAACACCGCTTGGCCGGCCTTGACGGTATCGCCCTCCTTGACCAGCACGTCGACGATGTTGCCCGGCATGGTGGTGCTGACGTGGCCCGGCGCCGAGGCTTGCTTGCGCTTGCTGCTGCCACCGCCGACGAATTCGTTGAGCGGTTCGAACACCACTTCTTCCGGCATGCCGTCGATGGACAGGTAGAAGTGACGCTTGCCTTCAGCCTTGACGCCAACACCGGTGATGTCGACGCGGTAGGTTTCGCCGTGAACGTCGATGACGAACTCGGTCGGCACACCTTCGCCGCCCGACGACGCGACTTTGCCGGCTTCAGGAATCGGCAACAGCACCTCCGGCGTGAGGGTGCCGGCGGCTCGCTCTTCGAGGAACTTGCGACCGATTTCCGGGAACATGGCGAAGGTCAACACGTCTTCTTCGGACTTGGCCAGTGCGCCGATATCGGCTCGCAGCTTGGTCATTTCCGGCTTGAGCAGATCGGCCGGACGTACGTCGATCACTTCTTCGCTGCCGATGGCCTGACGACGCAGTTTCTCGTTGACCACGCCCGGCGCTTTGCCGTAGCCACCCTGCAAATACAGCTTCACTTCGTTGGTGATGGTCTTGTAGCGCTCGCCGGCCAGCACGTTGAAGAACGCCTGAGTGCCGACGATCTGCGAAGTCGGGGTCACCAGCGGTGGGTAGCCGAGGTCCTCACGCACACGCGGGATTTCCGCCAGCACTTCGGCCATGCGGTTCAGGGCGCCCTGCTCTTTCAACTGGTTGGCGAGGTTGGAGATCATCCCGCCCGGCACCTGGTTGACTTGAACGCGAGTGTCGACCGCTGTGAATTCGCTTTCAAACTGGTGGTACTTCTTGCGCACGGCATAGAAGTACAGACCGATCTCTTGCAGCAGTTCAAGGTTCAGACCGGTGTCGTACTCGGTGCCTTTAAGAGCGGCGACCATCGACTCGGTGCCCGGATGGCTGGTGCCCGAGGCGAAGCTGGAGATTGCGGTGTCGATGTGGTCGGCACCGTTTTCGATTGCCTTGAGCTGGCACATGGCAGCCAGACCGGCCGTGTCGTGGGAGTGGATGAACACGGGCAGCGACTGTTCGGCTTTCAACGCCCTGACCAACTCACCCGTGGCGTACGGGGTCAGCAGACCGGCCATGTCCTTGATCGCCACCGAGTCGCAACCCATGGCTTCCATTTGCTTGGCCTGCGCCACAAAGGCGTCGATGGTGTGCACCGGGCTGGTGGTGTAAGCGATGGTGCCCTGGGCATGTTTGCCCGCCGCTTTCACCGCTTCGATGGCCACGCGCAAGTTACGCACGTCGTTCATCGCGTCGAAGATGCGGAACACGTCGATACCGTTGACTGCGGCCTTGGCGACGAAGGCTTTGACCACGTCGTCGCTGTAGTGGCGGTAGCCGAGCAGGTTCTGCCCGCGCAGGAGCATTTGCAGACGCGTGTTAGGCAGCGCGGCGCGCAGTTGGCGCAGGCGCTCCCACGGGTCTTCTTTCAGAAAGCGTACGCAGGCGTCGAAGGTCGCGCCGCCCCAGCATTCCAGCGACCAGTAGCCGACTTTGTCGAGCTTGTCGCAGATCGGCAGCATGTCTTCGGTGCGCATGCGGGTGGCGAGCAGCGATTGGTGGGCGTCGCGCAGGATGGTGTCGGTTACAAAAATCTTTTTGGTCATTGTTCTATTCCTCACAGGCCTGCGTGGGCGGCGATGGCGGCGGCGATGGCCAGGGCCAGCTCTTCGGGTTTGCGCTTGATCGAGTAGTTGGTCAGTTCAGGATGGCTTTCAACGAAGCTGGTATTGAACTGGCCGCTACGGAATTCCGGGTTGCGCAGGATTTCCTGGTAGTACGCGGCAGTGGTCTTCACGCCTTGCAGACGCATGTCGTCGAGTGCGCGCAGGCCACGGTCCATCGCCTCTTCCCAGGTCAGTGCCCACACAACCAGCTTCAGGCACATGGAGTCGTAGTAAGGCGGAATGGTGTAGCCGGTGTAGATCGCCGTGTCGGTACGCACGCCCGGGCCACCCGGGGCGTAGTAACGAGTGATCTTGCCGAAGCTCGGCAGGAAGTTGTTTTTCGGGTCTTCGGCGTTGATGCGAAACTGCAACGCAAAACCACGGTGCTGAATGTCTTCCTGCTTCACCGACAGCGGCAGGCCGGAAGCGATGCGAATCTGCTCACGGACGATGTCGATCCCGGTGATTTCTTCGGTGATGGTGTGCTCCACCTGCACCCGGGTGTTCATCTCCATGAAGTACACCTCGCCCTCGGCGAGCAGAAACTCCACGGTGCCAGCATTCTCATAGCCCACAGCCTTGGCCGCACGCACCGACAGGTCGCCGATGTAGGCGCGCTGTTCCGGGGTCAGTTGCGGGCTCGGGGCGATTTCGATCAGCTTCTGGTTGCGGCGCTGGATCGAGCAGTCACGCTCGAACAGGTGCACCACGTTGCCAAAGCTGTCGCCGAGGATCTGCGCTTCGATGTGCTTGGGATTGACGATGCATTTTTCCAGGAACACTTGCGCCGAACCGAAGGCCTTGGTGGCTTCGGAGATAACGCGAGGGAAGTTCTGTTCGAGTTCTTCGCGGCTGTTGCAGCGCCGGATACCGCGGCCACCGCCACCGGAAGTGGCTTTGAGCATTACCGGGTAGCCGATGCGGTCGCCTTCAGTGAGGGCTTCTTCAATACCCGATACGTTGCCTTCGGTGCCTGGGGTGACCGGTACGCCGGCCTTGATCATGCTGCGGCGCGCTTCGGTCTTGTCGCCCATGCGGCGGATGACTTCTGCCGAGGGGCCAATGAATTTAATACCGCGTTCGGCGCAGATGTCTGCCAGTTCAGCGTTTTCCGAAAGGAAACCGTAACCGGGGTGCAGTGCATCGCAACCGGTTTCAACCGCCAGGTTCACCAGTTTGCGCGGGTTCAGATAACCGGCCAGTGGCTCCGCACCGATGCTGTAGGCCTCGTCCGCACGCTTCACATGCAAGGCATGGCGGTCGGCGTCGGAAAAAATCGCAACCGAGCGAATGCCCATTTCGGCGCAGGCTCGCACGATTCGTACGGCAATCTCACCACGGTTGGCGATCAGGATCTTTGTTATCACTTGGAGGTTCCCTTGAGCCGGTGGCACCACGACCTGCTAGACCCAGGTCGACGCGTGACCAAATGTTTCAATTTAGTCGCGACTCCACACTAGCGCTCGAAAGGAATTAACAAAAATGAATAAAAATTGGGTCAGGCATAAGCAAAGACTTATAGTTGAAGCACTCGCCAGCCTTCAGAGCCTGTAAAAAATGCGTAAGTCCCTGATGCGTATGACATTGCGTCAATTGCAGATCTTCAACGAAGTGTGTGATTTGCGCTCCTACAGCCGCGCGGCGGATGAAATGTCTCTCACGCAACCGGCCGTCAGCCTTCAGATTCGTCAGCTCGAGGAGCTGATCGGGCAGCCATTATTCGATTACGTCGGCAAAAAACTCTACATGACCGAAGCCGCCGAAGCTCTGCAGCGCGCCAGCCGGGACATTTTCGGGCGCCTGGAAAACCTCGATATGCAGCTGTCGGACATGCAGGGTTCACTGCAAGGCCAACTGAAACTGGCCGTGGAATCCAGCGCCAAGTATTTCGTACCGCACCTGTTCGCCGCCTTCAAGCGTCAGCACCCGGAGGTGAACCTGCAACTGACCGTGGTCAACCGTGGCCAGGTCATTCGGCGCCTCTCGGATAACCGTGACGACCTGGTGATCATGTCGATGGTGCCTCAGGACATGGGCCTGGAGTTCCTGCCATTCCTCAACAACCCGATTGTTGCCGTGGCCCGCCCGGATCATCCGCTGGCGCACTTGGGGACGTTGCGCTTGCAGGATCTGGAGCCTTACACCTTGCTGATCCGCGAACCGGGCTCAGGTACACGACTGGCCTGCGAGGAATACTTCAAAGAGAAACGCGTGCACTTCACCCAGACTCAGGAAGTGGCCTCGGCCGAAGCTCAGCGCGAATGCGTGGTGGCGGGCCTGGGCGTGGCGCTGTTGACGCGCCACGCCCTGAACCTGGAGCTGGCGACCGGTGGCCTGGTCGAGCTGCCGGTCGAAGAGTTGCCACTGTTTCGCAGTTGGTGCCTGGTGCAAGCCAAAGCCAAACGGCTGTCACCGGTGGCACACGCCTTCCTGGCGTTTATCCGCAGCGAACGGGCACAGATCAGCGCGCTGGTTGAACGCTTCGACGGGAAGCTGCCGGTGCCGCGTGCCAGTAGTTGAGTTTGCCTTCCTCGGGAAAATCTCCGATCTGGGCCTGAAGCTGGCGGAGTTCGAAGCGATCTTCGATGGCACGGCGAAATTCCATGCGGCGCTGATCTTCCTGCTGACGACGGGTTTTCGCTGCGCTGTTGCGTTCTTCGTAGGGCTGAGCCATTTCGAGTCTCCCAAGGCGAGTACGGGAGTTTCACGATAGGCGCGGGGGATGACGGTTTGGCTTCGCGGGGATGACAGTGCGATGAAAGTTTCGCAGGGCGAGGGTGTTTTAGGGAATGCCTTCGCGAGCAAGCCCGCTCCCACAGTGGATCTGCCGCGAACACACCTCTTGTGTCCTGGGGATCAAATGTGGGCGCGACCTTGCTTTAGTCGTCTAAGGCTTTCACAGCTTTTGGTGAGAGCCGCAAGCTGCGCAGGCTGCGCTTCACGCTCTTGAGGTGGTTGACCAGACTCGGCCCCCGCGCCATGGCCACGCCCATCGCCAAGACGTCGATGACCACCAGATGCGCAATGCGCGAAGTCAGCGGCGTATAGATTTCGGTGTCTTCATGCACATCGATCGCCAGATTGACCGTGGACAATTCAGCCAACGGCGTCTGGCTCGGGCACAACGTGATCAGTGACGCGCCGCTCTCGCGCACCAGGTTGGCAGTAATCAGCAAATCCTTCGAACGCCCGGACTGGGAAATGCAGATCGCCACGTCGGTCGGCTTCAACGTCACCGCCGACATCGCTTGCATGTGCGGGTCGGAATACGCCGCCGCCGTCAGCAGCAAGCGGAAGAACTTGTGCTGCGCGTCCGCCGCCACGGCGCCCGATGCGCCAAAGCCATAGAACTCGACGCGCTGGGCCTGGGACATCAGCGTCACTGCGCGCTGCAGTTCCACCGGATCGAGCTTCTCGCGAACCTCCATCAGGGTGTGCAACGTCGTGTCGAAAATCTTCAGGCTGTAATCGGCGACCGAGTCGTCCTCATGGATCGCGAACTGGCCGAAACTGGCACCGGCGGCCAGGCTCTGCGCCAGTTTGAGTTTCAGATCCTGAAACCCGGAGCAACCGATGGCACGGCAAAAACGCACGATGGTTGGCTCGCTGATGCCGACGCTGTGGGCCAGGTCGGCCATGGAACTGTGCATCACCGCCGCAGGGTCAAGCAGCACGTGGTCGGCGACCTTGAGCTCCGACTTGCGTAACAGGTGACGTGATTGGGCGATGTGTTGCAGCAGATTCACGGGGCTGGACTCTTCTTATGGTCGGGGATGTAGCAAGCTTGTAGTTATACTACATGAATCGGCTTTTTGCCTGCTCAATGCGTAACTCCATGCCCCCATATCAGGCGCGATGGCATACATGTAGCCCTTAAAACGTATTGTCCTGTTCGCGCAAAAGCCCGGCCAGATCGGCAGCTTCCACCGGTCGACTGATCAGATAGCCTTGCACTTCATCACAATGCTCGGCACGCAAAAATTCCAGTTGCTCCTGCCGCTCGACCCCCTCGGCCACCACTTTCAGCGACAACCCATGGGCCATGGCGATGATCGCCCGGGTGATCGCCGCGTCTTCACTGCCCTCCCCCAAACCCCGGATAAACGCCTGATCGATCTTCACGTAATCCACCGGGATGCGCTTGAGGTAACTGAGCGACGAATAGCCTGTGCCGAAATCATCAATCGCCAGTTTCACCCCCAGATCGCGCAGTTGCTGGAAGGTCGCGATGATGTGTTCGACGCTGTCGAGCAACTGGCTCTCGGTCAGTTCCAGTTCGAGGTAGTGCGGCGCCAGCCCGGTTTCTTCCAGCACCTGGCGCACCAGACTGACCAGTTTGCCTTGGCGCAACTGGTGCACCGACAGGTTCACCGAAACACGGATCGGCGCCAGCCCCTGACGCTGCCATTCGCACGCCTGCCAGCAGGCCTGGCGCAGCACGAATTCGCCGATCGGCCCGATCAGCCCGGTTTCTTCGGCCAGACCGATGAAATCCCCCGGCGGCACTCGGCCCATGGTTGGATGATCCCAGCGCACCAGCGCTTCCGCCGCATTCAGGCGTCCGGTCTCCAGGCACAGCTTGGGCTGGTAGAACACCTTCAACTGCTGCTCTTCGATGGCTTTGCGCAACTGGTTTTCCAGTTGCAAGCGCTCAAGGGTGCTGGCCTGCAAGCTGTCGGTATAAAACTGGAAGTTGTTGCCGCCCAAATGTTTGGCATGTTGCATGGCCATGTTCGACTGACTGAGCAGCGCGGAAATCTCCCGCGCATTGTCCGGCAACATGCTGATGCCCATCGATGCACTGACCACCAACTCATGGCCTTCGACCGTCAGCGGCAGGCGCAGTTTGGCCGCCAATCGCGTGGCCACTCGGGCCAGACTCGACAGGTTGCCGTAGGCATCGAAGAGCACCGCAAATTCGTCGCCGGACAACCGGGCAATGGTGTCGGCTTCCGGTAAGGCATTAACCAACCGTCGCGCCATTTTTTGCAGCAACTGGTCAGCGATTTCGTGACCCAGACTGTCATTGAGCAGTTTGAAGCGATCCAGATTGATGTGCAGCAGCGCCAGACTGCGTCGCCCGCCCTGCCGCACCCGTTGATGCGCTTCGTGCAGGCGTTCGCGGAACAGCGAGCGGTTGGCCAGACCTGTGAGTTCGTCGTAATGGGCCAGATAACGCATGCGCTCTTCGGATTCGCGCCGTGCTGACAGATCGGCGAAAAAGCCCACGATATGGCTGACATTTCCCCGACTATCGCGCACCGCGTTAAGTTGTAGCCACTGCGGATACAGCTCACCGTTCTTGCGGGTCTCCACCAGTTCGCCCTGCCAACTGCCGTGCTGTTCCAGCGCATGGCGGATCGCAACGTAATGGCGGCGGGCATCGCGGCTGCACGGCAACTCGACGACGTTACGCCCCAGCATGTCGTCGATGTCGTACCCCGTGACCCGACTGAAGGCCTGATTGATCGCGATCAGCGCGTAGTTCGGATCGAGAATCACGATGCCTTCGCTGGCCGCTTCAAACACGGTCGCCGCCAGTCGCTGCTGTTCTTCAAGGTGTTTACTGGCGCTGATGTCGCGGCGCGTGCCGAGCATGCGGATCACCCGCCCGCTCTCGCTGCGCTCAACGGCGCGACCACGGTCCTCGATCCACACCCAGTGGCCGTCGCCGTGACGCACGCGGTATTCGATCTGGTAGTCCTCGGTGCGGCCCTTCAAATGCTCGATCAGCGCGTGTTTGAGCACCGGCAGGTCTTGCGGGTGCAGCCGCGGCTTGAGGTCGCGCAGGATCGCTGTGACGTATTCCGGGGCGAGGCCGAACAGCTCCTGAATCTGCGTGTGATGGACTTCGTCGGTTTGCAGATTCCAGTCCCACAGCCCCAACTCACTGGCTTTCAACGCCAGTGCCAGGCGCGCCTCGCTTTTGCTCAACGCCTGGTTAGCGGCGTCCAGTTCACGACTGCGCTGGGCGACGCGGTCTTCCAGTTCGACCTGCGCTTCGCGCAATTGGCCCTCGGCACAGCGACGGTGCTCGATTTCCCTGGCCAGCTCCTGATTGAGTTGCTCGCTGCGCGACTGCGTCTGTTGCAGGTGTTCGATCAGGTGCTGATTCTGGAAGCGTCGCAGCAAACCGCGATCGATCAGACGATTGACCTGCCACGCCACCACGCTCAGCGAACCCAGCAGGATCAGCCCCAGCCAACCCCAGCCGCGCGCCTGCTCATCGCCGCCCCAGAACAGAAAACCGATCGCCGGCAGCAGGCACGGCAAGGTAAAGGACAAGAACGCCGGCAGGCTCACGGCATAGGCAACACTGGCCGAGAGGGTCGCGGCGCCGATCAGGCCGAACACCCAGGCTTGCTGCATGAAATTGTCGGCCGGCACCAGAGCGATGCCAGCCCCGGCCAGGGTCAGGCCGGTCATGGTCGAGCCGATCAGGAACATCCGGAACCAGATCGGCTGGGCTTGACGATGGGGAATCGCCGAATCGAACGCGGCCACCTGAATCACCCGTAATGCGACCAGCAACAGCAACCACACCAGCCAGACGCTGACCACGAAGTAACGCTGCGGGCTCCAGAGCAAACCGGCGCAGACCAGACCATTGATCAACATGAACAGCGTGGGCAATAAAGAGCCCTGATACAGCAGGCGTGTGCGCTCGACCGCCATTTCGGTGGCGTAATGCCGGCGAATAACCCGGGGTTCCACAGAGGGGCCCGACAGTTCGGAGCTGAGGGTCATGGGCAACGTTCTTGTTCTTATAAGGAGGGCGTGCGCCCGAAACGTGGACGGAGCATACACAAGCCGATCCTGTTGCCAAACTGCTCCAGATCATAATTTCACGGAAACTTTTCGCCCCCTCGCCACTGAAAAAACCCGCAAAGCGAGGCGGGCTGACGCCTGTAGGCAGTGACCGACCGGTCGTCACTGGCAGGACTTTCATCGGCTAATGCAAAGCTCGGTTTGCCCGGGCCTGCGGCGCGCCCTAGAATGCCCCGATGCGCGATGATCTCTCCCTTCTGCTGAACTCCCTCAACGATGCCCAACGCCAGGCCGTAGCGGCCCCCGTTGGCCGTCAGTTGGTCCTGGCCGGTGCTGGCTCCGGTAAAACCCGAGTGCTGGTGCACCGTATCGCCTGGTTGATCCAGGTCGAAAACGCCTCGCCCCACTCCATTTTGTCGGTGACCTTCACCAACAAGGCCGCTGCCGAGATGCGTCATCGCATCGAGCAGTTGCTGGGTATCAACCCGGCGGGCATGTGGGTCGGCACCTTCCACGGCCTGGCGCACCGCTTGCTGCGGGCACACTGGCAGGAAGCGGGCTTGAGCCAGACTTTCCAGATTCTCGACAGCGACGATCAGCAGCGGCTGGTCAAGCGAGTGATTCGCGAGCTGGGTCTGGACGAACAACGCTGGCCGGCCCGTCAGGCCCAGTGGTTCATCAATGGGCAGAAAGACGAAGGTCTGCGTCCCAAACACATTCAGGCCAGCGGCGATCTGTACCTGGCAACCATGCGCAGCATCTATGAGGCCTACGAGGCGGCTTGCCTGCGTGCCGGCGTCATCGACTTCTCTGAGCTGCTGCTGCGCGCACTCGACCTGTGGC
This sequence comes from Pseudomonas sp. EA_65y_Pfl2_P78, assembly GCF_963970495.1. NCBI lineage: Bacteria > Pseudomonadati > Pseudomonadota > Gammaproteobacteria > Pseudomonadales > Pseudomonadaceae > Pseudomonas > Pseudomonas sp. EA_65y_Pfl2_P78. The sequence continues at coordinate 80,206 of NZ_CAXAON010000006.1, read as the reverse complement.
GCGATCATCCGGGCCTGTTGGCGCATTATCAGAAGCGTTTCCGGCACATTCTGGTGGACGAATTCCAGGACACCAACGCCGTGCAGTACGCCTGGTTGCGTCTGCTGGGCAAGGGCGGCGACAGCCTGATGGTGGTTGGCGATGACGACCAGTCGATCTACGGCTGGCGCGGCGCGAAAATCGAAAACATTCATCAGTACTCCTCCGACTTCCCGGATTCGGTGACCATTCGCCTGGAGCAGAACTACCGCTCCACCGCCGGCATCCTAAAGGCCGCCAACGCCCTGATCGCCAACAACACCGGACGCCTGGGTAAAGAGCTGTGGACCGACGGCGGCGATGGCGAGGCGATCAATCTGTACGCCGCGTTCAATGAACACGACGAAGCACGCTACGTTGTCGAAACCATCGAAAGTGCGCTGAAAACCGGCCTGGCACGCAGCGATATCGCGATTCTGTACCGCTCCAATGCCCAATCGCGCGTTCTGGAAGAAGCCTTGCTGCGCGAACGCATTCCGTATCGCATTTACGGCGGCCAGCGCTTCTTCGAGCGGGCGGAAATCAAAAACGCCATGGCCTATCTGCGCTTGCTGGAAGGTCGCGGCAACGATGCGGCACTGGAGCGGGTGATCAACGTCCCGGCCCGCGGCATCGGCGAGAAAACCGTCGAAGCAATCCGCGAGCATGCGCGCCACAGCGATGTGTCGATGTGGGAAGCCATGCGCCAACTGGTCGCCAATAAAGGCCTGACCGGTCGGGCGGCTGGCGCGTTGGGGGCGTTTATCGAGCTGATCGAGAACCTCGCCGCCAAATGCATGGAGATGCCGCTGCATCTGATGACGCAGACCGTCATCGAGCAATCCGGCCTCATCGCCTATCACGAAGCGGAAAAAGGCGAGAAAGGCCAGGCCCGGGTGGAAAACCTTGAAGAACTGGTCAGCGCTGCACGCAACTTCGAGACCACCGAAGAAGACGAAGAACTGTCACCACTGGCGGCATTCCTCGGCCACGCTTCGCTAGAGGCCGGCGACACTCAGGCCGATGAGCATGAAGACAGCATTCAGTTGATGACCCTGCACAGCGCCAAAGGCCTGGAATTCCCTTACGTGTTCCTGGTGGGTATGGAAGAAGGCCTGTTCCCGCACAAGATGAGCCTGGAAGAACCGGGACGCCTTGAGGAAGAACGGCGTCTGGCCTATGTCGGTATCACCCGGGCGATGCAGAATCTGGTGATGACCTATGCTGAAACCCGACGCCTGTACGGCAGCGAAACCTACAACAAGGTGTCGCGTTTCGTACGAGAAGTGCCGAAGGGTCTGATTCAGGAAGTGCGCTTGTCGAACAGCGTCAGCCGACCATTTGGCGGCAACCAGTCGATGAGTGGCAGCAACCTGTTCAGCGGCAGCGAAATTCCGGAAACCGGCTTCAGCCTCGGCCAGACCGTGCGTCACTCGATCTTTGGCGACGGGGTGATCCTGAATTTCGAAGGCGCCGGCGCTCAGGCCAGGGTGCAGGTGAATTTCGGCGAAGGCAGCAAGTGGCTGATGTTGGGCTACGCGAAGCTCGAAGCCATATAAGCCTTACGGCGTCCCTGAGGGAGCGGGCTTGCTCGCGAAAGCGGTCTTTCATTCAACACTGCGTTGACTGACACGCCCTGATCGCGAGCAAGCTCGCGCCCCACAGGGGCTGGCGCTAATCATCGGGATAGCCACATGGGCTCAGGCTTCTTTCCCTCCTGGACATTCTGGGCACTGCTCTCGGCCACTTTTGCCGCGTTGACGGCGATCTTCGCTAAAGTCGGCATCGAAAACGTCAATTCCGACTTCGCCACCCTCCTGCGCACCATCGTGGTACTGGTCAGCCTGGCCTTGATTTTGTACGCCACGGGCCAATATCAGTCATTGGGATCAATATCCGCCAAGAGCTATCTGTTCCTGCTGTTATCCGGCCTGGGCACCGGCGCATCTTGGCTGTGCTATTTCCGGGCGCTAAAGGTCGGCCCGGCCTCGCTGGTGGCTACAGTCGACAAGCTCAGCGTGGTGCTGGTGGCAGTGCTCGGCGTGATCCTGCTGGGCGAGAAACTCGACCTGCGTCAATGGGGTGGAGTCGGTCTGATTACGGCCGGTGTGGTGATGCTGGCGTTTCGTCGCTGAGCAAATTTCTCACTGAACCCATCCCGATTTCCTACAGACAAAAGTACATAGCCTTATTGCCTGGACCAAGCTGAACGTAACCTGTCAGGCAAAAGCCCGAAACACTCTCTCGCTAGCCAGTAACACTTCAGCTGTGCAACATGGCGCGCGTGTCTCCACAAACGGGTATTCCCTTTATGAAACGTTTTCTTAGCATCGCCATGGCGTTGTGCATCGGCCTGACGATGAGCCTCGACGCCAACGCCAAGCGCTTTGGTGGTGGCAAAAGCGCCGGCGCTGCGCCGACGCACCAGACCAGCCAGATGGCTCCCTCTTCCTCAGGCATGGGCGGCGCTGCGGCGACTGCCGGTGCCGCTGGCGCCGCTGCCAAGGCCGGCGGTGCTTCGCGCTGGCTCGGCCCTCTGGCCGGCATTGCCGCCGGTGGCCTGCTCGCATCCATGTTCATGGGCGGCGGCTTCCAGGGCATGCAGATCTTCGACATCCTGATCATGGGCTTGATCGCGTTCGTGATCTTCCGTTTCATCGCCGCTCGTCGCCGCAAGCAGCAAGAGCAATTCGCTCCGGCCGGCGCGCCGATGCAGCGTGAAACGTTCGAGCAAAAGCCTGCGGCCATGGGTTCGATCTTCGGTGGTTCGGCTGCACCGGCTGCCGCCCGTCCGGTAATCAACGCGCCGGCCTGGTTCAACGAACAGAACTTCCTTGAAGCTGCGCGCAGCCACTTCCAGTCGCTGCAGCAGCACTGGGATGCCAACGAAATGGACAAGATCGCCGAGTTCGTGACCCCGCAAATGCTCGAGTTCCTCAAGCGTGAGCGTGCGGATCTGGGCGACGCGTTCCAGTCGACCTACATCGACAACCTCCAGGTGCAACTGGACGGCGTCGATGACCGTGCCGACAAGACTATCGCCACCCTGACTTTCAGCGGTGTGTCGAAGACTTCGCGTTTCGACCAGGGCGAAGTGTTCAGCGAAAGCTGGAACATGGAACGTCCGCAGGGCGACAACCAGCCTTGGCTGGTCGCCGGTATCCGCCAGAACGGCTGATACCCTCTGCGTCAAGCATGCGCTTATGAAAACCCTGGACTCGTCCGGGGTTTTTCTATTTCACGGTTGCATCTATAGCGAGCTACTGTATAAACCGGCCCATATAAACCGCGCCATTCAAGCAAGAGGATCCCGGACGTGGAAGAAATCATCGAACAACTGCGCGAAGCCAACGAACCCGTACCGGTTCCATTGGAGTTGCCTGACGAAGATCTGCTGGTCGAAATCGAAGAACAACTGTTCATCGATATTCCGTTTGTCTTCAAAGAGTTTTTGCTGACCGTCAGCGATGTGGTTTACGGCAGCCTGGAACCTGTGACCGTGACCGACCCACAATCCCACACTTACTTGCCGGAGGTTGCCGCCAACGCCTGGGATGTCGGTGTTGATCGCAGCCTGATCCCGATCTGTCAGGACGGCGACGACTACTACTGTGTCGAGGAAGACGGCACAGTGGTGCTGTGGCAGGCCGAAGAAGAGCTGGTTGCCGAAGAAACCTGGGAATCGGTGTGGCACTGGGCGCGGGACGTCTGGCTGGAAAGCTGATCGGCCAAGCGCCCCGGGTGATCAGTGCCCCGACGACTCCTTGTGATTGTCGAGGGTTTCCAGCAAGGCCACCTGCATCCGCGTGTGCACGCGGATGAACCAGCGCCAGAGCAGCGCCGCCACGGCGGCCGCGACCACGGCGATCAGCACCAGCAACTTGTTGGTCGGCAGAATACTGGCCGACAAGGCTGCCAGCAGCAGAAAAATCACCAGCAGCGAGAGAATCGGGATCACTTCGCAGATCACCCGGCGCACTCGCTGCGTGTGACGCCCAGCCATCTGCGGCTTCACGCCCATCTCCGCCAGCAACATCGACAGCGCCTTGAGCTTGCGGTACGCCGCAATCAAGAACGGCAGCGACACCAGCAGCGCTCCACCCCAGATCAATGCTTTCTGCCAGCTCGGATCGCTGATCCACTCCTGCATCCAGACCGACAGACGTCCGGCAAAGAACGCCCCGCTAAAGAAGATCGCAATCACCAGCGCCAGATTGACCCCGACCTGTAACAGAATTCGCCGAATCATCGCTGCCAGCATCGCGCCCTCGCCTTGCGGCTGAATGCTGCGCAGCCATTCGCCATACATCCCGAACACTCGCGAGAGACGTTGCGGCATGGCGGCAGACAGCTTGATCGACAGCGGATCAGCGGCGCGAATCAGATAAGGCGTCAGCAGTGTAGTGATCACCGACACTGCCACGGCAACCGGATAAAGGAAGTGACTGGTCACCTGCAAGGTCATGCCCAGTGCCGCGATAATGAAGGAAAATTCGCCAATCTGTGACAGCCCCATCCCTACCCGCAGTGAGGTGCGTCCGTCATTGCCGGCGATAAAGGCGCCGAGGCCGCAGGACAGCATCTTGCCCAGCACCACGGCGACGGTGATGACCGCAATCGGCCACGCATATTGCAGCAGGATCATCGGGTCGAGCATCAGGCCGATGGCCACAAAGAAGATCGCGCTGAACAGATCACGAATCGGCTCGATCAGCCGTTCGATTTTCAGCAGTTGCCGTGACTCGGCCATGATTGCGCCGATCAGGAATGCGCCCAGCACCATGCTGTATTCGAGCTTCACGACCAGCAGGCAAAAGCCGAAACACAGGCCCAGCACGGTGATCAGCAGCATCTCGTTGCTTTCGAATTTGGCGACGTAAGCCAGCAAGCGTGGCACCAACAGAATGCCGATCACCAGCGCAACAATCATGAACAGCGACAGCTTGCCGACCGTGGAGAACACTTCGCCGGAGCTCACCGTGCCGCTGACGGCGATGCTCGACAGCAGGGCAATAATGCCGATGCCGAGGATGTCTTCGACGATCAACACACCGAAGATCAACTGCGCGAAGCGCTCGTTCTTCATTTTCAGATCATTGAGCGCCTTGACGATGATGGTGGTCGAGGAGATCGCCAGGATCGCGCCGAGAAACAGCGAGTCCATGGTGCTCCAGTCAAACCAGCGACCAATCTCATAGCCGATCCAGATCATCAGGACGATTTCGAGGAACGCCGCGATAAACGCCGTGGCGCCGACCTTGAACAGCTTGCGCAGGCTGAACTCAAGGCCCAGGCAGAACATCAGAAAAATCACCCCCAGTTCGGCGAGGGTCTTGATCGTTTCTTCGTCGTGGATGAAGCCGAACGGCGGGGTGTGTGGGCCGATGATGAAACCGGCAACGATGTAACCGAGCACCACCGGTTGCTTGAACCGGTGAAACAGGACAGTTACCACGCCTGCGACCAACATGATCACCGCCAGATCCTGAATAAAGCTGATGGCATGCATGGCGTGGGCTCCTTGATTGGCCAAGCGCGCAGTCAGACGCCAGAGAGGTCTGAGCGTGCTCGGAAAAATCCGCTTTTGTTGTGGGAACGGCCTTTTTACGCGGGTTTTTGCAGGGTAGCACCGCGACTTCAGGCTGGAAGGCAGTGCAATATATGGAAACAGAACGATCCCGGCGTGACGGCGACCTGTCGCCCGGCGTCCCGATAACGGCACTTTTGAAAAGTGACCAGGCACCCGCAGAGGTGCTTCCAGCAATCCAGCCTTGATCCGTGAGAACGTTATGGAACCCGGAAACGCCCAGCTGTCGATGACGGTACTGATGACCCCCGACATGGCCAACTTCTCAGGCAATGTCCACGGCGGCACCCTGCTCAAATACCTCGACGAAGTGGCCTACGCCTGCGCGAGCCGCTATGCCGGCCGCTATGTGGTGACCCTGTCGGTGGATCAGGTGATTTTCCGCGAGCCGATCCATGTCGGCGAACTGGTGACGTTCCTCGCCTCGGTCAACTACACCGGCAACACGTCGATGGAAGTCGGCATCAAAGTGGTGACCGAGAACATCCGCGAACGCTCGGTGCGCCACACCAACAGTTGCTTCTTCACCATGGTCGCGGTGGATGATCAGCGCAAGCCGGCGCCCGTGCCGCCACTGCAACCCCAGAACAGTGAAGACAAGCGTCGTTACATGCAGGCCCAGCAGCGCCGGCAGATTCGTCAGGAGCTGGAGAAGCGTTACCAGGACATCAAGGGCGACGCCTGATCGATCCTTTGGGACGATGTCGCTTTACAGATAGCCTTCGCGAGCAAGCCCGCTCCTGCATTTAATCGCAGCGCTCCCATGAGAACGCGGTCGAATGTGGGAGCGGGCTTGCTCGCGAATGGGCGCGATGCGGTCTTACAGACTGATCGCCGTAGCCTCGAACTTAACTCGCGGATGCGCAATTCGGTCCTGCGCCCGCACCAGTTGCAGTTCGTAACTGGCGCTCGCCTGAGTCTCCAGCAACACTTCATGCACCGCCGCCGCCGTGAATTCGAACGCGGCCACCAGGCTGTCGCCCAGCAGCACCCGCGCCAGGAACAGACCGGACGTCAGATCGCCCACGCCCACCGGCTGGCGCGGGAACGCCAGCAATGGACGGCGCAGATGCCAACTGCCCTCGGCAGTCACCAACAACATCTCGAAGCCATCCGCCGGTTTACCCGGGTAATCCAGATGTTTGACCAGCACCGCTTTCGGCCCGCGCGCCAACAATGCCCGCGCCATCGCCAGGCAATCGAACAAGGACTGCGGCTTGCGCCCGGAGAAGCTGTCCAGTTCCAGTTGGTTCGGACACATAATGTCCGCCACCGCGGCCGCCTCTTCCAACAAGAAGTCGCTGACCTCCGTCGGCACGCTGCACCCCTTCTGCGGGTGCCCCATCACCGGATCACACAGATAAAGCGCCTTCGGGTTGACCGATTTGATGCGCGCAACGCCGCTGAGAATCGCCCGCCCCTGTGCGGCGCTGCCCAGATACCCCGAGAGCACCGCATCGCAGTTGCCCAGTTCGCCAATCGCAGCGATGCCTTCGACCAGTTCGGGAATCTGCTGAGGCGACAGCACTTCACCAGCCCACTGACCGTATTGGGTGTGGTTGGAGAACTGCACGGTGTTGAGTGGCCAGACATTCACCCCGACCCGCTGCATCGGGAAAACCGCTGCACTGTTACCGGCGTGGCCAAACACCACATGGGACTGAATGGCGAGCAGATGAGGCGTACGTTTCATTCGGGTTTTTCCGTAAAACGATTGAAATTCAAGCCGCGCAGTATGCGACGAAACGCAGTCTGTACGACAGACCGGCGACGCAGTTAAGCTGACGCCATCTTTTGGAGTTTGATGTTGATGCTGACCCTCGAAAACATCTTTGTGTTGATGCTGTTTGCCGCTGCCGGCGCGTGGCTTTGGCACAACCACGGCTTGCGCGAGCGAGCGCTGGAGCGGGTCAAGCAGCATTGCCTGAACGTGCGCGTCGAGTTGCTCGACGGCAACGTTGCGCTCAAGAAGATCGGCTTGATCAAGGACGCCAACGGTCGCCGACGTCTGGCGCGGGTGTACACCTTCGAATTCACGGTGACCGGCGAAACCCGCCACAACGGCACCATCACCCAGTTTGGCGCCCACAGCGCGCAGATCGAACTGGCACCCTACCCGGCGCCGTTCGACGATACGCCGCCCGTGGTCGAAGTCCACAAGCCTCGCGCCGAAGTGATCGAACTGAGTCAGTGGCGGCAGGAACACACCAAATGGAAGCCGTGAGTCAGCTCGCCTGAGTCCGGCACTGCGCCAACCCTGCCTGCAGTTGATCGATATTCTGCGAGTCGGCGAAGATCAGCTCGATTCGCGAATCCTTTCGCCATTCACTGGTTTGCCAAGTCAGCTCGGCGTTATCCAGAGCATTTGCCGAAAACCAACCGTCGGCGCTGTGGATAACCAGTTTGGCCCTGGCCCAGACAAGGCTTTGAAGCCAAACAGCCATTCGCTGCTGATCGAACGTCTGGCTCGGATGCCAGCGCCATCCCATGCTCCAACCGCCCTCCTGCGCCTGACTCAGGCAAATCGGTAGCGTCGGATCGCTCCAGACCGCCGGCATCTGCGCCAACCCTTTGGGCGCGACCCAGTTATCCACACCCGCCACCGCTTGCGCGGCCAGGCCTGGCAGTTCGCTCAAGGGCAGTTGCGCCTGTTGCGTCCAGATCAGCCTGACGGGCGGCAACTGACTGGCTATTTTCTGGCGGGCGCTCCCATCCAGGCCTTCAGCCTTGTTCAGCAACAGTAAACCGGCACGGTCCAACGCTTGCTGTTGCGCTGTCGGCAGCGCTTTCCCCGCGTTGAGCGACTGGGCATCCAGCACCAGCACACACGGTTGTATCGCCAGTACGCCCTGCCATGGCGCTTCGCTCAGCTGTTCAAGTAACTGCGCGGGATGGCCCAGCCCGGAAGGCTCGATAAACAGCCGATCCGGTTTGGCCTTGCGCAGCAAACGTCCAAGGCCGACCTGAAACGGCGCACCATTCACGCAACACAAACAGCCTCCGGCCACTTCACCCAGTGCGATACCATCGCCGTCGCGAGTCAACAGCGCAGCGTCGAGGCCGATCTGGCCGAACTCGTTGATGAGCACGGCCCAGCGTTCACCGACCGGTCGTTGCGCCATGAGCTGGCGAATCAGACTGGTCTTGCCGGCGCCCAAAGGGCCGGCGATGACATGGGTAGGAATGTTCTGCAACATGGCCGGGAATTTTCTGAGGAGAGCGAAGATGCGTTGGAGGGGATGGTCGTTGTTGCTGATGCTGGTGTCGAGCGAAGTGTTGGCCCAGGCCTGCGTGGTGCACAGCCAGAGCGAGCGGCTCGACGTCAAAGTCTGCCAGCAGAACCGCAACATCCCGGAAAAACTGTTCAACGACGGCTTCTGCCAACCCATACTGGCCGGGCAAAAAGTCGAGGTGCAGTACCTCGACCAGTGCCCGTCCGGAGCCTTCGGCGTGTGCAGCAACGCGCAAGTCGCCAATATGCCCTATCGCCAGGATACTCACTATTACGGCGTGGCCACGGATGCCGCTTATCTACAGCCCTATTGCGAGGGGCAGAGCCAAGGCAAATGGCTCAAGCCTTGAAGCGTTAGCCGAGCCAGTCGAGGGTCAGAATCAGCCGACGCTCGCCGGCCGCCGGTTGGGGCGAGCGATGAATCAAGCCAAAACCTTCATTGCCGTGCCACTTTTCGCCCTTGAATAACGCGACTTCACCGCTGGCCAGTTGCTGGATCTGTGCCGAGTCTTGCGGCTGCGAATTCGCCTGGCCCAGTTGCTGACGATCCATCGTGCCTTCTTTGAGCCATTGACTGCCGACACCCGCATACGTGGTGATCAGCCGTACCGGCACATGATCAACGTGAAAACGCGGACACATGGCCTTATCCAGCACCCGCAGACGCAAGCCGATACGCCGGGCGCCGAGCAGACACGCGAAGGCGCTGACCAGCCACTTCAGGTCTGCGATAAAGCCCTCGTAACCCTGCAGATCGCGAAATCCGTCCGCCAACCCGGTGAGATCCGGCTCGGCCTCTTCATCAGCCATATCCAGGCACAGCGACTCCGCCAAGGGTTCGTTGAGTGACAATAGCAAATCAGCGAAATCAGCGATGTGCAGCGGTAGTTGCCGCTGCCAGACCGCGAGGTTTGTTTCGTCCTCAAGAATGCGTGCCAGCACTTTGGGCGTGGGCCCCTGATGCTGATAGCGGGTGCAGTTTTGCAACATGTTGAGCGCAAGCATCAGGCGGCCTCTTCATGCCAGGGACCGAACGGATCCGGCATCGATCGCCAACCTTCGACGCCGATCGCCATTTCATCATCGGTCAGCAAACACTCGTCGAGTTCGGCAGAAAGCTGCACGAAATCGATGTTCTGACCGATAAACACCAACTCCTGACGGCAGTCTCCGACGCTGGCGGTCCAGTTTTCCATGATCGCGGCGGTACTGTCCTGATCCTGCGGCCATTGGTTTTTCGGCACGAAACGCCACCAGCGTCCGGCAAAACCATGGCGCATCAAACCACCGGCCTGGGACCAACTGCCCGCGTCAGCAGGCTTGCTCGCCAGCCAGAAGAAGCCTTTGGAACGCAGCAATTTGCCGTTGAGCCACGGACGATCAATGAAGTTGTAAAAACGCTGCGGGTGGAAGGGGCGGCGCGCGCGATAGGCGGTAGAGGCGATGCCATATTCATCCGTTTCCGGGACGTGCTCACCGCGCAGCTCCTGCAACCAACCGGGGGCTTGCGCAGCTTTTTCAAAATCGAAACGACCCGTGTTGAGAATTTTGTCCAACGGCACTTCGCCCATGACCATCGGGATTATTTCGGCCTGAGCATTGAGGCGTTTGAGGATGGCGATCAGTTGTTCGCGCTCGCTCTGGCTGATCAGATCGATCTTGCTGATCAGCAACACGTCGGCGAACTCGACTTGCTCAATGAGCAGATCAGTGATGGAGCGCTCGTCCTCCTCACCGAGGGTTTCACCACGGGAGGCAAGGCTTTCGGCGGCCTGGTAGTCGAGGAGAAAATTCATGCCGTCGACGACTGTGACCATGGTGTCGAGACGGGCGATGTCAGCGAGGCTCTGTCCCTGCTCATCGCGGAAGGTGAAGGTCTCCGCCACCGGCAGTGGCTCGGAGATCCCCGTTGACTCGATCAACAAGTAATCGAAGCGGCCATCACGGGCGAGCTTGCTGACTTCCTCAAGCAAGTCCTCACGTAACGTACAGCAGATACAGCCGTTACTCATTTCCACGAGTTTTTCTTCAGCGCGGTTCAGGCTGACATCGCGCTGGACTTCGCTGCCATCAATGTTGATCTCGCTCATATCATTGACGATGACGGCGACGCGTAAACCGTTTCGATTACGTAGTACGTAATTCAAAAGTGTACTTTTACCGGCGCCAAGAAATCCGGAAAGTACGGTGACGGGCAATTCGGCTGACATTGGATAATCCTCATTAGATAGCAGCCGATCAACGCATTGGTTGCGCATAACGTTTTCTAGCCCCCACACGACAGGTTCGTGGAAGGTGAACGCTTGAAATCGGCCGGCTCAGGCTCAGTTCAAACTAATGTTATATTATAACAACATGAATAGACCAGCCCGCCTCTTGCCCAAAACGACGAAGAGCAGGAAGCTGCAACCCCTCTCACGCCCGGGAAACGCTATGAAAAATGCGCTGAAATGCTCGCTATTGAGCCTCACGCTGTTAACGACTGGCAGCGTTTGCGCGCAAATTCCGGAGCTCGCCAAGTGCACACGCAGCGCTAATCTGCTGGCCTGCGTCGATGCCGATGGCAACGCCTATAGCGTCAATACGGTAGGCAACACGCTCTATCTGCGCGGCTTTGAAAAAAGCAGCCAGCGTTACTGGGCGCAAACCAACAGTCGGTTCGGTCAACTGACGTTCTTCACCGGCGTCGCCTCCGACGGGGAAGCCTGGGTGGGCTATACCCGTCGGGTTGGTTGGACGACTATCAACCGCTTCTCCAGTTCGGGCGGTAGCAGCGCGAAGTTCACTTGTAGCCGAATCACCGGCTGCTAGGCCTGCGTTTTTTGCCGGGTCTGCTGCCACGCGAGGTAGCTGTCGATGGGCGGATTTTTTTCAAAGTAGCGCTGCAGCCCGTCAAATAAACCATCAGCGACGGCCTGTTGATGCCGCGTCGTGACCAGCCGCTGACTGTCACGCACGTTGGAAATAAAGCCGGTTTCCACCAGGATCGAGGGCACATCTGGCGATTTCAAAACCGCGAAGCCTGCTTGCTCGACGCGCTTTTGGTGCAGCGTAGTAATGCCTGCAAGACTGCCGAGAACCGTTTTCCCAAGCTGCAAACTAGCTGCGATCGTCGCGTTCATCGACATGTCGAGAATCACCCCGGCGAGCATCGGATCCTTGTCTTTTAGATTAAGCAGGCTGGTGGCGCCGAGCAGATCGACACCGTTTTCGCGTTGCGCCATAAAGCGGGCAGTCGCTGATGTCGCGCCACCTTCAGACAGGCAATACACCGACGCGCCAGAGGCCGTCAGACGCGGCGCCGCATCGGCGTGTACCGAAATGAACATGTCGGCCTTGTGCTGACGAGCGATCTCGACACGCTTGCGCAAAGGCACGAAGAAGTCGTCGTTGCGCACCAGCTTCACGTCAAAACCTTTCTCTTTTTTCAGACGTTTGGCGAGCAACTTCGCGATGGATAACACCACATCCTTTTCCCGCTCTCCCTTGGCGCCGACTGCACCAGGGTCCTTTCCACCATGCCCAGGGTCGACAACCACGATAATGTCGCGCTTTGGATGAACCTTATCCAAGGATGTTTCACGTGGAACCATTGGCAATGCAAGGGGCTGCTTGGCGCTGACCAAATCCAACACAAGCCGATGCCCGTGACCCTCCTGTGGCGCCAGAAGGAAGCTGTTCAGCAGTACAGGACGGCTCAAATCGAGAACAATCCGCGTATCGCCACGGCCAAAAACGCCGGATCTGATAGATCGAATTACGGTGTTTTTTAACGCTAACTGACTGAAATCTGCGCTGACACTGGCCCCACTGAAATCAATAATGAGTCGCTCCGGAGCACTGAGCGTGAAGGTTTTGTAGCGTACCGGTCCGCTTAAATCGAAGACCAAACGCAGCTTTTCATCTGAACGCCAGAGTCGAGCGTTGCGGATTTGCGTAGCTGACACGCTGAAAGGGAGGGCGAAGGCCGCACTGGCCAGAATCAAATTGAGCAAGTGACGTCTGTGCATATGAAAGCCTGTTCATGAAAAAGGCATCGTGATTTGAATTGTTATAATGTAACATCTAATTCAATCAACACGATGGCCCCGAACATGAATTCGATGACACTCCCGGATATCGCCGCGCAGACGGCTCGCCAAGCTTTACCCCTCGAATGGGTGGGCATGTGCGGCATTGAGTTACCCGTGTTGCTGGAAGGCCAACGTCTGAGCGCCAAGGCGGATGCCGGTGTGAGTCTCGATGACGGTGAAGCACGCGGCATTCATATGTCGCGACTCTATGTGTCGTTAGCGGCCCTCGAACACACAAACCTCTCCCCCGGTTTTTTGCGCCAAATACTCCGGCATTTTCTCGATAGCCATGACGGCTTATCCAAAAATGCCTACCTGAATATCCACACCGATCTGCTATTGAAACGCCCCGCTTTGGTGAGCCCGCTGGCCGGGTGGCGATCCTACCCAGTGACCCTTTCAGCCAGCCTGAAAAACGAAATGTTCCACGTGGAACTCAAAATTGACGTGCAATATTCCTCGACGTGCCCTTGCTCTGCAGCACTGGCGAGGCAACTGATCCAGCAACAATTCATTGATGACTTCGCTAACAAACCGCTGCAACACGCCGACGTTTTGTCTTGGCTCGGTACGAACAAAGGCATCGTCGCCACGCCACACAGCCAACGCAGCACTGCGCAATTGCACCTGCAACTCGATGAATTTATCGATGAGCTGCCGATGAGCACGATTATCAACGATGCTGAAGCAGCCCTCGGCACCGCCGTCCAAACCGCTGTGAAACGTGCTGACGAACAAGCCTTCGCCTTGGCCAATGGACAGAATCTGATGTTCTGCGAAGACGCCGCTCGCCGACTGAATCTGGCCTTACGCCGCTCACCGGGCGTCAACGCCTTTCACCTGCGAGTGATTCACGCAGAAAGTCTGCACGCCCATGACGCCGTCGCCGAAAGTCGTTGGCACCGGGAGAACACATGATCCGCTGCCAATCCTTGAGCTGGGGCGCACCCGGCCAGCCGCTGACTTCGCCTCTGAGTCTGGAATTCGAAACAGGCAGTCTTACCGCGATCATTGGCGCCAACGGCTGCGGCAAAAGCAGTTTGTTGAAAGTGATGGCGGGCCTGCAAAAACCCCTGGCAGGCCACGTCACCCTGAGCGTTCCACGGCAGAGCGGACTGTCCTTCCTCCCACAACAACAGCATCTGGATCGGCAATTCCCGATTAGCCTGGAGGAGCTCGTGGCCGCCGGATTCTGGGGACGCAGACTGTCGACAACATTGCGCGCCCAGCGCCTCAAAACCGCACTGGAAAACTGGCACCTTGGTGGACTCGAGCGCCGTCCACTCATGGCGCTATCGGGCGGCGAATTACAACGCGCCCTGCTCGCTCGACTTAGCCTGACGGACACACCTGTGCTACTGCTGGACGAACCCCACGCCGCACTCGATGAACTCGGTCAGCAGTTACTCTGGCAACACATCCACGCATGGCATGCAGAGGGACGCACACTCGTCGTGGTGTGTCATGACCTGAGCGCCGTGCGCCAACACATCCCCCAAACCTTGCTGATCAAAAACACTGGCTGCATCTACGGTCCGAGCGCCGAACTGATCCGGCAAACACCTCATACGCAGGTAGCCTGATGCTCACCGTCGCCCACTTCTGGCAGCCGTTCAGCGAGTTCGTCTTCATGCGTCGCGCCTTGTTAGGCGGGCTGGTATTGGCCTGCAGCACCGCCCCCCTGGGTGTGTTTCTGATCTTGCGGCGCATGAGCCTGATTGGTGACGCCGTCGCCCACGGCATCCTTCCCGGCGCCGCATTGGGCTTCTGGTTCGCCGGCCTGAGTCTGCCCGCGCTGACACTCGGCGGCCTCGGTGCCGGTTTGACCATGGCCGGTCTCGCCGCATGGATCACCCGACTCACGGGCCTGCGCGAAGACGCCAGCCTGGCGGCGATCTATCCAATCTCCTTGGCCGCCGGCGTACTCATTCTTGGCGTGGCCGGCAAACGCCTCGACCTTTTGCACCTGCTGTTCGGCTCGGCCCTGGCCGTCGATGGACCAACGCTCAATGGCATGTTGTGGGTCTCGGCGCTGAGCCTGATGGCCATGACGCTCATCTACAAACCGCTGCTGCTCGATACCCTCGACCCTCTATTTTTGCGAACCGTCAGCCGCCTCGGCCCGCTCGCCCATGGTGTGTTTCTGACGCTGGTTGTACTGAATCTGGTGATCGGCTTCCAGGCGATCGGTGCGCTGATGGTGGTCGGGCTGATGATGCTTCCCGCTGCGGCTTCACGATTCTGGAGTCGACGCCTCCCCATCCTGATCGCCGTTGCAGCAACCCTGGGTTGCCTGTCGGTATGGCTCGGTTTGTTGCTGTCGTTCTATTACTCACTGCCCAGCGGCCCCGCCATCGTGCTGGTCGCCGGGGCAGGTTATCTGCTGTCCGTGGTGTTCGGACCGGTGCACGGCTTGTTGCGCCGCCCGCCTTTGCTCACATCCCAATGAGGTGTTTCCCGATGCGCGCTCTACTCGTGCTGTTCAGCCTGATGCTATCGATGTCGTTGTCGGCGGCAGAAAAATTGCCAGTGGTCACCAGCTTCAGCATCCTCGCCGACATGGTGCATCAGGTCGGCGGCGAGCATATCCAGATCACCAACATGGTCGGCCCGGACGCTGACGCACACACCTATGAGCCGACACCGGACGATGCCAAAGCCCTGCTCACGGCCAAACTGATCATCAAGAACGGGCTCGGTTTTGAACCATGGCTGGATCGTCTGGTGACCAGCACTGAGACCAAAGCCCCGGTCGTCAGTGCCAGTCACGGCGTGATTCCACGTTCGCTGGATGAGGACGGCGAGACCGTTCCCGACCCGCACGCCTGGCATAATCTGGCCAACACTGAGCTGTACATCGCCAACATCACCAAGGCACTGATCGCGGCTGACCCGGCGAACAAAGCCGATTACGAACGCAACAGCAAAACCTACCTGACGCACATCTACGCCCTCCTCGCCGAAGCCAAGGCCAAACTGGGTTCGCTACCGCCGGGCAATCGCAAGATCGTCACCAGCCATGATGCCTTCGGTTACCTCGGTCAGGCCTACGGTATCGACTTCATGGCTCCCCAGGGGCTGTCGACCGAGCGCGAACCGTCCGCCGCAGAAGTCGCGGCACTGATCACCCAGATCCGCCAGGCCCACGTCAAAGCAGTGTTCATGGAGAACATCAAGGACGCTCGCCTGCTCAAACAGATCGCCGACGAAAGCGGCGCGCACATCGGCGGCACGCTTTACTCGGACGCCCTCGCCGCGAGTGGCCCGGCCAGCACCTTCACCGGCTTGTTCGAATACAACCTCAACACCCTTTACGACGCGCTGAGCCGACCATGATCCGCAAAAATCCTTCAGGTGATTTACCGCACATTGCCGAATCGGCCTATGTCGACAAAACCGCGATCATCTGCGGCAAAGTGGTGATCGGCGAAAACGTCTTCGTCGGCCCGTACGCGGTCATCCGTGCGGACGAGGTGGATGCATCGGGCGGGATGGAGCCGATCACCATCGGCGCCAATTCGAACATTCAGGACGGTGTGGTGATCCACTCGAAATCCGGTGCCGCGGTGACCATCGGCGAGTTCAGCTCCATCGCCCACCGCTCGATCGTGCACGGCCCGTGCGTGGTCGGCGACCGGGTATTCATCGGCTTCAACAGCGTGTTGTTCAACTGCGTGGTTGGCAGTGGCTGCGTGGTACGCCATAACTCCGTGGTCGATGGCCGCGATTTGCCAGACGCGTTCTATGTGCCCTCCACCACCCGCATCGGCCCGAACACCGACCTGTCGTTATTCACGCCGGTGAGTGTCAGCGCCTCGGAGTTTTCCGAAGACGTGGCGCGTACCAACGTCGATCTGGTGCGCGGCTACAAAGCCCTGCAGAACGAGTTCTGACCCCTCATTTTGATAAGGCTTTAAAGACGCGTTTACGAACAAGCCCGCTGCCACAAGGTCAACACTAGACCGGTGGCAGCGGGCTTGCTCGCGAAGCATTTAAGCTCTTGGTTTTACGGCGCCGCAATCCTGGCCCAGCCATACCGCGCGGGTTTCCAGACTGCCCTTCTGATTGATACCGATGGCGTTGAACGTACCGTTGGCGACCGTGGTGAATTCACGATCACTGAGGAACGTGGCCACGCCAGTGCCCTGCGCTCTCGGGCAACTGAAGCGGAATTTCCATTGGTTGCCGCTACGCTCGGTGATCTGCTGTTTGCAGCCCGATTGCGGATCAGCCAACGGAATATCATCGGTCGCCACTTGCTGCGGCGTCAGGCAGGCGCGGATGCCTTTACCGCCAATATTGATCCCGTTCTTTTCCAGCGCTGCCCGCTGTTGGGGAGTCATCTGTCCCTGGAGTTGGCCAAGGATCGATTGCACATCCATCGGTTGATCATCGACTTTCACATTGCTCGAGGTCATTTCCCACAGCCCCGGCTGCAGCATCTGCGCCTGAGCCATCACCGGCATTGCCAAACCCAGGCCCAGCGCCAAACCCAGCAGACGAACGTTCATCGATAAACTCCTGATCAGTAGTGGCCGTTAGACGTCAGCCGATTGCTTCGGTTCATGCACCAATTAAATAGCGACATTCGCGATAGAACATGGTCTGTTAAGCATTGAATCTTGCGGAGCAAGGCTGCCCCATGGATTATTTTGGACCGCACATTTTCGGTTATATGATCGCCCTGATACACACCCTCGGATTGATCGCCGCGATTCATGCGGTGTTGACCGTGCGCACGGCTCAGGGCTCGATCGCCTGGGCATTGTCACTGATCTTCATTCCCTACCTGACGCTTATTCCTTACCTGGTGTTCGGACGCAGCACATTCGATGGGTACATCAAGGCGCGACGCCAGGCCAACGAACAGATGCGCCAGGCCATCTCCGAGCTGAACTGGCGTCCATGGGTAGAAGAAGCCCTGACTGCCCGCGCCTCGAATGCCTACGCCTCGCTACGCGCCATGCCCAAACTGGGCCGCATGCCGTGCCTGGCAAACAACCAAGTACAGTTGTTGGTGAATGGCACAGACACCTTCGATGCAATTTTCCATGCCATCGATCAAGCCCGCGAGGCGGTACTGATCCAGTTCTTCATCATTCATGACGACCGACTTGGCCAACGCCTGCGCGATTTGCTGCTCAAGAAAGCCGCCGAAGGCGTGACCATCCATTTGCTCTTCGACGGCATCGGCAGCCACGCCCTGCCCCATAGCTATGTGCAGGCATTGCGTGATGGCGGCGTCGAAGTCAAAGCCTTCGCCACACGCAGCGGCTGGCTCAACCGCTTTCAGGTCAATTTCCGTAACCACCGCAAAATCGTCGTGGTCGATGGTGTGATCGGGTTTGTCGGCGGGCATAACGTCGGCGATGAATACATGGGGGAGAAACCACCGTTGGCGCCATGGCGCGACACCCATGTGCAGGTGCGAGGCCCGGTGGTGGCGTGCATGCAGGAATCCTTTGCCGAAGACTGGTTCTGGGCCGCGCGAACGTTACCGCCGCTCATCTTGCCGGATGAGTACCCCGACGATGGCGTGCTCTGCCAACTGCTCGCCAGTGGGCCGGCGGACGCTTATGAAACCTGTTCCCTGTTTTTCGTCGAAGCCATTCATGCCGCGACAGAACGGGTGTGGATCACCAGCCCTTACTTCATTCCTGACGAAGCCGTATTCGCGGCGTTAAGGCTGGCGGTTTTACGCGGTGTGGATGTGCGCTTGCTGCTGCCTTCGCGTCCCGATCACCGTATCGTCTATGCCGCCTCCAGCCTCTATGCGTTTGAAGCGGTTCGGGCAGGCGTGCGCGTATTCCGCTACCAACCGGGGTTCCTGCATCAGAAAGTCGTGTTGATCGACAGTGAGATCAGCGCCATCGGCAGTGCCAATCTGGACAACCGCTCGTTCCGGCTGAATTTCGAAGTGATGCTGCTGACCGTCGACAGCGATTTTGCCGCCAACGTGGAACACATGCTCAACGAGGATTTCGAGCAAGCCTTTGAGATCGCCAAAGAAGAAAGCCGGAAGATCCACCGCCTGCAACAACTCGGCATGCGGATCGCCCGGCTTATTTCACCGATTCTCTAAACGCTCCCTCCTACAGGTTGAGGGAGCGGTGGCTATCAAGGGTGGTAGATGTCGTCACGGGTCCAGGGCAGTTCATGGCTGCCATCGGCGTGCGCTTTCACCGCGAGAATCTGGTGCAGATTGATCCAGCCATGCGCAAATGCGTAAGCACAGCCGGCCAGGTACAGGCGCCAGATGCGCAGCGCCTGATCAGGCACCAGCTTCGCGGCGGCGTCGAGGTTGTCCTCCAGCCGCTCGCTCCAGTGATCGAGCGTACGGGCGTAATGCAGGCGCAGGCTTTCGACGTCGACAATCTCCAGCCCGGCTTCGCTGATCTCACCCGAGATCATTGCCAGGTGCGGTAGCTCGCCGTTGGGGAATACATATTTCTCGATGAACTCCCCGGCACCACGCCCCACCGGACGACCATCGGTGTGCTTGGCGGTGATGCCATGGTTCATCACCAGACCGCCCTCCTTCACCGCGCCAAACAAGATTTTGCAGTATTCGGCGAGATTGGCGTGGCCGACGTGCTCAAACATACCGACGCTGACCACTTTGTCGAAACGCCCGTCCTGGGGCAGATCGCGGTAGTCGAGCAGTTGCAGTTCGATCAGGTCTTCCAGGCCTTCGGCTTTCACCCGCTCGCGGGCCAGTTCCAGTTGCGCGTTGCTGAGGGTGATGCCCAACACCTTGGCGCCGAACTCCCGGGCGGCGTAACGCGCCAGGCCGCCCCATCCACACCCGACATCCAGCAAATAGTCGCCTGGCTGCAAACGCAGCTTGCGACATAGATGCCGGAATTTGGCTTGTTGCGCCTGTTCAAGCGTTTCGCTGCCGGTCTCAAAGTAAGCGCAGGAGTACGCCATGTCGCTGTCTAGCCAGAGCTGGTAGAACGCGTTGGACAGGTCGTAATGATAGGAGATGGCTTTGGCGTCGGTTTCCTTGTCGTGCAGCGAGCGTACCGGATTGGTGTCGTCATCCTCATCGGACAAAGCACTGCTCCACTCGTCACAAACACGGATGACCTCGGCAATCGAACCTTCCAGTTCGAGCTTGCCCTCGACAAACGCCGCCCCCAGCGCATCGAGGCTTGGATGGGTCAATTGCGAAACCATCTGGGGATCCTTGACCACGATGGTGACACTGGGCGATGGCCCGAGATTGAACTCATGGCCATCCCAAAGTCGCAGACGAAGCGCAAGCTGCAGATTCTGTAAGGCCGGTGGAAGTTGCGCGAGCATGGAAAACTCCCCCTGTTTCAGAAGTCAAATCTGAGGGTAGACCATCCTTGAAAAATAGCAGGCTATCGATTTAATTAGCCTTATCTATTGTGGCAGACGCTCTAACAGGCCTTCCTGCACCCACTGTTTCAACCAGGTCACGGCCTGAAGTGGAGCGCCCTCTTCATAGATGACTGCTAACTCGGCGCACAGTTCGGCGAAACTCCAGCCTTCGTTTACCAAACCATTCAGAGCCTTGGCCTCGGCAGATTCCAGACTGCGGTAATGACAGATCAGATCGTTACGCCAGATCAGGTAGATCTGAGGGGTTTGGAGTGGCTGGCTGGGCGGGAAATCGGTTTGTTCCTTAACGGAACGCCACAGGGCGACGCTGTTGAACCGGCATTCCAGCCA
The DNA here is from genome assembly GCF_963970495.1 of Pseudomonas sp. EA_65y_Pfl2_P78. Taxonomy (NCBI): domain Bacteria; kingdom Pseudomonadati; phylum Pseudomonadota; class Gammaproteobacteria; order Pseudomonadales; family Pseudomonadaceae; genus Pseudomonas; species Pseudomonas sp. EA_65y_Pfl2_P78. The sequence goes on along the minus strand of NZ_CAXAON010000006.1, from coordinate 59,598 downwards.
CTGAACGCACGGCGCGAGTTTGACCCGCAGCGTTGGCCATTCTTGCGCGGACAGCGTCGTCATGGTTTCCAGATTTAACGGCTCACCCGCTGGCGCATCGAAAGCCAAAGTGAATGCCCACTCGAGCCTCGCCATTTCAGCCAAAGGCGCACTGTGTTCAGGCACCAGATGCTCGCGAATAAACCCCTCGAAACCTTTACCCAACCAACGCAGGCTGTAATGCGCCGACGGGTATTGACGCAGGTACGCGGTGGCGAGCGAGTCGAACGCCTCGTCGCCCATCCAGTACCAGATCACCGGAAAATCGTTGCGCAACACTTCCAGTAGACGGGCCTGATAAGCGTTGTGATAGATCGCCAGACCGGTGCCGACATCCAGCGTAGGCCCGCCGATCAGACTGGCGCCCAGCAGCGGTTGGGCTGTGGCCGCCTCATCCAGCAAATACGACTCGAATGCCAATTGCCATTCTTTCAGGCGCATTGCTGTCTCCCGGCCAGAACCCTTTCACCCAGCGCCCGCGCCTTTTGCAGTTCATCGAGCAACTCTTCAAAAGGCGGAAAGTGATCGTCACGTTCCAGCAAAGTAGCCACCGGACCGAAGTGCTCCAACGTACGTTGATACAACGCCCAGACGGGGTCGCTCACCGGTTGGTCATGGGTATCGATGACGTAATCGCCGTAGTCACTGTGTCCCGCCAGATGCAGTTGACGCACCTTGTCGGTCGGCAGGCTGTGAATGAACGTCCACGGATCAAATCCATGATTGCGAGAACTGACGTAGACATTGTTGACGTCCAGCAGTAACTCACAACCGCTCTGCCGACTCAGGGCAGCAAGAAATTCCCATTCCGTGAAATCATCTGAGGCAGCTCGGACATAACTGGAGACGTTCTCCAGCACCAATGGCCGCTGCAAAACGTCCTGAACGTGGCGCACGCGTTCGGCAATGTATTCAAGACTTTCTTCGGTGTAAGGCAGAGGCAGCAAATCGTGCAACTGATGAGCGTTGCCGCGACTCCAGCACAAGTGATCGGAGATCCACGCGGGGTTGACCCGTTCGGCCAGTTGCTTGAGTTGTTTCAGATAGTCCACATCGAGGGCATGTGGCCCGCCGATGGAGAGTGAAACGCCATGCATCACCAGCGGATAACGCTCGGCAATGGCGTCCAGGTAATACAGGGCTTTACCGCCTTGCACCATGAAATTTTCGGAGACCACTTCAAACCAGTCCACGTTCGGCGACTGTTCGAGGATCTGCTGGTAGTAAGCGCTACGCAATCCCAGGCCATAGCCGAGGAAGGGGTCAGAGGCGGACATGTGCAGACTCCTGTTAAAAAGTGGCCGCAGTGGCGTGAGCCACTGCGGCGGCACTTGCCGGTCAGTTATTCGCCGACCTTGCCACCTGCTTCTTCGCAAGCCGCTTGAGTCATGGCTTTGAAACCCTGGCCTTTGCAGGAGCCTTGGCTTTTGCAAGCATGGTCTTTGGTTTTGCAGTCGTTCTGGCCTTTGCAGGCAGTCACGCCGTAGCAGTGAACGTTGGCATCAGCGGCCATCGCATTGGTGGCGACACCGGCAAACAGAGTGGCAGCGGCCAAAGCGAGAGCGGCACCAGCAGCAGCGGTCTTGATAGTCATTTTTCTTATCCTCGGTAATCGTCAGGGATGTCGGCTGGACGGTTTGTTCAGTCCCGACATAGCACTAGAGAGCGCTACCCCGACGGCGTTACAGAGGCCTAAAAAAAACTTAAATATCTTCTCTGAGCTTGAGCAACGGTTCCTGAAAACGCAGCAAACGCCCGGCGTTGCCCAGCACCAATAGCGTACTGAGGTTATGCAGCAACGCGGCAATCATCGCCCCGGCGGCACCCAGCCAGCCGAATGCGGCAAACACGACGATGGCCAGCGTCCAGCCCAGACCGATGATCACGTTGACCTGCAATGTCCTGCGGCACTGACGGCTTAGTCGCACGCAGGTGCCGAGCCGACGCAGATCACTGCCGATCAGCACGATGTCCGCCGAGGCCAACGCGATATCCGCACCACCCGCCCCCATCGCGACGCCAACCACGCCAGCCTTGAGCGCGAGCGAGTCGTTGATGCCGTCACCCACCACCATGGGCCGGAAGCCGTTGTCGATTTCCTTGAGCACGCGATTGAGCTTGTCCTCGGGCAAGGCTTGGGCTTGAACCTCCTGCAGGCCGACATCCCTGGCCAAGGTCTGGGCGACGCTTTGCCGATCACCGGTCAGCAACAACTGCCGGCCCAGGCCCAGCTCTCGTAATTCGCCAAGTGCAAGACGCGCTTCCAGTTTAACCGTGTCGGCCAACAACAACCACGCGAGAAACTCACCGTTCAGCGCCAGGCCGGCAATCGGCCCGTCATGTTCAGGAACCGGCGTTGTGGCGATAGCCAATTGCGCGAACAACTCCGGCCGCCCGAGTGCCGCCTCGCCCTGCCTGGTCGTGGCGACAACACCAAGCCCCTGCCGCTCGTGAATATCGCTAAGCGACAAGTATTCTTCCTGGGTAACCAGCCCGGCAAGCGCACGACTGACCGGGTGACTGCTCGCCGCGCCAAGACTGGCAGCCAGCGCCATGACAGAGGATGAATCCGCGCGAGCACTGTCGATCGACTGCAAGCGTAAAGTGCCGTAAGTCAGGGTCCCGGTCTTGTCGACCACCAGGGATGTGAGGTCGGCCAGCTCTTCGAGGAACGCCGAACTGCGGATCAGTATCCCGTGGCGCGCCGCCACCGCAACACCGGCAATCGCCGTGGCCGGTGCCGACAACACCAAGGCGCACGGACACGCCGCCACCAGCACCGCGAGCATCGCCTGCGCATCGTGGGTGATAAACCAGGTCACCGCCGCCAGCAGCAACACCAGCACCATGTAGCTGCCGGCATAACGTTCGAGCAACCGGGTGATCGGCGGCTTCGAGCGCTCGGCGTTTTGCATCAGTGCGATGACTTTACCCAGGGTCGACTCATCGCCCGTACGGGTCACTTCGACGCGCAGCAAACCGTCGAGATTGATCGCGCCACCGAACACGGTCATACCGACACCCGCCTCAACCGGTACGGACTCACCGGTAATCGACGCGGTGTCCAGGCTGGCTTGACCGAAAAGCACCCGGCCGTCCGCCGGGATGCGATCACCGGCCCGCACCTCAACCGTGTCGCCGGATTTGAGCGTGCCGTTGTCCACTTCGATGATCGAACCGTCAGCCTGAATCTTGCGCGCATAGCTGCGGGTCAATTGACCGAGGGCGTGAATTGCTTCCTGCGAACCGATGACACTGCGCTCCTCCAGCACATGACCAAAAATCATGATGATCGGCAGCAGCGCCGCCGTCAGCAGATCGCCCGTCGCCCAGGCCCCCATCATCGCTAGGGCAATCAGTTGATCGGTAATGCCGTGCAGGCTCGGATAACGCAGGCTGTACCACGCCGAGCGCATGACCGGCACGGCCACCAACACAGAAGCAAAACCGAGCAGCAACTGACTGACGCCGGTTTGTTCCGGCACCTGCCAACGCCAGATCAGGCCCAAGCCAAGCAAACCCAGCGCGAGCATCGCCAAGGTCAATTGCCTCGCGGCGCGGCGTTGTTCGGCCGAGGACAACAGGCTCGGTGCAGCAGTGGTCGCACTCATTTACTGGCTCCCTGAATGATCAGGCGCGAATCGTCTTTCGGATCGACCGTGGTCACCGATCCGGCCTGACCGAGAATCTTCGGCATGCGCTCACGGTAAATCCGCAAGAGCATTTGCGGGTCGGTGCCTTGTTGCTGCGCCTTGGCCAGACTCCGCACTGTGGCGGTGTCGGCGGATGCTTTGGCCAAGCGTTCGCCGGCCTGGGCATGGGCAACCTGCAAGGTGCGATCGGCTTGTTCATTGGCGGTTTGGGTGAGTTTTTCGGCGTCTGTACGCGCATTGGCCACGGCTTTATCGGCTTGTTGGCTGGCGGTCAAAACCGCATTGAAGGCACTGACCGCTGGGCCTGGCAGACTCGATTGCACATCGACCCGCGCCACTTCAATCCCGATACCCTGACCGCTCGCCTTCAACTCGGCCAAGCGTTTGTTGATGCCTTGCACCAGATCACCGCGCAACCGTTCACGGCGTTCAGCGGCCTGACTGTCGGCGCCGATCAGTTCCGGGCGGGCGACCAGAATGGTGTCCAGATCGCGCGCGGCGGTTAGCGCCACGGCACTGCGTGTGACCAGACGATCCAGCGCCGGCAGCACATGATCCCCCTGAATCACGAAGTCATACGGATCGGTCACCTTGTAAAACACCCGCACATCCAGCTGCACCACGCCCGCATCACCGGTCAATAAATAACCAGATCCGGCCAGCGCATCGCTCAAAGGCGTGGCGAAAGAGGCGACCCGGTCAGCCTTCAGCGCCTCCTCCGAGCGCAGAAGATTCTCCACTCGACGCTCGATCACCCGATCCGCCGCCGGTAGCAAAACCACCTGCTCGAACGGCTGCGGCCAAGCCAATAACAGGCCAGCATTCTGAACGCGATCCAGCGCGCCAAAATGCAAAACCACGGCGCGATTCTGCGGGTCGATTTGCCGCACATTGGAAAATGCCCAAGCCAATGCGGCCAACACCGTCACCGCATACAGGGCAAGAAAGGCCAAACGTCCTGCCTGAATCCATGGGCTGTTCAGCGAATGTGTTCCACGTGGAACTTCTTCACTCATGGCTGCGATCCGGATTTACTGTCGAGATTGGGAGGGCCATCGACGAGCACGCGGAATGGCGCGGCATCGGTGCGCAGGATCAGTTTGGTGCCTGGCGTAACGATGGTGCCGAGGGTGTCGAGTGAACGCAGCAAGTTGTAAAGCTGCGGAGAACCGGCATAGGCGCGGCCGTAGATTTGCGCAGCTTCGACGCGCGATTGTGCTTCGATGTCCGCCGCTTTCACCGTTGCGTCTGCCTGAACAATCCGGGCATCGCGCTCGGCGGCAGAGCGGATCTGCGCCGCTTCACGCTTGCCGATGGCCGTGCGCCCAGTGGCGATGGTTTCACGCTCAGCGCGCATCCGATCAACGGTGGCGGTGAGCGTCACCGACGGCAACGTCAGCCGTTCGATGCCCACCTGCACCACGCGCACACCGTAAGTGGCGAGCAATTGCTGATCGATCTGCTGACGCAATTGCGCTTCAAAATCAGCAATGCGTACCTGACTCGCGTCGGTGTTCACCAGGCTCGCCAGATCAAAACTGCTGGCCGTGGTCTCAAGTGCCGAGCCGACAAACGTGCGGATCTGCCGCGCGGCTTCGTCCGGCTGGTTCTGCACCGCACGCATGAAGCGTTGCACATTGTCCGGATCACCCTGCACCTGCCAAGCGACGTAAGCCTGAACAATGATGCGCAAACCGTCGCGGGTACCGACATCCTGCAAGCCGCTGGAGGTGGTACGAAGGCGCAGATCCACCGGAATCGCCGCTTCGAACGGCGCCGGCCAGCGCCAGCTCAATCCTGGATCAAGCAACACCCGCGATGGGTTTCCGAAGCGCGTGATCACCGTGGCTTCACCGGAGCGAACTTGCACCAGGCTCGCAGCCGCAACGGCGAACGCGACCAACAACACCGCCCAACCCATGCGCCGCCATGGAAAGGGACCGGCTTCAGCCGGATCACCGTGGTGGTGATGTCCATGGTGATGGTGATGCCCGCCGTGGCCGTGATCGTGGCCGCTGTGGTCATGATGATCGTGAGTGTGCGACTGGCTCAATGGGCAACTCCTGGTTGAGCGGTGGTGCGCGCGGGCGTCGGGTCAGCCGGCAGCGTGAACGTTCGCAAGTCGATGGTCGGCGCGTTGCTGCTGCCACCCAGACGATGGTCAAGAATAAGCAGTTTGGCTTTGCTCAACCCAAGGCTCAGTTGGCTGAGGTATTGCTCCAGCACAAAGGCCTGGCCAGCACTGGCAAAGGCTTTTTGCTCAGCGCTGAATTTCAGATCCGCCGCCTGCGCCGTCGCGTTGATTTCACGCGCATTGGCGCTGGCCTGGTCGCGAGCAAGGCTGGCCTGCAACTGCGCCTGATTGCTCGCCTCTGCGGCAGCGCCACGCTCACGGGAGATCAGCGCCTGGGCGCCGATCTGCGCGGCCTGCACGCTGTGATAGGCATTGGCGGCACCGGCCGGCGGATGAATGGCCTCGACCACCGTGGCGAGAATCTCCACACCGCTGTCGAGTTTCTGCAGGTCACCTTGCACGGCACGACCGATCTCTTCGGCCAGCCCTGCCCTGTCCTCTCCGAGCAAACCGTCGAGGGTTCGCGAGGCGAAGTCGTGCACCAGAATCCGGCTGGCGGTGCTGCGAATCAACGTCGGCACATCGGCGCTGTTGTAGGTGGCGGCGAGCGCTGCCTGATCGCTCAGACCAATGCGATAGATGAAACGCACGTCCATGTTGACGATCTGAAAGCTCTGCTGCTCGCCACGGCGGCTGGCAATGACCTGGGACTTGTCGTTGACATGGCTGGCGTCCCACAAACGGTTGGCCGTCATCGGCGCCGGCCCTTCAGCAGGGTCGAGTTGAGCCGGTGCCGGGTTCTCACCGACACTGGTTGCCAATTCATGTACCACACCGTTTTCAACGCTCAACACGCGCCCCAACGGCCACGGCAAACCCGCGTGCAAACCGGGGCCGAAGACCTGCACCGGTTTACCGAAACGCTCGTAGATGCCCCGGCCTTGCAGTGGAATTTCGTGGAGGCCGGTCAATAACCAGCCCACCGCCACCACCAACGCCAACACTGGCAAAAACGCCCGGCGCATGTAACTGAACGCCCAGATCTGACGCAGATCGATACCGAAACGGTTGTGCAATTCATGCTGCAACGCGAGCAACGGCTGTGGCGGCCAGCGCAGCATGTCGGCGACAAAACTGCGGGCAAGCAGTGTCGGCTCAAGCTGTTCACGACGGGGACTGAACACCGACAATACGGCGCGCAATAGCAACTCGATCGCTACCATTGCCGGCAAGATACCCACCAAAACTGCAAAACGAATTGGCCATACCGCCTGCTCACTGGCGAACAACAAACACAGCGCGCCGAGTACCAGACTGATGATCGCCACGCGGGTCAGTTGTGCCAGCGATCCTGCTTCAGGCCATTGGGCAGGATTTTCCTGCGCCAGTTGCCGCTCCATCACCAGCAAACCGAACGCCAGCAGCAACGCCAATGCCGCACCGACCGTGGCAGACAATCCAACCGCCGCCGGTGCAAGTGCGAGGTTCCACACCTGCTCGATGCTGAGCATCACCAAGAGCGCCCAGCCGCCCAGCCACAAAGTCGCTGCGCCGATCTGGCCTAGCAGGTGCAAACCGCGCTGACTCAGGCGATCCAACAATCGTTCGTACCAGCCATTGGGCCCAGGCGGCACTTCATCAGCAAGCGCCGTTGGCGCCAGCGGATTGATCACCCGCTCGCGCCATTGCGTCACCCACCAGGCCGATTGCAGCCCGGCAACCAGCACCAGCAACGCCGCGCTTTGACTCACCAACAGCGGCAGCCACACCGATTGCGGCGCAAACAGCGCGACAAAAAACGCCAGAAGCCAACCCACCCCGGCCACGGCACCGAGACCGATCGCCACCCTGCGCAATCGTCGACCTTGTATGGCCGCCTGCTGAAAGCGTGGCAATCCGGTCACTTGCGTGCCATCAATCTCCAGATCGACTTGCATATCACCCCGAAATCACTGGTTCACTCTTCATATCGTTACGATATAACGAAAAGCGTGAAATATTCGTACACAATCACGTTTATTCAAAAACGCTCAACCTGTCGCTTGCCTGAAGCCTTGACCGAAATACCCGGAAACGCACATATTACGTCCGTAATTTTATTCGAGAACTACCTTTAGCCATCCGCATCCATTAATGAGGAGCAAGCGCATGAGCAACTATGACGTGGTGATTCTGGGCGGCGGTCCCGGCGGTTATAACGCGGCCATCCGCGCTGGGCAATTGGGCCTCAAGGCTGCCTGCGTTGAAGGCCGGGCGACCCTCGGCGGCACCTGCCTGAACGTCGGCTGCATGCCATCCAAAGCCTTGCTGCATGCCTCCGAGCTGTACGACGCGGCGATGGGCGCGGAGTTCGCCAATCTCGGGATCGAGGTCAAACCGACGCTGAACCTCGCACAGATGATGAAGCAGAAAGACGAAAGCGTGACCGGCCTGACCAAAGGCATCGAGTTTCTGTTTCGCAAGAACAAGGTCGACTGGATCAAAGGCTGGGGCCACATCGACGGCCCGGGCAAAGTCACGGTGACAGGCGATCAGGGCAGCACGATCGAGCTGACCGCCAAGGACATCATCATCGCTACCGGCTCCGAGCCCACTCCCCTGCCAGGTGTCGACATCGATAACAAACGCATCCTCGATTCCACCGGTGCGTTGTCCCTGAGCGAAGTGCCCAAGCATCTGGTGGTGATTGGCGCCGGCGTGATCGGTCTCGAGCTCGGTTCGGTGTGGCGGCGTCTCGGCGCCCAAGTCACCGTGGTCGAATTCCTCGACCGCATCTGCCCCGGTGTCGATGCTGAGGCTGGCAAAACCCTGCAGCGCTCGCTGAGCAAACAAGGCATCGCGTTCAAATTGAGTTCCAAAGTCACCAGCGCCACTTCATCGGCCCACGGTGTTCAACTCAGTGTCGAGCCTGCGGCCGGTGGCACCGCTGAGTTACTGGAAGCCGATTACGTCCTGGTGGCGATTGGTCGCCGGCCCTACACCCAAGGCCTGGGCCTGGAGAACGTCGGTTTGAGCACCGACAAGCGCGGCATGCTGGCCAACAAGCAGCACCGCACCGAGGCGCCCGGCGTGTGGGTGATCGGCGACGTGACCTCTGGCCCGATGCTCGCGCACAAGGCCGAAGACGAGGCGATGGCCTGCGTCGAGCAGATTCACGGCAAGGCCGGTGAGGTCAATTACGATCTGATCCCTAACGTGATCTACACCAAACCGGAACTGGCCAGCGTCGGCAAGACCGAAGAACAGCTCAAGGCTGAAGGCCGCGCCTACAAGGTCGGCAAGTTCCCGTTCACCGCCAACAGCCGGGCGAAGATCAATCACGAGACCGACGGTTTTGCCAAAGTCCTCGCCGACGAGCGCACGGATGAAGTGCTTGGCGTGCATCTGGTCGGCCCGAGCGTGAGTGAAATGATTGGCGAGTTTTGTGTGGCGATGGAGTTCAGCGCATCGGCCGAGGACATTGCCCTGACCTGCCACCCGCACCCGACCCGGTCCGAGGCGCTGCGTCAGGCGGCGATGAATGTGCAGGGGATGGCGACGCAGATGTAAGCGCTGGCAGGACCATCGCCTTCGCGAGCAAGCCCGCTCCCACCCTGGGAATGCAATCCTCTGTGGGGGCGGGCCCTCAATCATGTAGAACTGCACGATTAAGCAATCTGTGGTTTAAAAAACTGAACCCCTACAGTTTGCTCGCCAAACGAGCCACTCGGTCTAGAGCGCAAGATGCCCCAACGGCAGCGCCCCCGGCGTCTTCACGGTGTGAATCGCGAAGTTGCTGCGAATGTCGCTCACCCCCGGCAACTTCAACAGACACCCCGTGAGAAAGCGGTCATACGCCCGCAGATCCGGCACCACGACCTGCAGCAGAAAATCCGACTCGCCTGACACCAGAAACGCCGAAATCACCTCGGGCAATGCCGTGACCGCCTGGTAAAACGCCTCGGCCTGTTCCTCGTTGTGTCGCTCGACCTTGACCCCGACAAACACCGTCAGCCCCAACCCCACCTCATCGCGATCGAGATTGGCCTGATAGCCGCGAATCACTCCCGCCTCTTCCAGCATCCGCACCCGACGCAAGCACGGCGATGCCGAGAGGCCGATTTCATCCGCCAGTTCGACATTGCTCAGGCGTCCGTCCCTTTGCAGAGCGGCGAGAATCTTGCGATCAAAGGCGTCAAGTTTCATGTTTGGCAGATTCCGATAGTCATGTCGCTTAAAGCCAGCAGGTTATGCCAATTCCAAGCGCATTTGAAGCTGACTACGCAAGCACCTGCCCCACCCTTCGGCCCTAGACTGGCGTCACCGAATCGCCAATCAAAGGGGTGTAGCGTGGCAAGTCTCTGGCTGTTTTTCCTGGCATTGGCGGTGGTCTATTTGTTGCCCGGTCCGGACATGATCCTGTTGCTGCAGACCGGCGCCCGTCAGGGACGTGGCGCGGCACTGGCCACCGCAATAGGTCTGGCGATTGCCCGAAGCTGTCATGTGGCGTTGGCGGCGCTGGGGCTGGCGGCGCTGTTCAAGGCTGCGCCATGGACGTTCGAAGTGGTACGGCTGGCCGGGGCGGCGTATCTGTTGTGGATCGGCATTCAATGCCTGCGCAGCACGCTGGTGCCGAACCTGAATCCCAGCGACATTGCCGAGACTCGCGGGCAATGGCGTGAAGCGATACGACGCGGCCTGCTGACCAATCTGCTCAACCCCAAGGCGTTGCTGTTCTGCTCAGTGTTGTTGCCGCAATTCATCGTCGCCGACGGCGCACCGGTACTGAGCCAATTCGCCCTGCTCGGCGCGATGCTGGTCGGCGCAGGCTTGCTGTTCGACAGCGCCTACGCCCTGACCGGCGCCGCACTGGGCCGCTGGCTGCAACACAGTCCAACGGCTCAACGCGTGCAGCAATGGCTGTTCGGCGGTTTGTTGATCGGCTTCGCTGTGCGCCTGGCGTTTATCCAGCAGGCTTAGCCTTTGCGCCCCTTGCGCTGGCGCCGGGTGATCAGCAATAACGCGGCGCCGACACCCAACACAATCGCACCGATCTGCACCGGCCACTTGTACGGCCGCAAGGTGTCGCGCACGGCATCAGTCACCTGGGTGACGTAACGCTTATCGGCGTTCTCGAAGTCCGGGTATGGGCATTGATTGCCGAAATCCACAGCCCACGGCACGTACGGCCCTTCCTTCACATAACGCTGATACAGCGCGCTCAGATCGTCCGGGCTGCTGTTCCAACCGGCGGCGTTGCACAGCACGGCAGCAAACGCCTGACTGGTGTGCGGCAGATTATCGGCGGCTTTGCGGGCCAGTTCGGTGGCGACGAAACGGTAGTGATAACGCTGATCCGGTTGCGCTTCACTGGCTTTCTGACGTTGCAATTCGGCGTCACTTACCAGAGGACCGACTGTAAGTTCGGCCGTCTCCAGGCTGTAGTTGCCACCGAACGTGGCGTAGTCCGGGGCCATCTCGTAACCGAGGATATCCATGCCCCACTCGCGGGCCGTCCACGCTGCGTTGTACAGCGCACTGGCGCGCTTGGTCGGCCACCACGCGGCATCAGCCTTCATTCGTTGCTCGCCGTAGAGCCGGGCCTTGTTCTGCAGATCGGCACTGTCGAAATACCCGACCGCCTGCGCGTAATGGCCTTCGCGCAGCAAACGTCGACCGAGCAGATCGCGCAGGCGTGCAGCAACCGGCAGCGGCACATAGTTGTCACGTTCCTGCTGGGTCAGCGCCGGCGGGGCCGGTACGTTGTCATCGACATACTGTTTGAGTTCATCGACCGTCAGCACACGCTCAGCGACCGTCGCGGCATCAAACCAATAGAGGTCATTGCTGCGATACAACTGCACAAAGGCTTGCAGGTATTCGCCCCGTTGCAACGCCAGAATCGCACTCTCGCCCTCGACCCGGCATTTGGGCTGCACACTTTCATACGCCCAGTCCGGCGTGCGTCGATAACCCCAGTCTTCGCTCTGCGGAAAGGCCTGCGCCGCTTTGGCGTAGGCCGCGGCGGCAGCGTTTTTATCGCCATCACGTACCGCCAGTTTTGCCCGTAACCACCAGGCCAGTCCGCCATCGCCCGCGTTCTCGAGGAAGGCCTTGGCGCTGGCGTAATCACCCTGTTGATAATTCAGCGCCGCCAGCCGGTCGGCGTTTTCCAGGCTGCCACGCGTGCTGTTCTGCAGCAGTTTGATGAGTTTTTTCTCGTTCGGCGGTTGCTCATCAAATGACCAGCCGACGCGACTGATCAACGACGCCGTGACCAGTTGTTGCACCGCTTTGCGTTGCAGCAGCTTCGCCAACTCGGCTTCGGGCAACTCGGCCAGTTCATTCATCACCTGTTTCAGCGAGGTGTAACCCACGGCGGAACCGTGCAGGTTTTGCGCTTCATACAGTTCGATGGCGCCACTCCAATCGCCAGCGGTGCGCAACACCCGCGCCTCTTCACCAAGGCTGGCAACGCCCAGTTCCAGCGGGTCACTGAAGCCGTCGATGCTCATCTGCCGGGTTTGACGGAACGCTTGGCGCGATTGCTCAAGCGCCTGATCTGCGTCGTCCACCTCGCGGCTCATGGCAAACCAGGTGCGCCCCAAGGAGTACGCGGCCCACGTGCTGCGCAAGGGACGTTGATCGGCCGGCAGCGCCAGCAACTTGCCAAAATAGTCGACCGCCCGTTGATGATCGCCCGTGGCAAATGCCACCGCGCCCGCCACGTACAAACGCACTTCCGCCGGCAGGCTAGCGCCCTGCACCTCAACCTGACGCGCATCGGTCAGACCACGCAGTTGCTTGACCAGCGTTTGCTGTTCGGCGCTCAAGCCGGCCTGTTCGGCTTTATCGCGTGCCTCATTTGGCTCGCTCGCTTCACCGTACAGATCATTGGGATTGTGTGTGGCGGCGGTGACGTTTTTCAGCCCGGCGATGGTTTTGCCGAGGCGGCTGACCTCAAAGTTGAAGTTGCCTTCAGGCAGTTCCGCCAGCGTCTGCCCACGATTGTCGAGCAGGCGCATGGGGAAGTCCGGGCCGCAGGCCAGCGCCGAACCCAGCGGCAGGCTGAGGCTCAGGCAGAGCAGATGGCGGGGCCAGTTACGGGTCAACATGCGAACCTCCTTGATCAATAATTGCGCAACGCGCCCAACCGATGGCGCGCTGCCCGTCCGCAGGCAAGCGGCCGGCGCGCAAGCGGGTGAAGGTAAGCAGATCACGACTTTGTTGCAACGAGTATCCGGCGAGCGCATCGGCGCCTTCGCAGTCCCGGGCTTTAAGGGTGATGCGGGCGGGCCAGGCGCTGTCGAGGTTGCCGACATTGGCGAGGCTGATGTCGTAAAGGCCATTCTGTTCGCGGAGGCTCAAGCTGAGTTGGCTGTGCAGCGCATCACCCCGGGCAACGGCGCGCAGCGTGGTCAAGCTCCAGGCGCGGCGGTCGTTGGCCAGCGGCAAGCGAAACCAGATCAGCCCAGCCAGATGCGCAGGTGGGTCTTCACGCAATTGCTTGGCGAGTCGGCTCAATGGCACGGGATCGGCAAGCAATTCGCGGCGCTGACCGCCACGCTCAAGCGGCACTTCGCTTTCCACCACTGGCGCGCCACCGGCATCCGGCAACAGCGCCACCCCATAGGCCGGCAGCGCCAGATAGAACGGTTTTTCAGAGACGTTGCCCCAGGCTTGGGCCCAACGCTGCGCCTGCTCAGCGTCGAACAGACCGCGGCGCGGGTCACTGACGGCATGCACTTGCAATACGCTGCTGTCGACCGAGGCCAGCAATGTCGGCAGTTGTGCACTGTCGAGCCACGCCGGCAGCGCGGTCATGCTCAGGGGTAAAGACGCCGGCAGTGCCGAACGCAGATGACTGAGAAATTTCGCGTAGGCTGGCAGCCGCGCATTCCCGGCATCGTGGTCGATCTCCACGCCACTGAGGGTCAGGCCCAACGCCTGCCAATCATTGACCAGTTGAAGGATCTGCGCCGTAACCTGCTGTTGATCCAGCCCCTTGAGTTGGCCGTCGAGACGAATCACCGCGATCAACGCGCGCCCATCGCTCTTCAGCAACGCAGGATCAATACGTGCCCGGCTCCATCCGGCGTTCGGGAACGCTTGCAGCGCCAGCACCCGCAGGGTGGAAAAATCACCTCGGCTCTCGCGCAACGCCGCCTCATGGGCCGGCGTCCACTGGCGTTGCCAGACGTAGAGTTGTTGATCGAGCGGCGGCGTGTCCCGCTGTTCGCAAGCGGACAGCAAGATCAGTGCAACCAGAACCACAATAAACCGCATACCTTGCTCAATCCCTGACAACTCAAGGCTGCAAGGTTACACAAAACCCTGCGTCAAAAGGTTCAAGGCTTGCGGGCAATGATCACCTGACTTTTGGCCACCACCGCATCCAGTGCCTGCTTGATTTGTGCCCCTCGTGGCGAGTCCAGCACCGCTTGCCAGGTGTCGGCCCAGTGGTTGAGCAACGGATGATCCGGGTTACCGAAGTCGACTTTGGCCTCCCAGAACAACAACATCCACATCGACCAGTAAAAGCCGTACTGGCTGTGGCTGATGACTTCCAGCCCCGCCTCGCTGACCATCGCCTTGAATTGCGCTTCGCTGATGATGCGGATGTGATTGGGCTTCTGGAAATACTCTGCGGCGGCGATGTCTTTTTGCAGGTCTTCGGAGCTTGGGTGCGGCACGCTCAACAGGTACAGCGCGCCCGGCTTGCCGACGCGCACCAGCTCCGCAAGAAACTGCGCAGGGTCGTCGACGTGCTCGATGACTTCAGTCGACACCACGCGGGTTGCCGTAGCGTCGGCAATCGGTAGCGGGTTGCAGTCGGTGACGTGGCATTCGATGTCGCGTGCCGGGGTGTCGCTCAGGCGCTGACGGGTGGCCTCGACCTTGGCGCCGTCAATGTCGGCGATGATGATCTTCGCCCCGCGCATGCCACAGAAATGCACGTTGCCGCCGTCACCACAACCGACGTCCAACAGCGTGTCATCGGCCGTCACCGCAAAGCCCTTGAACAGCTCGCCGGTTTCCTGATTGAACCAGCCGCTGAGCATTGCATCGTGCAGGCCGAGCATGTACGGGTCGGTCTTCTCGGCGGCCGCAACAGGGGCCGGTGCAGGCGTCGACGCCGTCAGTTTCTTGAAAAGGCTCAGCATGAGGTGGCTCCAGTGGATGAGACGGCGGTTCGCGAGGTACCGAGGCGTTTGACGAACGCTGCGCCACGGTTGCGCATGGGCATTTCAATGAAACGGTAATTGAGTTCACTGAGCAGCACGATCAGGCCGAACGCCAGCAACAGCGCGATGATCGGGTGTCCGGCAGGACTCGGCAGGCCAGCGCTCTGCAAACGGAAGATCAGCTCACGCACCAGTTGATAGGCCGGAATATGGATCAGATAGATCCCGTAGGAACGGCTGCCGACCCATGCCAGAGAGCGCTGCACGCCCCCGACAGGCATCAGGTAATCACGGTTGTACGAGGCGATCCACACCAGCAGCGCGCCGAGCACAGCGATCGAACCGATGCGGTAATTGGCAAACGTGAAGCGGTCGGTGGCCATGAAGCTCAGCAACAAACTGATTACCAGCAGCGCGCAAATTCCCGCCCAGGGCCTGCGCAGAAACGTCGGTTCCCAGCGCTGATAACTCGGCTGTGCGCTCCACATCGCCAACAAGACGCCCAAGGCCAGGGCGTCGGTACGCACCACCATCAGCAGCGTGGTGCGCAGCGTGAAAAGCTGCACGGCGACCAGCGCCAGCAATGCCCACACCAGATGTTGACGACAGAGCACAATCAGCAGCGGGAACAGCAAGTAGAACTGCTCCTCCAGCGACAGGCTCCAGTAGACGAAACTGCTGCCGTATTCGTAATGAAAGAAGCTGTCGGCAAAGCGCAGGTTGGCGTATTGCAGCACCCCAGCCAGCGTCGCTTGCAGGTTGGCGTACAGCGTACCGAACGCCCCCGAGCGATTGAGAAGAACGCACGCCAGCAGCATCAGTGCCAGCCACAGCCAGGCTGAAGGCAATAAGCGAAAGGCACGGCGCAGCCAGAAATTCCGTGTCTGTACCCAGTATTCCTGACGGGTCGTGCAGACCCGCAGCGCCGGAATCAGGCTACGGGCTATGACGAATCCGGAGATGGCAAAAAAGAGATCGACGCCCCACCACGGTTGCGCCCAGCCATGGATTTTTTCCAGCAACGGCACCGAATCAGTGAACAGGCTGCCCTGTAAGTGATGAAACAGCACCCCGAGCACGGCGATGGCGCGCAGGACCTCAATGTCCATGATCCGTTTGCTGTTCATGATTCAGGAGCTTGCGCGACGCCAGCGCAGCGCTCAAACAACTGCGCAAGAAAGACCTGCAAACGCTGCTCGGCCACCGCCTGACTGCAAAACCCTTGCAGGCTGCTGACAGCTTGCGCCGACATCTGTGCATAGCGTGCCGGATCGTTTTTCGCCACGTCATAACTGGCTTTATAGGCTTGGCACAGTGACGCCCAGTTAGTCACGTAACGCAGCGTGCGGAACGCCTTGCGCGGATCGTGAGGCCAGGCCGTGAGTTCGTCGGTGGATTCGATCAGGAACGCATTATCGGCACTCAGGTAATCGATCATCGCCGTGGTACGCGGGGCCACCGCCGGTTTGCCACACGACATGAACTCCATCAGCGGCAGGCACTGGCCTTCGCCGTAGGAGGTATTCACGACATAGCGGGTCGCCTGCACCAGTCGCTCGTAGTCGGGATCGGCAAGGTAACCGTAGATCAGCACGATGCGGCAGCGATAAGACTGATTTTTGTACAGGTGATGGAGGATGTCGCTGAGTGCTTCTTTGGCATCGTGGTGGGTGAGTTTGAGCACCAGCGTGGCGTCGTCGACGTCGCGAAAACTCACGCAGAAAGCGCTGAGCATGTCTTCCCAGTTCTTTCGGCCATCGCCTGGATTGAACACCGAGGTATACACCACACCGTCGAGCACCAGCTCCTGCTCGGTAACCGGCGCGGCAAAATCGATGCCTTTGCCGCGGCGCAAAGGTTTGGGCCCGAACGCATTCAGATCAAGTACGCGGCTGTCGACCACCAGACCTTTGATCTTCAAGCGAAACGATTGCCCCTCGGGATGCCGCTGCAACGGCGTACCCCGCGCCGCGAAACGATCCCAGACTGGCGCCGGCACCGCGACGATAGGGTAAGCCGCGCCCATCGCCTCGCGCACTGCGTTGACCGTATAACTGGAGTGAGTGATCGCCGCCCCGCAGGCGTGCAGCACGGTACGCCAGTCGTTGCGCGGTTCATCGGCAAACGCTTCGTTGGGGATGGTGCTGAACTCCCAGGCAAACACCGGCAGGGTCGGACAGGCCAGTTGCACCGGCGTGCGGTGGGGCGGGGAAAACGACAGGAACACGCAAGGTTCGCCACGGCCCAGGCACTCGCGATAGAGCGCGTCGACTTCACGCGGCGGATCGGCAACCTCCACCACCCGTCCAAGCCGTTCAAGCACCGGACGGTATTCCTTGAGCACGAAGTAATAGCTGTACTCCGAACGCCCGAGATTTTGCGCGATGGTGTGCTGGTTGGTTTCCGAATGAATGATGATCAGCATGAGGCGTTATCCGTCACTGTCGCAGCATCGGCGACTGGCGCTACCGGCCCGAAAAAATCCGCCATGCGTTTTTGCACCGGGGCGAAGGCACAGTAATCGTGCATGCGTTGCACTGCAGCAGCAGACATGCGCTGATAATCCTGCGGCTGTGTCTTGGCCATCCGGTAGCTCTGTTCGTAAGCGTTTTTCAGCGATCCCCAATCAGGGCGGTAACGCAGAGTGCGGTAAATGATGCGCGTGTCCTGTGGCCAGATGGTCAGCTCTTCGCTGGACTTGACCACAAACGCTACCGCGTCATCGATGTAGTCTTCCATGGCCGTATGATCCGGTGCGATCACCGGTTTGCCGCTGGACATGAACTCCATCAATGGCAGGCACAAGCCTTCGCAGCGTGAGGCGTTGACGTAAAAACTGGCAGCCTTGTAGAGCCCGGCGTACTGCGCATCGTCCAGATAGCCGTGCATCACTACCACCCGGCAGGCGAACGGCGTGAGCTGGGCGAGCAACGTCATCAACTCGTTGTAGTAGGACGCCAGATCGTTCTGGGTGATCTTCAACACCAGTGTCGCGTCGCTCGTTTGGCGAAAGGCCCAGCAGAACGCGGTGACCAGATGATGCCAGTTCTTGCGACCATCCTTGGGGTTGAACACGCTGACGTAGACCACACCGTCGACATGGGTCTGGACCACTGATGTGGTGTCCGGCAAATCCACCGGCAGCGGTTCATCCACGGGCACCGCTTGCGGGCCGCAGACCACCGCAAAGCGCTGTTCGAGCCAGCCGTGAAGGTTGTCCGAGACCAGGTCGCGAATGCCTTCCCAATACCAGTTGTGCAGAAACTTCACCCGAGGCACCGGCTCTGCTTGCTCGCGACCCAGGTCTAGCGCCCACAGGCGCAGGTAATGCCGGGCGATGACCAAGCGCCGCTTGAAGGTCAGCGGTGGCGGGCGGGCGGCTTCAAGCGCGGCTTGCTCCTCAGGCGTCAGTGGTTTGGGGATCAACGCATCGGCAGACAGTTCGAGTGTGCGCGTATCGAAAATGCAGCCCTTGATCGCCAGCGTTGCACCCGGATTGACTGGCACAGGGACATGCTGCTGACGAACCTGCGCGTACTGCTCCCACAGCGGTGTCGGCAACACCAACACCGGAAAGTTTTCGCCCATGGCCCGGCGAATGGCCCGGGCAGTATGGCTCGACAGGGTGATGACCCGCCCCTGACGAGCGAGCATCTGCGTCCAGTCCTGTCGCGGATCGTTGTCCCACGACTCATCGGGGATCGAATCGAACTCCCACGCGACCACGCAAATCGTCGGGCATTGCAGGTCGACCGGGGTTTTCTGTGGCGGGGTGAATGACAGGAAAACGCTGTCTTCGCCGGCGGCGAGCCGTTGCCGATAAAGCGCATCGACGTCGGCAGTGGACGACACCACATGCACGCGCCCAAGGCTTTCCAGCACCGGGCGATAAGCCTTGAGCACGAAGTAGTAGCTGTATTCAGGACGCCCGAGGCTCTGGCTGATGGAGCTGTCGTTGACGTCCGAGTAGAGAATGAAATTCATGGCATCCCACGATGAAACTGCCGTCCTGGCCGCTTCATGCTATGACGACCAGGCGTTGGATCAAGTCGGCATCACCGAGACTTGTCCTTCGTCATCCAGCACGTCTTCGTTCTTGTTTTAGTGGTCGGTTTCACTCAGTTGCACACCCCTCTGGCGAACCTTGGGAGATGGCGACGAGGGGCATTCTAAACACATCCATCGCGGGTCCGGGAACCGCCCGGCGAGAATAAATCCAGCTACGCTAACGAGAACTGACCGGTCACGGTTTGGCCAGTTGAAATTGCTGCTCAATTGGCACAGATTGGTGCCAAACAACTACAACAACAGACTTCGCCTGTAGTCTTCCCGGTTTTTCCTCCGGTCTGACAGACCTTCCAACAAAGCCTGTAGGAAAGTGGCGCAAGTTCAAGACCAAGGGGTCGCTGTTTGAAAAAGCGTCTGTTCATCACGGGTCTCAGTGGATTCGTGGGACAACATATTCAGTCACGTCTGGCTTTGCCCGATTCATCGTGGGAGCTGCTGCCTGCCGCATCGCCCTACGACCTCACGAATGCGAACAGCCTTGTCGACCTGTGGCCGCAAATGCCCGATGCGGTGATTCATCTGGCCGGCCAGACCTTCGTCCCCGAAGCGTTCCGCGATCCGGCCCGCACCCTCGAAATCAATGTTTTCGGCACCCTCAACCTGCTGCAGGCGCTCAAGGCTCGTGGCTTCGCAGGCACTTTTCTGTATGTCAGTTCCGGCGACGTCTACGGCCAGGTGGGCGAAAGCGATCTGCCGATTACCGAGCAACACACCCCCTGCCCGCGCAACCCTTACGCCGTGAGCAAACTCTCGGCGGAGTTCCTCAGCCTGCAATGGGGCTTGAGCGAACACTGGCCGGTGCTGGTGGCGCGCCCGTTCAACCACATCGGCACCGGGCAGAAAGACAGCTTCGTCATCGCCAGCGCTGCACGCCAGATCAATCGCATCAAACAAGGCCTGCAAGCCCCGCAACTGGAAGTCGGCGATATCGACGTGACGCGTGATTTCCTTGATGTCGGCGACGTCGTATCGGCCTATTTCGCCCTGCTGGAAAAAGGCCAGCCGGGGCAGGTTTACAACATCTGCTCAGGGCGCGAGCAAAGCATTCGCAGCCTCATCGAACAGTTGGGCGATCTGGCCGAAGTCCAGATGCAACTGGTTCAGGACCCGGCGCGCATGCGTCGCGCCGATCAGCGCCGCGTTTGCGGCAGCCACGCAAAACTGGCCAAAACCACCGGATGGTCGCCAGTCATCACAACACAACAATCCCTGCGGGCGATCCTGTCCGACTGGGAGACGCGAGTACGACAAGAATGACAAAAAGTGCATTGATCACAGGGATCACCGGACAGGACGGCGCGTATCTGGCCAAGTTGCTGCTCGACAAGGGCTACAAGGTTTACGGCTTCGTGGCGCGCCGCAGCAGCGATTCGCGCTGGCGCTTGCGCGAGATGGGCGTCGAAGCCGACATCGTCTATCTGGACGGTGACATGGCCGATGCCTGCTCGGTGCAGCGTGCGGTTATCAAATCGGCGCCAGACGAAATCTACAACCTCGCCGCACAGAGTTTTGTCGCTGCCTCCTGGGATCAACCGGTGACCACCGGCATTGTCGATGGCCTCGGCGTCACGCATCTGCTCGAAGCGATCCGCCAGTTCAGCCCGCACACCCGCTTCTATCAGGCATCGACCAGCGAAATGTTCGGGCTGATCCAGGCTGAACAGCAGGACGAGAACACGCCGTTCTACCCGCGCAGTCCTTACGGCGTGGCCAAACTGTATGGCCACTGGATCACCGTCAACTACCGCGAAAGTTTCAATCTGCACGCCAGCAGCGGCATCCTCTTCAACCACGAATCACCGCTGCGCGGCATCGAGTTTGTTACCCGCAAGGTCACTGACGCTGCCGCCCGCATCAAGCAGGGCAAACAGCAGGCGCTGGCGCTGGGCAACATCGACGCCAAACGCGACTGGGGGTTTGCCGGCGACTACGTCGAGGCCATGTGGCTGATGCTGCAACAGGACAAGCCTGACGATTTCGTGGTCGCCACCGGTGTCACCACCACGGTGCGTGAAATGTGCCGCATCGCCTTCGATCACGTCGGCCTCAACTACCGCGATTACGTGAAGATCGACCCGGCGTTTTTCCGCCCGGCCGAAGTCGAAGTGCTGCTCGGCAACCCGGCCAAGGCTCAGCGCGTGCTGGGCTGGAAGCCGAAAACCGACCTGGACACCCTGATCCGCATGATGATGGATGCGGACATGAAACGCGTCGCCAAGGAGTAGGCCATGCTGATCCCCGTGATTCTGTCCGGCGGTGCCGGTACCCGTTTGTGGCCGGTGTCCCGCGAGGGCCATCCCAAGCCGTTCATGACCCTGCCCGACGGCCAGTCGCTGCTGGGCAAGACCTATCAGCGTGCAGCGGCGTTGCTGGACGGCTGGGGTGACATCGTCACGGTGACCAACCGCGAGTACTACTTCCAGAGCAAAGACCACTATGGCGCCGCCCACGTGTCGCGCCATCGCGGGCACTTTCTGCTGGAGCCGACCGGGCGCAACACGGCCCCGGCCATCGCAGCCGCCGCCCTGTCGCTGCAAGCGTTGCATGGCGACGAGGCTATCATGGTGGTAATGCCGGCCGACCATTTGATCGTCAATCAGGACGCGCTCAAGACGGCCGTCGAGCACGCGGTGAATCTGGCGAAGGACGGTTACCTGGTGACCTTCGGCGTGCTGCCGACCGCACCGGAAACCGGCTTCGGCTATATCGAAACCGGTGCGCCACTGGACGCCAAAGGCGCGGCCAAAGTGCAGCGCTTCGTGGAAAAACCCGACCTGCAAACCGCTACGCATTACCTGGAGAGCGGCAACTTCCTGTGGAACTCCGGCATGTTCTGCTTCACCACCGCTGCGGTAATCGCCGAGCTGCAACTGCACGCGCCGCAACTGCTGGAGCAGACCCGCGCCTGCATGGCCGCCAGCGTCCCGGTGGAGACCGTCGGCTGCCTGCAACAGGAACTGTCGCCTGCGCTGTTCGCTGAAATCACCGACATCTCCATCGACTACGCGTTGATGGAGCGCTCGGAAAAAGTCGTGGTCGTGCCTGCCGGTTTCGACTGGAGCGACATCGGTTCGTGGGGCGCCGTCGCGGCGCTGGTGCCGGCCGATGCCGACAACAACCGCGCCAGCGGCGAGGCAATCTTCATCGACAGCCACAACAACTTCGTCCAGAGCGAGGGCCGACTGGTCGCCGCCGTGGGGGTGGATAACCTTATTGTGGTCGACACCGCCGATGCCGTGCTGATCGCCCACGCCGACCGTGCACAGGATGTGCGGCGCGTCGCCAAGCAGCTCAAGGACAAATCCCACGAAGCCTATCGCCTGCACCGTACGGTCAGCCGTCCGTGGGGCACCTACACCGTCCTCGAGGAAGGCCCGCGCTTCAAGATCAAACGCATCGTGGTCAAACCCGGCGGCAAGCTGTCCCTGCAAATGCACCATCACCGCAACGAGCACTGGGTGGTGGTCGAAGGCATGGCCAAGGTCACCAATAATGGCTCCGGCACGACGCTGGTGGCCAAGAACGAATCGACGTTCATTGCCGCCGGCCACCGCCATCGCCTGGAAAATCCCGGGGTGATCGATCTGGTGATCATCGAAGTGCAAAGCGGCGAATACCTGGGAGAGGACGACATCGTTCGCTTCGAAGACCACTACGGCAGGACGGTTTGAATGCTGCTTTCCCTGTACCGCTCGCTGCACAGCTACCGCGGATTCATCCTCGGTAGCGTCAAGCGAGAGTTTCAAGCGCGCTATCGCAATTCGCTGTTCGGTGCGTTGTGGCCGATCTTCAACCCGTTGTCGATGATCGTCGTCTACACCGTGATCTTTTCCCACATCATGCGCGCGCGACTGCCGGGTGTGGACGACAGCATGGCCTACAGCGTCTACCTCTGCGCCGGGCTGCTGGCGTGGGGACTGTTTTCGGAAATCACCCTGCGCAGCCAGACCATGTTTCTGGACAACGCCAACCTGCTGAAGAAAATCAGCTTCCCGCGGATCTGCCTGCCAGTGATCGTGCTGATCAATGCCGGGATCAACTTCGCGATCATCATCGGTCTGTTTCTGGGCTTTCTGCTGGTCTCCGGGCGCTGGCCGGGCATGGCCTTGCTGGCGCTGTTGCCGCTGATCCTCCTGCAAATGATGTTCTGTGCCGGCCTGGGAATGGTGCTTGGCGTACTCAACGTGTTCTTTCGTGATGTCGGCCAGCTCTTCGCGATCTGCCTGCAATTCTGGTTCTGGCTCACACCGATCGTGTACCCGATCAGCATCCTTCCGGAATGGGTTCAGCGTCTGTTGCAGCTCAACCCGCTGACCAACCTGATTGCCAGCTATCAGAATCTGTTCCTTTACGGGCAGTGGCCGGTCTGGAGTTCGCTGCTGCCGATTTTCGTCGCGGGCGCGTTGTTGTGTGTCATCGGCCTGCGGCTGTTTCGCCAGCGCGTCGGCGAAATGGTGGATGAACTCTGATGGGGCATATCCGTGTGACCGGCCTGAGCAAGGCCTACAAGCAATACCCCAACCGCTGGGCGCGCCTGGCCGAGTGGCTGATTCCGTTCTCGCCTCTGCGCCATCATCAGCACTGGGTGCTGCGAGATGTCGAATTCGAGATCGCACCCGGCGAAGCGGTGGGCATTGTCGGCGCCAACGGTGCCGGCAAAAGTACCTTGTTGAAGATGATCACCGGCACCACGCAACCCACCGGGGGCAAGATCGAAATCGAAGGCCGGGTGGCGGCATTGCTGGAACTGGGCATGGGCTTTCACGCCGACTTTACCGGTCGCCAGAACGCGATCATGGCGGGGCAGTTGCTGGGCATGCAGCTTGAAGAAATCGAAGCGCTGATGCCTGAAATCGAGTACTTCGCCGAGATTGGCGAGGCCATCGACCACCCGGTGCGTACCTACTCCAGCGGCATGCAGATGCGCCTGGCGTTCAGCGTCGCCACCGCCCGCCGACCGGACATCCTGATCGTCGACGAAGCGCTGTCAGTGGGTGACGCCTACTTCCAGCACAAGAGCTTCGAGCGCATTCGCAGCTTTCGCAAGGCCGGCACCACCCTGTTGATCGTGTCTCACGATCGCTCAGCCATTCAATCGATCTGCGACTCGGCGATCCTGCTCAAGGATGGCCGCATGGCCATGTACGACAAACCGGAAGTGGTGCTCGATTATTACAACGCGTTGATGGCCGAACGCGAAGGCCAGGTCGTGCGTCAGGAAATGCTCGCCGGCGGCGAAGTGCAGACCGTGTCGGGTACCGGTGAGGCCGCCATTCTTGGCGTGCGTTTACTGAATGAACAGGATCACAGCATCGACGCCGCCGAAGTCGGTCAACCGGTGGTGCTGGAAGTCCAGGTTGAGGTGCGCAAGGACATTGAGCGGTTGGTGCTGGGCTTCATCCTCAAGGATCGTCTGGGCCAGATGATGTACGGCATCAACACCCATCGCCAGGACAAGGCACTGACCGATCTGCGTGCCGGCGAACGCTTCACCTACCGCTTTGCGTTCATCATGGGCCTGGGCAAGGGCAACTATTCGGTGTCGCTGAGCCTGTCGCGTCTGGACTCTCATCTGGATCGCAACTTCGAATGGCGGGACTACGGCCTGGTATTTCACGTCATCAACAATCGTCAGGAAGATTTCGTCGGCTGTTCGTGGCTCAACGCCCAAACCACGATTACCCGTCATACCGAAGCCAGACTTGCCGAGCGCGCGCCATGACCCGCTTGCTGGTGGAATGCACCCATGTGTTCAAACACCCGAAGGTCAACTCGGGCATCCAGCGGGTGGTGCGCAACGTCATCAAGCAATTGCCTTCGAGTGCCGAGGGCGTCGAATGCGTGCCAGTCATTGTGCTGCGCGGCCAACTCTATCGCGTACAGCACCTGGCACCTCTGGACACCCCGCTGTTCAACGCCTTGGCCAGTTTCGGCGAACGCCTGGAACGCATGGCCCATCGGTTCGGGCAATGGCATCAACGACTCGACGCCCAGTGCACAGCAAAACTGGCGCGACGCTCACTGTATGTCTCGTATCGCTTGACGGCCTTCGGTGTATTTGGCCTGCCGTTACGTTTTATCGGGGCGATCAATCGGACCCAACTGCCAAAACGCTGTTCACCCTTGCAGCATCAGACCGGCGACCAACTGGTGCTACTGGATTCGTCCTGGCATTCGGATTTTTTCATGGCTGTAGAGCGGCTCAAACGCGAGGGCGTCGGGATCATTGCGGTGATCTACGACCTGATCCCCCTGACCCATCCGCAGTTCTACGACACGCGGCTGGTGCGGGTTTTCAGTGAGTGGTTCGACTGGATCAGCCGAACCGCCGACGGCTACATGGCAATTTCCGCCACCGTGCGCGATCAAGTACGCGAAGAACTACAGCGCCGGATCGGTGCAGAACGCACCGACAAACACTGGTTCGATTACTTCCACCTCGGTTCCGAACTGGATCTGCACAGCGCCAAGGCCACCGTGGCCGCGTCCCTGCAACGGCTGTTCGCCAATCCTGAGCCGGTGTTTTTGATGGTCAGCACCATCGAACCGCGCAAGAACCACGAATACCTGCTCGACGCCTTCGACCGCGCCTGGGCCACCGGCTCGACCGCGCGGCTGTGCATTGCCGGGCGCATTGGCTGGAAGTGCGACGCCCTGCTCGCCCGGGTGCGCAATCATCCCGAGTTGAACCGGCGACTGTTCATGTTCAACGACCTGAACGACACCAGCCTGGAACACGCTTACGCCCACGCCAGTGCATTGGTGTTCCCCTCGTTCGTTGAAGGCTTCGGCCTGCCACTGGTGGAAGCCATGCAGCGCGGCTTGCCGGCGATGGGCAGTGACATTGCGGTGTTCCGCGAAATAGGCGGCGAGTTCATGGCGTACTTCGATCTGCAGGAACCGCAAAGCCTCGCCGACCTGATCAACACCTTCCAGCGCAGCGGACAGTTCCCCGCCGCCCGCGACGTGGCCGATTGGCAATGGATCGGTTGGCGCGAAGCCAGCGCGCAACTGGCCGAACGCAGCGTGCGCAATGTGCAGCAGGCGCCAGCGGCGCAAGCGAGGCGACATGCGCATTGCCCTTAACGCACGGATTCTCCAGGCGCCGCGCACCGGTATCGGCCATTACGTCGCCGAACTGGTCAACGCCTTGCGCAACGAACCCGATGTTGAAGTGACGTTGTTTCACGGCTGGGGCTGGAGTTCAGCGCTGCCGGAAGCGACCATGCCCGGCTATTCGCGGTTGACGCCACTGCTGCGGCAGATTCCCGGGGCTTATCAGGCGCGCCGCTGGCTTGAACAAAAACGCTTCGATCAGGGCCGCACCCAAGGCATCGACCTGTATCACGAGCCGAGCCTGTGGCCCCTGGCCTTCGACGGTCCGACCGTGATCACGCTACACGACCTGACGCACCTGCATTTTCCCGACACTCAGCCGCCCGCGCGACTCAAGGAAATCGAACGGCGACTGGCGGCTGGCGTACAGCAAGCGCGGCTGATTCTGACCGACTCGCAGGCCATTGCCGACGAAGCCCAGGAACATTTCGGGCTGCCGGCCGAGCGTTTTATCGTGGCGCCGCTGGGTGTCTGCGAGCGTTTCCATCCGCGTGAGGCGCACACCCTCGACGCCGTGCTCAAGGCCCATGCGGTCGAGGTGCGTGAATACTTCCTGTGTGTCGGCACTCTGGAGCCGCGCAAAAACCTGAGCCTGGCTCTGCGCGCCCATGCCCTGCTGCCGAACGCCGTGCGTGAACGTTTTCCGCTGCTGATCGTCGGCATGGCCGGCTGGCAGCGTGAACAGTTCAGCGACGAACTGCGTCAGGCACTGGCCAGCGGGCATGTGTGCCTGCTCGGTTATCTGCCCGATGAACAAGTCGCGCAATTGTTGGCCGGCGCCCGGGCGCTGATTTTTCCGTCGCGGTACGAAGGCTTCGGCCTTCCTGTGCTGGAAGCGATGGCCAGCGGCACGCCGGTGGTGGTCACCCGCGCTTCGGCGATGCCGGAAGTGGCGGGCGCTGCCGGCAACTATATTGAAGCTGACGATGCAGACGGCTTGCGTGACGTGATGAGCCGACTGATCGACGATCAAGCACATTGGCAGGCATGCCGAGAAGCCGGATTACAGCAGTCACGGCTTTTTTCCTGGGAACGTTGTGCACAGGCTACGGCCGGTGCCTACCGCCAGGCCATGGGAGGTTGAATGCGAGTTCTTCATTTTTTCAAGACGTACCTGCCTGATTCGGTCGGCGGCATCGAGCAAGTGATCTTCCAGCTGTGCGAAAGTGGTGCCCAACACGGTGTCGACGGCCAGGTGCTGACGCTCAGCGCCGACCCGAATCCGCCGGTGGTGCAACTGGGTCAGCACGAAGTGCACCGCGCCAAACTCGACATCCAGTTCGCCTCAACCGGGTTTTCCTGGAGCGTGTTCAAGCAGTTTCGCGAAATGGCCGCCGAGGCGGACGTGGTCAATTACCACTTCCCGTGGCCGTTCATGGACCTGGTGCATTTCGCCAGCGCCATCAAGAAACCCAGCGTGGTCACCTACCACTCGGACATCATTCGTCAAAAACACCTGCTCAAACTCTACCGGCCACTGATGAACCGCTTCCTCGCCAGTGCCGACCGTATTGTCGCGGCCTCGCCCAATTACCTGCACACCAGCGATGTCCTGCAGCAGTTTCAGGACAAGACCCGGGTGATTCCCTACGGCTTGAACAAAGCAGGTTATCCACAGGCGGACAGTGAGCGGATGAACCACTGGCGGCAAAAGCTTGGGGATAAGTTTTTCCTGTTCGTCGGGGTGATGCGCTATTACAAAGGCCTGCACATCCTGCTCGACGCCATGAAAGATGTGGACTATCCGGTGGTCATCGTCGGCGCCGGGCCGCTGGAGCAGGCACTGCACGCCCAGGCAGCAGCGCTGGGGCTGCGTAACATTCATTTCCTCGGACGCCTTGGGGATGAGGACAAGGTCGCACTGCTGCAATTGAGCTACACGATTGTCTTCCCGTCGCACCTGCGCTCCGAAGCGTTCGGCATCTCGCTGCTGGAAGGCGCGATGTACGGAAAACCGATGATCTCCAGCGAGATCGGCACCGGCACCAGCTACATCAATATCCACAACGAGACGGGACTGGTGGTGCCGCCAAGTCATCCACAGGCATTTCGCGAGGCGATGCGCACCCTGTGGGAAAACCCGCTGCGCGCTGCAGAGATGGGAGTGAAGGCGCAGGCCCGTTACCGGCAGTTATTCACAGCCGATGAAATGGGCCGCAAGTGGACAGCGCTTTATCAGGAACTGCTGGAAGAAAAATCGCTGTCCTACGCCTGACTTTCGCTTGAAACATGTCTCCTCGGTGGCGAATGGAGGATCGGGTTTAAAGATCCAGCACCAGCGGTTGCTCGCTCTGCGCCGGCACCGCACAGCAAATCAGCACCTGTCCCTCTTCCGGGATATCGGCGGGGGGCTGTGGATAATTCACCGCACCGCTGACCAACCGGGTCTTGCAGGTACCGCACGAACCACCACGGCAACTGAATTCCGGACGCAATCCGCGACTTTCCGCCAGCTCCAGCAAACTGCCACCGTCCGGTTGCCAACGGGCCTCCTTGGCCGAGCGTTCGAACACCACGGGCACGGAGGTGGTGGCGGCCGGGGGCTGCTCAATCGTGATGGCGTCCGCATCGGCACGCCGCTTAAGGGTCGAAGGGCCGAAAGTCTCGGCGTGGATCTGCGCATCGCGCACGTCCAGTTCGCGCAAGCTGTCGTACAGACCTTGGGTGAAAGCGCCGGGGCCACACAGAACAAAGTCGATCTGATCGTAATCCTCGACCGCCAGCAGATTCCTCAGCACCGCGTCATCGATGCGCCCGTGCAGGTCAAAATCTTCACCTTCGTGTGCATCCTCTTCCGGCTGACTGAGCAAACGCAGAACCCGCACCGCATCGCCCGCACTGTCCAACAAACGGTCCAGTTCCTTGCGAAACGGTTGATCGGCCAGGCTGCGCGAACTCTGCAGCAACCACGTCGGACGAATCCTGCGCGTGCGCAAACCTTGATAAACCACTTCGCGCAGCATCGACAGCAGCGGCGTAATGCCGACCCCGGCCGCCAACAGCACCAGCGGCCGGCGTTCCAGCGGCGCCACGGTGAAATGCCCTTGCGGCGCTCGCGCCTCCAACACGTCACCCACCTGGATCTGCTCATGCAAATGGCTCGACACGCGGCCTTCGCGCTTCACACTGATCCGGTAAAAACCATCCGATGGCGCACTCGACAGGCTGTAAGTGCGGATGTGCACCTCGCCATCGAGAGTAAAACGCAGCGGTAGATGCTGACCCGCGAGAAACACCGGCAAACCGGCGCCATCGTCCGGCTCCAGGTAAATGGAGCGGATGTTGCGACTTTCTGCCTCGATCTTCGCCACCCGCAGCGGCCGCCAACGGTTACCCAACGCCTGTGCCTGCAAACGGGCATCGGCCTCGGCCCAGTTGCCGGTCAGCAGACTGGTGGGCGACATGCCATCGAAGCGCCAGCGCAAGGCCAGCGCTGCCGGGCGCCGCACCAGTTTTTCCACATCAAATGTCCACAGCCGTTCGGCCCCCTGGAAAGCCTCGATCTGTGGCCCATCGAGGACGATTTCCGTACGGCCGCTCAGGTGCAGCAAATCGCCTGTGGAAAAGTCGATGAACAGCAAGCCAGCCTTGGGGTTGAGCAGCAGATTGCCGAGGGTGTTGAAGTGCAGGTTGCCGGCAAAATCCGGGATGGTCAGACGATTGCCTTCTACGCGTACGAAACCGGCCTGACCGCCACGGTGGGAAACGTCCACTGATCGCTGGCCATCGACATCGACGTAACTGGCGATAAAGAACGTGTCGGCGCTGGCGATCAACGCGGCACCCGCGTCGTCCAGCGCATCCAGATGCCGCGCCGGCCGCGACGCGGGATCAGTCAGCGGCACCCGCTGAAACTGGCGCAACTGAATGTACTGCGGGCAGTTGCCGAAGGCCTGATCCACCGTCACGTCGAAACCGCTCGCCTCAAGATTAGTGACATGACCATTGAGCCGGTTGCGCCGACGGGTGTGCAACTCGATGCCGAGCAAACCGACCGGCTCTCCATGACGAATCGGCGCCGGATCATCATCGGCGGGCAGGCTGGCAAATTGCAGGCGCTGCGGATCGGGCGAATGGGCGAACCCCGGCGCACCTTCCAGCACGCTGGCCCAAGGACGCCCCTCGGCATCCACTGCGCCGTACAACATGAACGGCAATTGCTGATAGAACTCACGGTGCTGGTCCGGCATCCAGGTACGAATGACCTTACGCCCGAATGCTTCCATGCGCTCGGCCACCCCCACATGCTCTTGCAGTTGCCGCTCGCCCGCGTGCCAAGGTGAACGTTCCATCACGACCTCTCCTCTGCCCCTGCGGCGCAGTGTGGATGATGAGCATCAGACTGCGGTTTGCAGACCGGCGACGGTGCGCGGCATGCCGACAAAACCGGGCAGTGCTTCGACCCGAGCCAGCCAGGCGCGCACGTTGCCATAGTCATCCAGCGACACGTTGCCTTCCGGCGCGTGGGCAATGTAGCTGTAGGCCGACACGTCGGCGATGGTCGGCTCGCTGCCCGCCAGATACGGTGTGTTGCCCAGTTCGACTTCCATCACCTTGAGCAGGTTGTGCGCACGGGCAATCACTTCTTCAGCATTGAGTTTCGCCCCGAACACCGTGATCAACCGTGCTGCCGCCGGGCCAAAGGCGATTGGCCCGGCGGCTGCCGACAACCAGCGCTGCACCCGTGCGGCGCCCAGCGGATCGCTTGGCAGCCAGCGGCCATTGCCATATTTCTGCGCCAGATACACCAGAATCGCGTTGGAATCAGCCAACACCACGCCATTGTCATCAATGGCCGGTACCTGACCGAAACTGTTGATCGCCAGATACGCCGGCTGTTTGTGCTCGCCTTTGGCCAGATCGACGAAGATCAGTTCGGTCGGCAGTTGCAACAGCGACAGCATCAGCTCAACCCGGTGGGCGTGGCCGGAACGAGGGAAGTTGTAGAGTTTGATCGGTTGCATGGTCGACTCCGCTGGATGATCGCACCGCCCAAGGGTGGCAGCGCTGATGGAGCCCATCTTCTACCTATCCTTGAAGCAACAGAATCACCAGCATTTGCAATCGATTATTTCTTCTCATGCAATAAAGCGGCATTTTTCAGCCCCGGATGCTCACGCAGAGCATTTACCGTGAAATCAACAAAACTGCGCACCCGCGCCGGCGCCTTGCGCCCGCCCTGATACACCACATGAATCGGCAGCGGCGGCAGTTCGAAGTCAGCGAGGACGATTTCCAGTTCGCCGGCCGCGACCTTGTTCGCCACTTGATAGGAAAGCACCCGGGTCAGCCCCAGTCCCAGACACGCGGCCGTGATCGCAGCCTGATTGGCGGTGACTACCAGACGCGGCTCCGGGCGCACGATCAATGGTTCGCCCTGTTCGAGAAACGGCCAGGTGCGTATCTGGCCGGTGGCCGAAGTCGCCACCACGGGCAAACCGGCCAACGCCTGAGGATGCGTGGGGCGGCCGTGATCGGCCAGGTATTGCGGCGAACCGCAAACCACCCGCCGAACCTCGCCCACGCGAATCGCATGCTGATTGCTGTCCGCCAGTTCACCGATGCGCACCGCGACATCGATACCCTCCTCAACCATGCTCACCACCCGATCGAGCAACAGGGCATTGATCGAAACGTCCGGATACTGCGCCAGATAACCGGCCATCACCGGCGTGACAAACAACTCGCCAAACAACACCGGCGCCGTCACCGTCAATTGCCCACGGGGCTGGGCGTGACTGCCGGCAGCCGAATCCTCGGCTTCCTGCACCTCGGCGAGAATTCTGCGACAGTCCTCCAGATAACGTTGCCCCGCCTCGCTCAAATGCACGCTGCGCGTGGTTCGAATCAGCAATTGCGTACCGATGCGCTGCTCCAGTGCGGCCACAGCACGGGTGACGCTGGCGGCGGACAGGCCCAGATGCCGTGCGGCGGCGGCAAAGCCTTGCTCCTTGGCGACGGCGGCAAAGACTTGCATTTCCTGGAAGCGATCCATGGATACCCTCGAATCAGATACAAAAATCGCAGCCGAAGCTGCGATTTTTTGGGGTCGAACTCAGCTGTGGATAACTTATTCCACCGTTACCGACTTCGCCAGGTTACGCGGCTGATCCACGTCCGTGCCCTTGAGCACAGCAACGTAGTACGACAGCAGTTGTAGCGGAATGGTGTAGAGGATTGGCGACAGGATGTCGTGGATGTGCGGCATCTGCACGACGTGGGTGCCTTCGCCGTTGGTCATCCCGGCTTTTTCGTCGGCGAACACGACCAGTTCGCCACCACGCGCACGCACTTCCTGCAGGTTGGACTTAAGCTTCTCCAGCAGTTCGTTGTTCGGCGCTACGGTGACCACCGGCATGTCGTTATCCACAAGCGCGAGCGGGCCGTGCTTCAGCTCTCCGGCTGGATAGGCTTCGGCGTGGATGTAGGAGATCTCCTTGAGTTTCAAGGCGCCTTCCATCGCGACCGGGAATTGCGCACCGCGACCGAGGAACAAGGTATGGTTCTTCTCGGCGAACAGTTCGGCGACTTTCTCGACCGTGCTGTCCATCGCCAGGGCTTCGCCCAGGCGGGTTGGCAGGCGACGCAGTTCTTCCACCAGCGTGGCTTCAATGCCTTTGGCCAGCGTGCCGCGCACTTGGCCCAGCGAAAGGGTCAGCAGCAACAGACCGACCAATTGCGTGGTGAAGGCTTTGGTCGAGGCGACACCGATTTCGCGCCCGGCCTGGGTCAGCAGGGTCAGGTCGGATTCGCGTACCAGCGAACTGATGCCGACGTTGCAGATCGCCAGGCTGGCGAGAAAGCCCAGCTCTTTGGCGTTGCGCAGCGCGGCCAGGGTGTCGGCGGTTTCGCCGGACTGCGAGATCGTGACAAACAAGGTATCTGGCTGCACCACCACTTTGCGGTAGCGGAACTCGCTGGCGACTTCGACCTGGCAAGGGATACCAGCCAGTTCTTCGAGCCAGTAACGCGCAACCATACCCGCGTGGTAACTGGTGCCGCAGGCCACGATCTGCACATTGCGTACTTTGGCGAACAGTTCGGCCGCTTGCGGGCCGAATGCCTGTACCAGCACTTGATCATTGCTCAGACGACCTTCGAGGGTGCGCTGAACAACGGTCGGCTGCTCGTGGATTTCCTTGAGCATGTAGTGACGGAACTCACCCTTGTCCGCTGCTTCGGCACCGTCGCTGTACTGCACGGTCTGGCGCTCGACAGCGTTGCCCTGAACATCCCAGATCTGCACGTTATCACGACGAATTTCGGCGATATCGCCCTCTTCCAGGTACATGAAGCGGTCTGTGACCTGGCGCAACGCCAGTTGATCGGAAGCGAGGAAGTTCTCGCCCAGACCCAGACCGATCACCAGTGGACTGCCACTGCGGGCGGCGACCAGACAATCCGGTTGCTTGGCATTGATCACTGCCAGACCGTAAGCACCGTGCAGTTCTTTAACAGTGGCTTTGAGGGCGCCGGTCAGGTCAGGTTGCTCCTTGAGCTTTTCGCTGAGCAGGTGGGCAATGACTTCAGTGTCAGTGTCCGAAGTAAACACGTAACCCAGCGCTTTGAGTTGTTCACGCAGAGCTTCGTGGTTTTCGATGATGCCGTTGTGCACCACCGCGATGTCACCGGAGAAATGCGGGTGGGCGTTGCGTTCACACGGTGCGCCGTGGGTTGCCCAACGGGTGTGGGCAATTCCGAGACGGCCGATCAGTGGATGCTCAGCCAACGCGGTTTCGAGTTCGCTGACTTTGCCCGGGCGACGCATGCGCTCCAGGGTTTCGTCGTTGGTGTAGACCGCTACACCTGCGCTGTCATAGCCACGGTATTCGAGGCGCTTGAGGCCTTCGAGCAGGATGGCGGTGATATTACGTTCAGCCACTGCGCCGACAATTCCACACATGCTTATTTCTCCTGACTGACAGCCGCGCAAATCAAAGTGATGCCGCGGGCCTGAATCTGATCGCGGGCCTCATGGGGCAGGCGATCATCGGTAATGAGGGTATGGACACTGCTCCATGGCAGCTCCAGGTTGGGAATCTTTCGGCCGATCTTGTCGGCCTCGACCATCACGATCACTTCGCGCGCGACTTCAGCCATCACCCGGCTCAAACCCAGCAGCTCATTAAACGTGGTGGTGCCGCGCACCAGGTCGATGCCGTCGGCACCAATGAACAACTGATCGAAGTCGTAAGAGCGTAGTACCTGCTCGGCCACCTGGCCCTGAAAGGATTCCGAATGCGGATCCCAGGTGCCGCCGGTCATCAGCAGCACGGGCTCGTGTTCGAGTTCACTCAAAGCACTGGCGACGTGCAGCGAGTTGGTCATCACCACCAGACCCGGCTGTTGGCCGAGTTCGGGAATCATAGCGGCGGTGGTGCTGCCACTGTCGATGATGATGCGTGCGTGTTCACGGATTCGTTTTACCGCTGCACGCGCAATCGCCTGCTTGTATCTGGAAACGCTCTGAGCAGTTTCCGCGACCAGTTCCTGGGGCATGGTGATCGCCCCGCCGTAGCGACGCAGCAACAGACCGTGACTTTCCAGCGCGGCGAGATCCTTGCGAATCGTAACTTCGGAAGTTTCGAAGCGCTTGGCCAGTTCATCCACACTCACTTCGCCCTGCTCGTTGAGCAAGGCCAGTATGTTGTGGCGGCGTTGGGGTGTGTTGCGTTTCGACATGGTGATTTAATGTTTCGTTTCGAAAGATAACGGAACCAATCAAAACCTATTGCTGAAAGGTCGTCAAGCGGCGGGCCGACTTTTTTGAGAGCGCCACAAACCAAAATGGGAGCGGGCTTGCTCGCGAATGCGGCGTATCAGTCACTGATTGTGTGCCTGATGCACCGCATTCGCGAGCAAGCCCGCTCCCACATGGAACAACATTGTGGATAACTCAGCTCTTCTTGATCTTCTCCGGCCGTTTCCAGCCATCGATGTTCTTTTGCCGCGCACGACCAACAGCCAACTGCGCGTTATCCACATTTTGAGTAATGGTCGAACCGGCCGCTGTGGTTGCACCGCTGGAGATATCCACAGGTGCGACCAATGAGTTGTTCGAACCAATGAACACATCTTCGCCCAACACGGTTTTCCACTTGTTGGCGCCATCGTAGTTACAGGTAATCGTGCCGGCACCTATGTTGGTGCGAGCACCGATTTCGGCGTCGCCCAGGTAGGTCAGATGTCCAGCCTTGGCGCCCTCACCCATACGGGCGTTTTTCAGTTCAACGAAGTTACCCACATGGGCACGGGCCTCCAGCACAGTGCCTGGACGCAGGCGAGCAAACGGGCCGGCATCGCTGCCTTCACCGAGAACCGCGCCTTCGATGTGGCTGTTGGCTTTGACGATCACGCCTTTGCGCAGCGTACTGTCCTTGATCACGCAATTCGGGCCAATCATCACGTCATCTTCAATAACGACGTTGCCTTCGAGAATCACGTTGATATCGATCAGTACGTCGCGACCGACGGTCACCTCGCCGCGCACATCAAAACGTGCCGGGTCACGCAGGGTAACGCCCTGCGCCATCAGGCGGCGACCGGCGCGCAACTGGTAATGACGCTCCAGTTCGGACAGTTGCTTGCGGTCGTTGGCGCCCTGCACTTCCATCGGATCGTGCGGCTGTTCCGTGGCCACCACCAGACCGTCGTTGACCGCCATTTCGATCACGTCCGTCAGGTAATACTCGCCCTGCGCGTTGTTGTTCGACAGGCGGCTCATCCAGTCGGCCAGACGATTGGCTGGCACGGCGAGAATGCCGGTGTTGCCTTCGGTGATTGCACGTTGGGCTTGACTGGCATCTTTGTGCTCGACGATGGCGGCGACTTTGCCATCGGCGTCGCGCACGATGCGGCCATAGCCCGTCGGATCGTCCAGCTCGACGGTCAGCAAACCCATCTGGCCTGGAACGACATGCTTGAGCAGGCGTTGCAAGGTCTCGACTTCAATCAGCGGCACATCACCGTAAAGAATCAGCACGGTGTCGGCAGTAATGAAAGGCACTGCCTGGGCGGTCGCATGGCCGGTGCCCAGTTGCTTGTCCTGCAGCACGAAATTCAGATCATCAGCGGCCAGACGTTCACGTACCACATCGGCACCGTGGCCAATGACTACATGGATACGTTGTGGATCAAGTTGCCGGGCACTGTGGATAACATGGCCCAACATGGAATTGCCGGCAATCGGGTGCAAGACCTTCGGCAACGCCGAACGCATACGAGTGCCTTGACCGGCCGCGAGGATAACAATTTCGAGAGACATGACTGGCTACCAATCCTGGGTGGTCAGCAACTGCGACCGGGTTGTAAAAATCGGAAAAGAAAAAAGGGTAGCCGAGGCTACCCTTTTTTATCAATCGCACAACAAGTGACTGACGGATTAACCGCCAAACTTCTTGCGGATCTGCTGGACGGTGCGCAGCTGAGCTGCAGCCTCGGCCAGACGTGTAGCAGCGGCGCCGTAGTCGAACTCCGCGCCACGTTCATGCAACGCCTTCTCGGCAGCCTGGACGGCTTGCTGAGCGGAGGCTTCATCCAGGTCGGCAGCACGTTGCACAGTGTCGGCAAGCACCTTGACCATGTTCGGCTGAACCTCGAGGAAACCACCGGAGATGTAAAACACCTCGGCTTCCCCGCCTTGCTTGATCAGGCGGATTGGACCCGGCTTGAGATTAGTGATCAGCGGCGCGTGACCCAGAGCGATACCAAGATCACCCAGTGCACCGTGCGCAATCACCATCTCGACCAGGCCGGAAAAGATTTCCCCTTCCGCGCTGACGATATCGCAATGGACTGTCATAGCCATCTGATTGCCTCAACCTAAATTAGCGCCCGTTGCCGGGCGCCGGGATTACAGTTTCTTGGCTTTCTCGATCGCTTCTTCGATGCCGCCAACCATGTAGAACGCTTGTTCTGGCAGGTGGTCGTAGTCACCGTTGAGGATGCCTTTGAAGCCAGCAATGGTGTCTTTCAGGGAAACGTATTTACCCGAAGCACCGGTGAAGACTTCAGCCACGAAGAACGGCTGCGACAAGAAGCGCTGGATCTTACGAGCACGGTTAACCAACTGTTTGTCGGCTTCCGAAAGCTCGTCCATACCCAGGATCGCGATGATGTCTTTCAGCTCTTTGTAACGTTGCAGAACGTACTGAACGCCGCGAGCGGTGTCGTAGTGATCCTGACCGATTACGTTCGGGTCCAGCTGGCGCGAAGTCGAATCCAGTGGATCTACCGCCGGGTAGATACCCAGGGATGCGATGTCACGGGACAGAACGACGGTGGCGTCCAAGTGGGCGAAGGTGGTCGCAGGCGACGGGTCGGTCAAGTCATCCGCAGGTACGTATACCGCTTGGATCGAAGTGATCGAACCTTCCTTGGTCGAAGTGATACGTTCTTGCAGAACGCCCATCTCTTCAGCCAGGGTCGGCTGGTAACCTACTGCCGAAGGCATACGGCCCAGCAGTGCGGATACTTCAGTACCGGCCAGGGTGTAACGATAGATGTTGTCGACGAACAGCAGAACGTCGTTACCTTCGTCACGGAACTTCTCGGCCATGGTCAGGCCAGTCAGTGCTACGCGCAGACGGTTACCCGGCGGCTCGTTCATCTGACCGTAAACCAGTGCCACTTTGTCCAGAACGTTGGAGTCCTTCATCTCGTGGTAGAAGTCGTTACCCTCACGAGTACGCTCACCCACACCGGCGAACACGGAATAACCGCTGTGCTCGATGGCGATGTTACGGATCAGTTCCATCATGTTTACGGTTTTGCCTACACCGGCACCACCGAACAGACCGACTTTACCGCCTTTGGCAAACGGGCAAACCAGGTCGATAACCTTGATGCCGGTTTCCAGCAGGTCGTTGCCGCCTGCCTGTTCAGCGAACGAAGGCGCTGGACGGTGAATGCCCCAACGTTCTTCGGTGTCGATCGGGCCAGCTTCGTCGATCGGGTTACCGAGCACGTCCATGATCCGGCCCAGGGTCGCTTTACCGACCGGTACGGAGATGGCTGCGCCAGAGTCGGTAACTTCCAGACCGCGCTTCAAGCCCTCGGTGGAACCCATCGCAATGGTACGAACCACGCCGTCGCCCAGCTGCTGCTGAACTTCCAGAGTGGTTCCGGCCGCGCTTTGAACTGTCAGCGCGTTGTAGATGCTCGGTACGCTGTCGCGTGGAAATTCCACGTCGATAACGGCGCCGATGATTTGAACGATACGTCCGCTACTCATAGCTGGATCCTCTGAATATTTGAACCGTTAAACCGCGGCAGCGCCGCCGACGATTTCCGAGATCTCTTGGGTGATCGCAGCCTGACGCGCCTTGTTGTAGATCAGCTGCAAATCGCTGATCAAATCACCGGCGTTGTCGGTAGCGTTCTTCATCGCGATCATCCGCGCAGCTTGTTCAGCCGCGTTGTTCTCGACCACCGCCTGGTAGACCTGCGACTCAACGTAGCGGACCATCAAGCCATCAAGCAGCTCTTTGGCATCCGGTTCGTAGAGATAGTCCCAGTGGTGCTTGAGATCCTGATCCGGGGTGGCCACCAGTGGAATCAACTGCTCCACGGTAGGCTGTTGCGTCATGGTGTTGATGAACTTGTTGGACACCACGGACAGGCGGTCAATACGGCCGTCCAGGTAGGCATCCAGCATCACCTTGACGCTGCCGATCAGATCATTGATCGACGGCTCTTCACCCAGGTGGCTGATAGCTGCAACGACGTTACCGCCGAAGTTGCGGAAAAAGGCCGCACCCTTGCTACCAACAACGCACAGATCAATCTCGACGCCGTTTTCGCGGTTTACCGCCATGTCCTTGACCAGGGCCTTGAACAGGTTGGTGTTCAAGCCACCGCACAAACCACGGTCACTGCTCACGACGACATAACCGACACGCTTGATTTCGCGGTCGATCATGAACGGGTGGCGGTATTCCGGGTTGGCGTTGGCCAGATGCCCAATTACCTGGCGGATACGCTCCGCATAAGGACGGCTAGCAGCCATGCGCATTTGTGCCTTGCGCATTTTGCTGACCGCCACTTTTTCCATGGCGCTGGTAATCTTTTGCGTGCTTTTGATGCTCGCAATCTTACTGCGAATCTCTTTTGCGCCTGCCATGTAACACCTATCAGGTTAGCAAGCGGGAGCCTCGCGGCTCCCGCTGCGGCTTACCAGGTTTGGGTGGCCTTGAACTTCTCGATACCGGCTTTCATGCCAGCGTCGATTTCGTCATTGAAGTCACCTTTAACGTTGATCTTGGCCATCAAATCGGCGTGATCGCGGTTGAAGAAAGCAATCAGCGCTTGTTCGAAGCTGCCGATCTTGGCGATTTCAATGTCAGTCAGGAACCCACGCTCAGCGGCATACAGCGACAGCGCCATGTCAGCGATCGACATTGGTGCGTATTGCTTCTGCTTCATCAGCTCGGTAACGCGCTGACCATGCTCAAGTTGCTTACGGGTCGCTTCGTCCAGGTCAGAAGCGAACTGGGCGAATGCCGCCAGTTCACGGTACTGAGCCAGAGCGGTACGGATACCACCGGACAGCTTCTTGATGATCTTGGTCTGAGCAGCACCACCCACACGGGATACCGAAACACCGGCGTTCACTGCAGGGCGGATGCCCGAGTTGAACATGGCCGATTCCAGGAAGATCTGACCGTCGGTGATGGAAATCACGTTGGTCGGAACGAACGCGGAAACGTCGCCAGCCTGGGTTTCGATGATCGGCAGTGCGGTCAGGGAACCGGTTTTGCCGGTCACTGCGCCGTTGGTGAACTTCTCTACGTATTCTTCCGAAACGCGGGATGCGCGCTCCAGCAGACGGGAGTGGAGATAGAACACGTCGCCTGGGTAAGCTTCACGGCCTGGTGGACGGCGCAGCAGCAGGGAAATCTGGCGGTAAGCCACTGCTTGCTTGGACAGATCGTCATAAACGATCAGCGCGTCTTCACCGCGGTCGCGGAAGAATTCACCCATGGTGCAACCGGAGTACGGTGCCAGGAATTGCAGCGCAGGAGATTCCGAAGCACTGGCAGCCACGATGATCGTGTTGGCCAGGGCGCCGTTTTCTTCCAGCTTGCGAACCACGTTGGCGATGGTCGATTGTTTCTGACCGATAGCAACGTAGACGCAGAAAATGCCGCTGTCTTTCTGGTTGATGATCGCGTCGATCGCCAGAGCGGTTTTACCGATCTGACGGTCACCGATGATCAGCTCACGCTGGCCACGGCCGACAGGGATCATGGCATCGACAGCCTTGTAGCCAGTCTGAACAGGCTGGTCTACCGACTTACGCCAGATCACGCCCGGAGCAACTTTCTCGACCGCGTCGGTCTCGGTGTTGCCCAGTGGACCTTTGCCGTCAACAGGGTTACCCAGTGCGTCGACTACGCGACCCAGCAGTTCCTTACCAACCGGAACTTCGAGGATGCGGCCTGTGCACTTGGCGCTCATGCCTTCAGCCAGAGACTGGTAAGCACCCAAAACAACGGCACCTACGGAGTCTTGCTCCAGGTTGAGGGCCATACCGTAGACGCCGCCCGGAAACTCGATCATCTCGCCGTACATGACGTCGGCCAGACCGTGAATCCGCACGATGCCGTCAGATACGCTGACGACAGTGCCTTCGTTACGGGCTTGGGAGGTCACATCGAGCTTGTCGATGCGGCCCTTGATAATTTCACTTATTTCGGAAGGATTGAGTTGCTGCATTGCTCTGCTGCCCCTTCAAACTCAAGATTTCAATGCTTCGGCAAGTTTCGCGATTTTGCCGCGAATCGAGCCATCGATAACCAGGTCGCCGGCGCGGATAACGACACCACCTATTAGGGCGGCATCCTCCGCAACTTGCAGGCGCACTTCCCGGTTGAGTCGTGCACTGAGAACCTTGGCGAGTTTGTCTTGCTGTTCTTGGTTCAATGCAAAAGCACTGGTCACTTCAACGTCTACCGATTTCTCTTGTTCAGCCTTGTACAGGTCGAAAAGAGCGGCGATCTCCGGCAGAAGCGGGAGACGGTCGTTTTCGGCAACGACATTGATGAAGTTCTGTGCCTTGGCATCAAACTTGTCGCCGCACACGTCAATAAACGTGGCGGCCTTTTCTGCGCTCGTCAGTCGCGGGGCCTTGAGCACGCGCTGCATGGTGTCGTCTTGTGACACCGCTGCAGCCAGGCCGAGCATGGCTGACCAATTGGCCAGTTGCTGGTGGGCCTGAGCGTGCTCGAAGGCCGCCTTAGCGTAAGGTCGGGCCAACGTGGTCAGTTCTGCCATGATCGCCCTCGCTTAGATTTCAGCAGCCAGTTGGTTAACCAGCTCTGCGTGCGCGTTTTGATCGATTGTGGCACCCAGGATCTTCTCGGCGCCGCCGACAGCCAGCATGCCCACTTGGGCGCGCAGTTTGTCTTTGACACTGTTCAGTTCCTGTTCGATCTCGGCTTGAGCCTGAACCTTCACACGGTCAGCGTCGACACGGGCCTTTTCAACGGCCTCTTCGACAATCTGGTTACCGCGTTTCTTGGCTTGCTCGATGATTTCAGCTGCCTGAGCTTTCGCTTCGCGCAGTTGCTGACCCGCTTTTTCTTGGGCCAACTCCAGGTCGCGAGCTGCTCGGCTGGCAGCGTCCAGGCCATCAGCGATCTTCTTTTGACGTTCGTGCAGTGCCGTAATGACCGGAGGCCATACAAACTTCATGCAGAACAGTACAAAAATCAGGAACGCAACGGACTGGCCAATCAGGGTCGCATTAATGTTCACGCCAACACCTCGCAGTTACGTTGTCCATCACATCAAATTACTCGGAAGAATCCGGGTAATTAGCCAGCGATCTGACCAACGAACGGGTTCGCAAAGGTGAAGAACAGAGCGATACCAACACCGATCATGGTTACGGCGTCGAGCAGACCGGCAACGATGAACATTTTAACTTGCAGCATTGGAACCATTTCTGGCTGACGCGCTGCGCCTTCCAGGAACTTGCCGCCCAGCAGGCCGAAACCAATTGCGGTACCCAGTGCGCCCAGGCCGATCAACAGTGCAACAGCGATAGCGGTTAGACCAACTACAGTTTCCATCTTTCCTCCCGACTTTTACGTCGTATGGTTTAGGTTTTTTAGATTAAAGCGGTAAAACAAATCGTTTCAGGTGCCCTGTGAAGAGCCCCTTCCCGTATTACCGGGAAGGACATCAGACTA
Organism: Pseudomonas sp. EA_65y_Pfl2_P78; assembly: GCF_963970495.1. Lineage (NCBI taxonomy): Bacteria > Pseudomonadati > Pseudomonadota > Gammaproteobacteria > Pseudomonadales > Pseudomonadaceae > Pseudomonas > Pseudomonas sp. EA_65y_Pfl2_P78. Next base: position 17,291 of record NZ_CAXAON010000006.1, on the reverse strand, counting down.
GTCGAGACTGGCCTTAATGGTTTTCTTCGTGCGCCATCGACAGGTAGACGATGGTCAGCATCATGAAGATGAACGCCTGCAGGGTGATGATCAGGATGTGGAACACCGCCCACGCCCACTGCAGAACAACGCCCAGGCCGCTCAGCCAGAGCAGGCCGCTGCCGAACATCACAGCGATCAGAATGAACACCAGCTCACCGGCATACATGTTGCCGAACAGACGCAGAGCCAGAGAGATCGGTTTGGCGATAAGGGTCACGAACTCCAGCAGGAAGTTCACCGGAATCAGCAGCGCCTGAACGAAGATGTTCTTGCTACCGAACGGGTGCAAGGTGAGTTCGCCGATGAAGCCGCCGAAGCCCTTGATCTTGATGCTGTAGAAAATGATCAGTGCGAACACCGAGAACGCCATGCCCAGCGTCGCGTTCGGGTCGGTCGTCGACACGGCACGGAACGGGATGTGGTGGTCGCCGGTGATCAGGATGGCCAACTGAGGAATCCAGTCGACCGGTACCAGGTCGACGGCGTTCATCAGGAACACCCAGACGAAGATGGTCAGTGCCAGCGGTGCAATCACCGGGCTACGGCCATGGAAGCTGTCTTTCACGCTGCCATCGACGAATTCGACCAATACTTCAACGAAGTTCTGCAAAGCACCTGGCTGACCCGAAGTCGCCTTCTTTGCCGCCATGCGGAAAAGAAGAACGAAGATCAGACCCAGCGCGACCGACCAGCCGAGGGTATCGACGTGGAAAGCCCAAAAGCCCATTTCTTTGGCTTCTGCTGCGGTGTGAGCAAAGCCCCAGCCGCCGTTGGGTAGCTGACCGAAGGTCAGGTTCTGCAAGTGGTGCTGGATATAGCCCGAAGCGGTTGTCTCTGCCATGGTTGCCTCAAACGCCCTAAGGTCTCGAAAGTCTTGTTCTCATCAGCAGGGGAGCGAACCAGCTGACCGACTGAGTCAGCACGAACACGCCGAATACTGCTACCGGCGCCAGTGGCTTCACACCTGCAAACACCAGTGCAAAGAGCACTGCCGTCAAAATAAGTTTGCCTGCCTCGCCGGCATAAAAAGACCGGACGATGGACTGGGCTGCTCGGGCGCCGGAAAACCGAAATGCCTTGTGAGCGAAATAAACATTGGGCAGCAAGGCTATCAGGCCTCCGCAAAGTCCCGAGTATCCGGCAACGACTCCGTGCCATTGCCAGAGCGCCAAAGCGCCAACGAGCAAAATGACAAATTGAGCCATCAACACCGGAAAAACCGCCAGGCGATGGAACGGCAGGCGGTTTGGCTTGCGGGTTTCCATCACGATTGCTCTCCAATGGTCGGCTGCCGAAATTCAATAACTTGGCATAATTTGTGCCGACAAAATGCGCGCAGAGTATAGGGGCGGTTCTGCCCCTATTCAACTGTCAGGTAGTGATTTCCGACTGCTCGCTACATGAGGAAATGTTTCAGCGGATGTGTGCGAGCACACCTTGAAGCTCATCGAGGGAGTTGTAACCAATCACCAACTGCCCTTTCCCCTTCTTGCCGTGGCGAATCTGCACCGCAGAGCCTAGGCGCTCGGCCAGACGCTGTTCGAGGCGGGCGATATCCGGGTCGGGTTTGCTGGCTTCCACAGCCTCCGGTTTACCACTCAACCATTGGCGAACCAGCGCCTCGGTTTGGCGCACGGTGAGGCCGCGTGCGACAACATGTCGCGCCCCCTCCACCTGCTGATTGTCCGGCAGACCGAGCAAAGCACGGGCATGACCCATTTCCAGGTCACCGTGGGACAACATGGTCTTGATGACTTCCGGCAGTGCAATAAGTCGCAACAGGTTAGCCACAGTGACGCGAGACTTACCCACAGCCTCGGCGACTTGCTGCTGAGTCAGCTGGAATTCCTGCTGCAACCGTTGCAACGCGACCGCTTCCTCGATCGGATTGAGATCTTCACGCTGAATGTTCTCGATCAGCGCTATGGCGATCGCGGTTTCATCCGGTACGTCGCGAACCATCGCCGGGATGGTTTCCTGCCCGGCCTGCTGACTGGCGCGCCAGCGGCGTTCACCGGCGATGATTTCAAAGCGGCCGCCACCAATCGGACGAACCACGATCGGCTGCATCACGCCCTGTGCCTTGATCGACTGTGCCAACTCTTCGAGCGCCTGCGGGTCCATATCCCGGCGTGGCTGATACTTGCCACGCTGCAGCAGGTCCAGTGGCAGGTGCTGCAGTTCACGGGTATCCGCTTGCGCCGCTTGTTCTTCCAGCGCACCGACAGTCGGACCACTCAGCAGTGCATCCAGTCCACGTCCGAGACCTCGTTTCTTGACGGCCATGGGGATTCCTTAAGTTGCCTGAGCAGCGGCGATACGTGAATTTTTGCGCTGACGGCGAACCATTTCGCCCGCCAATGCCAGATAAGCCAATGCGCCGCGCGATTGCTTGTCGTAGGCCAGCGCCGGCATGCCGTAACTTGGCGCTTCAGCCAGACGAATGTTACGCGGGATCACCGTGTCGTAGAGTTGATCGCCGAAGTGCTCTTTGAGCTGCGCCGAAACGTCGTTCATCAGGCTCAGGCGCGGGTCGTACATGGTCCGCAGCAGGCCTTCGACTTTCAGGTTGGGATTGAGCAGTTCAGCGATGCGCTTGATGTTATCCACAAGGTCGCTCAAACCTTCCAGCGCAAAGTACTCGCACTGCATGGGGATAATCACGCCATCAGCAGCCACCAATGCGTTCAGTGTGAGCATCGACAGGGACGGCGGGCAGTCGATCAGAATGTAATCGTAGTTTTCACGGATCGGCGCCAGCGCGCTGCGCAGGCGGCTTTCCTTCATCTGCATTTCCAGCAGAACCACTTCAGCCGCGGTCAGGTCGCGGTTGGCCGGCAGCAGTTGATAACCGCCATGCTCGGAGTAGTGCATGGCCTGAGTCAGATCGCATTCGCCGATCAGCAGGTCATAGACCGAGTTTTCCAGGCCATGTTTATCCACACCGCTACCCATGGTGGCGTTGCCCTGTGGATCGAGATCGATCAACAGCACCCGGCGCTTGGTTGCGACCAGGGATGCTGCGAGGTTGATGCAGGTGGTGGTCTTGCCCACACCACCCTTCTGGTTCGCTATCGCGAATACCTTAGCCATTCTTGCTTGTGTTCCCAATCATGCCGTGCGGCGCAGTATCAGCAGATGGCGTTGGCCTTGGCAACCGGGTACGGCCAAGGCGTGTTCGCTATCGAGTTTGAAGTCTGCCGGCAATGCTACCAGCTCATCGGCCGGATGAACGCCCTTCATTGCCAGCCAGCGTGTATCCGCGTCGCCCAGATGGCGAGTCCAGTTGGTGAAGTTCTCCATGCTGCTGAACGCCCGGGAAATAATCCCGTTGAAGGGTTGTGCTGGCTGCAGAGCTTCGACGCGACTGTGGATAACTTGGAGGTTATCCAGTTTCAATTCGAGTTTGACCTGGGTCAGGAAGCGGGTTTTCTTGCCGTTGCTGTCCAGACAGGTCACTTGCGAGTCTGGATACAGGATCGCCAACGGGATGCCCGGCATGCCGCCACCACTGCCAACATCGAGCCAGCGGCCGTTTTCGATGAACGACATCACACTCAGACTATCGAGCAGGTGGCGAGAAACCATTTCGTCAGGATCGCGAACAGCCGTGAGGTTGTAGGCCTGGTTCCACTTGATCAACAGGGCCAGATAACCCAGCAGCAATTCATGCTGGGTTTCACTGAGATTGACACCGAGCTCGCGGGCTCCTGTGGATAACTCTTCAGCGTGTTGCGAAGTGACCTTAGAACTCAAGCGCTTTGCTCCAACTGACGGCCCGCGCCGCGTTTTTTCAAATGAATCATCAACAGCGAAATCGCTGCCGGGGTCACGCCAGGGATACGTGAAGCCTGCCCAAGCGTCTCTGGACGAGTCGCGCCGAGCTTGCTCTGGATCTCCTTGGAGAGACCGGAAATGTTGGTGTAATCGATATCCACAGGCAGCTTCGTGTCTTCACTGGCGCGCAGACGGGCGATTTCGTCCTGTTGACGATCGATGTAACCGGCGTATTTGGTCTTGATTTCAACCTGTTCGGCAACCTGGGGGTCTTCGGCACCGTTGCCGGTCACTTCGACCAGACCAGCGTAGTCGATTTCCGGACGACTCAAGAGGTTGAGCAAGTTGTATTCGTGGGTCAGCGGTGTGCCGAATTTTTCCGCAATCGCATCGCCTTGCGGTGTACCCGGGCGAACCCAGGTGCTTTTCAGGCGCTGCTCTTCGAGTTCGATGCTTTCGCGTTTCTTGCAGAAGGCCGCCCAACGCGCGTCATCGACCAGACCCAGCTCGCGACCTTTTTCGGTCAGACGCAGGTCGGCATTGTCCTCGCGCAGGATCAGGCGGTACTCGGCCCGGGAAGTGAACATGCGGTACGGCTCTTGTGTGCCGAGGGTGATCAGGTCGTCGACCAACACGCCGATGTACGCTTCATCACGGCGCGGGCACCAGGGTTCTTTGCCTTTGGCACGCAAAGCGGCGTTGGCACCGGCAAGCAAACCTTGCGCACCGGCTTCTTCGTAACCGGTCGTGCCGTTGATTTGCCCGGCGAAGAACAGACCGCCGATGACTTTGGTTTCCAGGCTGTACTTCAGATCCCGCGGGTCGAAGTAGTCGTACTCGATCGCATAACCCGGACGCACGATGTGCGCGTTTTCCATGCCGCGGATCGATTGCACGATCTGCAATTGCACGTCGAACGGCAAGCTTGTGGATATCCCGTTCGGATACAGCTCATGGGTGGTCAAACCTTCCGGTTCGATAAACACCTGATGGCTTTCCTTGTCGGCAAAGCGGTGGATCTTGTCTTCGATCGACGGGCAATAACGCGGGCCGATGCCTTCGATTTCACCGGCAGCGGAATACATCGGCGAACGGTCGAGGTTCGCGGCAATGATTTCGTGGGTGCGGGCGTTAGTGTGAGTAATCCAGCAGCTCACTTGGCGTGGATGCTGTTCTTTGTTGCCCATGAACGACATCACAGGGATCGGCGTATCCCCTGGCTGCTCGGTCATCACCGAGAAATCCACAGACTTGCCGTCGATACGCGGTGGCGTACCGGTTTTCAAACGACCGACACGCAGTGGCAGTTCACGCAGACGGTGAGCCAGCGCGATGGACGGTGGATCACCGGCACGGCCGCCGGAAAAATTCTGCAACCCGATGTGGATAAGTCCGCCGAGGAATGTTCCGGTGGTCAACACCACGGAGTCTGCGAAGAAACGCAGACCCATTTGCGTAACAACACCGCGCACTTGTTCCTGCTCAACGATCAGGTCGTCGGCAGCCTGTTGAAATATCCACAGGTTCGGCTGGTTTTCCAGAATTTCGCGGACAGCGGCTTTGTAAAGAATGCGGTCCGCTTGTGCACGGGTTGCACGTACGGCCGGGCCTTTACGGCTGTTCAAAACGCGAAACTGGATGCCGCCTTTATCGGTAGCCATGGCCATCGCACCGCCGAGGGCGTCGATTTCCTTGACCAGATGGCTTTTGCCAATGCCACCGATAGCCGGGTTGCAACTCATGGCGCCGAGGGTTTCCACGTTATGCGTCAGCAACAGGGTTTTTGCCCCCATACGTGCTGAGGCCAGTGCTGCCTCGGTACCGGCATGACCGCCGCCGATGACGATCACTTCAAAACGGGAAGGGAAATCCACCACGCACCTCGTGCCTGCTTAAGTAGGTCATTCAGGAAAAGTTTGAGATCAGGTTTTTGGACCTGGTCGGCAAGTATAGGGACTTCGCCCTTCCTAAAGAACCCTTTGCACAAAATTTAACCAGCTGTGGAGAACTCGAGGTTAAAAGAATAAAAAAGAAAGAAATTTATAAAACCTTTGTTTTTATGTTTATTCTTACTGACCCGCCTTTCTGTGGATAAATCTCTACAGCCCTTTATATTCAATGTGTACAGAGATTCAAAACCCTGTGCCCATGTACCAATGAGGTCCTTGGATAACCGGTGTAAGCCTGTGGATGAAAGGGGTTGTTATCCACAGGGTGGGTTATATCCAGTTTTTTGGCCCTGTTATCAACTGACCTCAGAGGCAGTTATTCACAGGGCTTAATCCACAGAAATCTGTTGAATGAGCGCGAGTCGGGTACAGGGAGTCCGCTCAGGAAGAACACATCTGCCCGGCACTCAAGGAAGGATTTATAAAAAGAGGGAGTCAGACAGGCCGCGATTGGGCCTGTCTGTGAACAGCAGGAGGACTATTTTCCGATGCAGAAGCTGGAAAATATCCGTCCGAGCAGATCATCGGAGCTGAATGCTCCAGTGATTTCACCCAGCGAGTGCTGGGCCTGACGTAAATCTTCAGCCAACAGCTCGCCAGCGCCAGCCAAGGTTAATTGCGCACGACCGTGTTCAAGGGCCGCACTGGCATGGCGTAACGCTTCCAGGTGTCGCCGGCGGGCACTGAAACTGCTTTCCGAGGTTTGTTCGTAACCCATGCAGGCCTTGAGATGTTCGCGCAGCAATTCCAGGCCTTCGCCCGCCGATTTGGCGCTCAGGCTGATAGTCACATGGCCGTCATCGCTGACTTCCAGAACAATCGCTTCACCGGTCAGGTCTGCCTTGTTACGGATCAGGGTAACTTTGGCGGGATCGGGACGGATTTCGAGGAATTCGGGCCACAAGGCGAACGGATCCAGCGCTTCTGGAGCTGTCGCATCGACTACCAGCAGCACACGATCGGCTTCACCAATGGCTTTCAAAGCGCGCTCGACTCCGATTTTCTCCACCTGGTCGTCGGTATCACGCAGACCGGCGGTATCCACAACGTGCAGCGGCATGCCATCGATGTGGATGTGTTCGCGCAAGATGTCTCGGGTGGTACCGGCAATCTCGGTCACGATCGCGGCTTCGCGCCCGGCCAATGCATTCAGCAGGCTCGACTTGCCGGCATTCGGCCGTCCAGCGATCACCACCGTCATGCCGTCACGCAGCAAGGCACCCTGGCCGGCTTCGCGCAGCACTGTGGATAATTCGTCACGCACCTTGTCGAGCATGCTCAGCACATGGCCATCGGCGAGGAAGTCGATTTCTTCTTCCGGGAAGTCGATGGCAGCTTCGACGTAGATGCGTAGACCGATCAACTGTTCGGTGAGGTTATGCACACGTTGGGAAAACGCACCCTGCAAGGAACGCAGCGCGTTACGCGCTGCCTGTGCAGAACTGGCTTCGATCAGGTCCGCGATGGCCTCGGCCTGGGCCAGGTCGAGTTTGTCATTGAGGAACGCTCGCTCACTGAATTCCCCCGGGCGAGCCAAACGGCAACCCAGTTCGAGACATCGTTTGAGCAGCATATCGAGTACGATCGGGCCGCCATGGCCTTGCAATTCCAGTACGTCTTCACCGGTGAACGAGTTAGGCCCTGGGAAGTACAACGCCAGGCCTTCGTCCAACACCTGCTGATCGTCGCTGTAAAACGGTCCGTAATGGGCGTAACGCGGTTTCAGTTCTCGGCCGCTGATGGCTTTGGCTGCAACACTGGCCAACGGCCCGGAAATACGGACGATGCCCACACCGCCACGACCTTGAGCGGTGGCAACGGCTGCAATGGTTTCACGAGGTGTGCTCATAAACCGGAATCCAGACAAAAGTGACAGATAGCAAAACGCCCCACTAGGGGGCGTTTTGAGTGGTGTTATCCACAGAGCAAGTTACGCCTCGGCTTTTTTCGTCGCCGCTTCGATCTTACGCGTGATGTACCACTGCTGGGTAATCGACAGGCAGTTGTTCACAACCCAGTACAGCACCAGACCAGCCGGGAACCACAGGAAGAAGAAGGTGAAGATGATTGGCATCATTTTCATGACCTTCGCCTGCATCGGATCCGGAGGAGTCGGGTTCAACTGCTGCTGGATGAACATGGTTGCACCCATGATGATCGGCAGAATGAAAAACGGATCCTTGATCGACAGGTCAGTGATCCACAGCATGAATGGCGCTTGGCGCATTTCCACGCTTTCCAGCAGAACCCAGTACAGCGAAAGGAAAACCGGCATCTGCACAAGGATCGGCAAGCAGCCGCCCAGTGGATTGATCTTCTCTTTCTTGTACAGCTCCATCATGGCTTGCGACATTTTCTGCCGGTCATCGCCATGTTGTTCTTTCAGTGCAGCCAGTTTCGGCGCAACGGCACGCATGCGCGCCATCGATTTGTAGCTGGCAGCCGACAGAGGGAAGAAAAGCCCTTTGATCAGCATGGTCAGGAAGATGATCGACCAGCCCCAGTTACCCACAATCGCGTGGATATGTTGCAGCAGCCAGAAGATTGGCTGGGCAATGAACCAGAGGATGCCATAGTCGACGGTCAGTTCTAGGCCTGGGGACAACTGTTTAAGCACCGCCTGGCTTTTCGGACCTGCGTACAGAACAGCACTGGTTTCAACTTTGGCACCCGGGGCAGCGGTCAGTGTAGGACCGGTGTAACCGATGATGTAGTTGCCTTTGCTGTCTTTACGGGTCTGGACGATGTTGTTTTCGCCCTTGGCCGGAATCCATGCAGTCACGAAGTAGTGTTGCAGCCAGGCTACCCAACCACCGGTGACAGTTTCTTTGAGTTGGCCCTTGTCCATGTCCTTCATGGACACTTTCTTGTACGGCTCCGAACTTGTCCACAGGGCGGCGCCCAGGTAAGTCGCGGTACCGGTGGCAGTAGTGGACGAAGGATCGGCGCTGTTATCGCGCTTCAACTGGGCGAACATCGCGCCGTTCCAGGGCTGAGCGCTCTGGTTATCCACAATGTAGGAAACGGCTACGTCATACAGGCCACGTTTCAAGGTGAAACGCTTGATGTAATTGACGCCGTCCTTGCTGAACTTCAGGTCTACGACCAGTTGGTCCTGACCGTCAGCCAGTTGATAAGTCTTCTTCTCCGAGGAGTAGACCGGGCGACCTGCCGGATTGGCGTCCGGACCGTTGGTGCCGATCAGACCGCTTTGCGCCAGATAAACACGCTCGCCGCCGTTATCGAACAGCTGGAAAGGAACGTCCGGACGATCCTGACGACGTGGATACAGAGGCAAGGTCAGTTGAGCAACGTCACCACCTTGTGGATCGATCGCAAGATCGAGCACGTCGGTTTTGATCTGGATCAGATCCTTGCTGGCGGCTACCGGTGTTTCGGCAGGTGCGCTGGTATCGCTTGCGGCACGCGGAATATCGTCACTGGCTTCAGCATTATTGCCAGTGGCGGTGTCCGGCAAACCGGATGTAGTCGTACTGGAAGCAACATTCTGAGTCGGCAGGGCAGCTTGGCCATAGTCCTGGTTCCATTTAAGAACCATAACGTAGGCCACGATTGCCAGGGCGACGATCAGGATCGTGCGTTTGATATCCATGATTACTCGGCCATCGAAGAAGAACGGGAGGTAGGGATAGGTGGAACCGGGTCATAACCACCGGGATTCCACGGATGACAGCGACCTAAACGACGAAAGGTCAGCCAGCCACCGCGCAGAAGGCCATGATTTTCAATGGCTTCATACGCGTAGCAGGAACAACTGGGGTAGAAGCGACAGTGACTGGCCATCAGAGGACTAATGGCATAGCGATAAAACTGGATCGGAACGAGGGCCAGTTTACGCATCTGAACTGTCTACCCCTACAGTTTCGGTTTTGACTGCTGGAACTGGCTTGTTACGTGCCAAACGCTTCCAGAGTTTGCCGAAATGCTGAATCAATTCGGGGTTTTCTACATCACCTAAACCTTTGCGCGCGACGATAACGATATCCCAACCAACCAGTGAATCCTGGTGAAGACGGAACGATTCGCGCATCAAACGTTTGAGGCGATTGCGCTCAACGGAGAGCTTTACGCTCTTTTTCCCGATAACCAGCCCTAGACGGGGGTGATCAAGATCGTTGTTGCGTGCAAGGAGCAGGAGATTTTTCCCCGGAACCTTGCCGGTAGGGGAGTCAAAGACTGCCTTGAAATGCCGGGCGGTAAGCAGACGCTTTTCCCGACTGAAGTCCTGACTCACCTCCAGTGCCGGATTATCAAACTGCCAGACGCGCACGACCTTTGGCGCGACGACGCGACAGGACGGCACGACCGTTTTTGGTAGCCATGCGAGCACGGAAACCGTGGGTACGAGCGCGTTTGATAGTGCTTGGTTGGAAAGTACGTTTCATGTCGTGTTACCTGGTTCGTCCACAACGGGCCGGAATGGCCCCCGTTTTAAGAGACCGGGGATTCTAGAGAAAGCAAGCCTTCAGGTCAATTTCCAACCAACGTTTCCTTATAAATAGATCACGAGGCGTTTTTGGCCGACACCCTGTTCGCCATACATAAAAATAAAGAAGGGAATTATTTAAAGCTTTTCTGTAAAGCTTATAAAAGCTAGACCCGGCCCTGACTGTGGATAACTGCTTTCAGCCCTTGTTTTGCTTCGTGTACAGCCAATGACAACTACAGTGGAAAACGGTGTTCAGCCTGTGCTGCGCTGTCGGATAAGCTGTGTGTGGAATGGGCAGTTATCCACAGCCTGGTTGTCCACCGAGTTCAACCCCCACTTGTCCAGTGACCTTAGAGGCGGTTATCCACAGAGCTTATTCACACACCGTTGGTCGCCTTTTTTCCAGTTAACGCATTGATAAATCATGTTCACCGGGCAACCTGCATGTGGATAAGTAAACGGCTCGCCGCTACAATGGCCGCTTGTTTTTGCCTCACCGGCTTTCAACTTAGGGGATATCCGTGTCAGTGGAACTTTGGCAGCAGTGCGTGGAGCTTTTGCGCGAGGAGCTGCCGGCCCAACAATTCAACACCTGGATCCGTCCACTACAGGTCGAAGCCGAAGGCGACGAGTTGCGCGTTTACGCACCGAACCGTTTTGTCCTGGACTGGGTCAACGAAAAGTACCTGGGGCGCGTCCTTGAACTGCTCGATGAGCACGGCAACGGCATGGCGCCAGCGTTGTCCTTATTAATAGGCAGCAAACGCAGTTCGGCACCTCGTGCAGCACCCAATGCTCCGTTGGCCGCCGCGCAAGCTTCCCAGGCCCAGGCAAATGCCGCGCCTGCCAGCACGCCAGCGCCCGCCCCGACGCCAGCGGCGGCCAAGCGTTCTACGCAGAAAACCGCCGAAGTCAGTGAAGAGCCGTCCCGCGACAGCTTCGATCCGATGGCCGGTGCCGCGTCGCAGCAAGCCCCGGTTCGCGCCGAACAGCGCACCGTGCAGGTCGAGGGTGCGCTCAAGCACACCAGTTATCTGAACCGCACGTTCACCTTCGAGAACTTCGTCGAAGGCAAGTCCAACCAACTCGCCCGAGCGGCAGCCTGGCAAGTGGCAGACAACCCCAAGCATGGCTACAACCCGCTGTTCCTTTATGGTGGAGTGGGTCTGGGTAAAACCCACTTGATGCACGCGGTGGGTAACCATCTATTAAAGAAGAATCCGAATGCCAAGGTCGTGTACCTGCATTCAGAGCGTTTCGTGGCCGACATGGTCAAGGCACTGCAACTGAACGCGATCAACGAATTCAAGCGTTTCTACCGTTCGGTGGACGCTTTGCTGATCGACGATATTCAGTTTTTCGCCCGCAAAGAGCGCTCGCAGGAAGAGTTTTTCCACACTTTCAACGCCCTGCTTGAAGGTGGCCAACAGGTCATTCTCACCAGTGACCGCTACCCGAAAGAAATCGAAGGCCTTGAAGAACGCCTCAAATCCCGATTCGGGTGGGGGCTGACGGTTGCCGTCGAGCCGCCGGAACTGGAAACCCGTGTAGCGATCTTGATGAAAAAGGCCGACCAGGCCAAAGTCGAGTTGCCTCACGACGCAGCGTTCTTCATCGCCCAGCGAATTCGCTCCAACGTCCGCGAGCTGGAAGGTGCGCTGAAACGCGTAATCGCCCACTCGCACTTCATGGGCCGCGACATCACCATCGAGCTGATTCGCGAATCCCTGAAAGACCTGTTGGCGTTGCAGGACAAACTGGTCTCTGTGGATAACATTCAGCGCACTGTCGCCGAATACTACAAGATCAAGATCTCCGACCTGCTGTCCAAGCGCCGTTCGCGCTCGGTGGCTCGTCCGCGTCAGGTGGCCATGGCATTGTCCAAGGAACTGACCAACCACAGCTTGCCGGAAATCGGCGATGTGTTTGGCGGTCGCGACCACACGACAGTTTTGCACGCCTGCCGCAAGATCAACGAACTTAAGGAATCCGACGCGGACATCCGCGAGGACTACAAGAACCTGCTGCGTACACTGACCACTTGATGAACACCAGCGCAGCTTATTAAGGCAAGGGACTAGACCATGCATTTCACCATTCAACGCGAAGCCCTGTTGAAACCCCTGCAACTGGTCGCAGGCGTCGTCGAGCGCCGACAGACCTTGCCGGTACTCTCCAACGTGCTGCTGGTTGTCGAAGGCCAGCAACTGTCGCTGACCGGTACCGATCTGGAGGTCGAGCTGGTTGGTCGCGTGCAACTTGAAGAGCCGGCCGAGACAGGCTCCATCACCGTACCTGCGCGCAAGCTGATGGACATCTGCAAAAGCCTGCCTAACGACGCGTTGATCGACATCAAGCTCGACGAGCAGAAGCTGGTGGTGAAGGCCGGTCGCAGCCGCTTCACCCTGTCGACCCTGCCAGCCAACGATTTCCCGACGGTTGAAGAGGGGCCGGGTTCGCTGACCTGCAGCCTTGAGCAAAGCAAACTGCGTCGTCTGATCGAACGCACCAGCTTCGCCATGGCCCAGCAGGATGTACGCTACTACCTCAACGGTATGTTGCTTGAAGTATCGGCCGGCGTGATCCGCGCGGTGGCTACCGACGGCCACCGTCTGGCAATGTGCTCGATGCAGGCCGATATCGGTCAGCCGGATCGCCACCAGGTGATCGTGCCGCGCAAAGGTATTCTCGAACTGGCGCGTCTGCTCACCGAGCCGGACGGCAACGTCAGCATCGTTCTTGGTCAGCACCACATCAGAGCCACTACCGGTGAATTCACCTTCACCTCGAAACTGGTCGACGGTAAGTTCCCGGACTACGAGCGTGTTCTGCCCAAGGGCGGCGACAAGCTAGTGTTGGGCGATCGTCAGGCGCTGCGTGAAGCGTTCAGCCGTACTGCGATTCTGTCCAACGAGAAGTACCGTGGTATCCGTCTGCAACTGGCCAGTGGTCAGTTGAAGATCCAGGCCAACAACCCGGAGCAGGAAGAAGCGGAAGAAGAAGTGGGCGTTGAGTACAACGGCGGCTCCCTGGAAATTGGCTTCAACGTGAGCTATCTGCTCGACGTGTTGGGCGTAATGACTACCGAGCAGGTTCGTCTGATCCTGTCCGACTCCAACAGCAGTGCGCTGGTGCAAGAGTCTGACAACGACGATTCGGCTTACGTTGTCATGCCGATGCGCCTGTAATCAGCTGACTCTGGATGTCCTTAAGTCGTGTTTCGGTCACCGCGGTGCGCAATCTACACCCGGTGACCTTCTCCCCGTCCCCCCGCATCAATATCCTTTACGGCGCCAACGGCAGCGGCAAAACCAGTGTTCTGGAAGCCATTCATCTGCTGGGGCTTGCCCGTTCGTTTCGTAGCACGAGGCTGCTGCCGGTCATCCAGTACGAACAACTCGCTTGCACCGTGTTCGGTCAGGTGGAACTGGCCGAAGGTGGGCACAGTGCTCTGGGGATATCCCGCGACCGTCAGGGCGAGTTTCAGATCCGCATCGACGGCCAGAACGCCCGTAGCGCCGCGCAACTTGCAGAAATACTGCCGCTCCAGTTGATTAACCCGGACAGCTTTCGCCTGCTCGAAGGCGCGCCCAAGATTCGCCGGCAGTTTCTCGATTGGGGCGTGTTCCACGTCGAGCCGCGCTTCATGGCCACCTGGCAGCGCTTGCAGAAGGCCCTGCGCCAGAGAAACTCTTGGCTGCGGCATGGTACACTTGACGCCGTTTCGCAAGCGGTTTGGGACAGGGAGCTGTGCCAGGCCAGCGCTGAAATAGATGAATACCGCCGCGCTTACATCAAAGCCTTGAAACCAGTCTTTGAACAAACCTTGAGTGAACTGGTTGAACTCGAGGGTTTGACGCTCAGCTATTACCGAGGCTGGGACAAAGACCGGGAGCTGAGTGCCGTACTTGCCGGATCCCTGCAACGGGATCAGCAAATGGGTCATACCCTGGCTGGACCACAACGGGCTGATTTGCGTCTTAGATTGGGCGCACACAACGCCGCGGACATTTTGTCCCGGGGTCAGCAGAAGTTGGTGGTCTGTGCATTGCGGATTGCCCAGGGGCACTTGGTTAGCCAGGCCCGCCGCGGCCAATGTATTTATCTGGTGGATGACTTGCCGTCCGAATTGGACGAGAACCACCGTCGCGCGTTGTGCCGTTTGCTGGAAGACTTACGCTGCCAGGTTTTTATCACCTGTGTAGATCATGAATTATTGAGGGAAGGCTGGCAGACGGAAACGCCAGTCGCCCTGTTCCACGTGGAACAGGGCCGTATCACCCAGACCCACGACCATCGGGAGTGAAGGCATTGAGCGAAGAAAATACGTACGACTCAACGAGCATTAAAGTGCTGAAAGGCCTGGATGCCGTACGCAAACGTCCCGGTATGTACATTGGTGACACCGACGATGGTAGCGGTCTGCACCATATGGTGTTCGAAGTGGTCGACAACTCGATCGACGAAGCCCTCGCCGGCCACTGCGATGACATCAGCATCATCATCCACCCGGATGAGTCCATCACCGTTAAAGATAACGGTCGTGGCATCCCGGTCGACGTGCACAAAGAGGAGGGCGTTTCCGCCGCAGAGGTCATCATGACCGTCCTCCATGCTGGCGGTAAGTTCGACGACAACTCCTACAAAGTATCCGGCGGTCTGCACGGTGTAGGTGTTTCGGTAGTGAACGCGCTGTCCGAGGAGCTGGTGCTGACTGTGCGTCGCAGCGGCAAGATCTGGGAACAGACCTACGTCCACGGCGTACCTCAGGCACCGATGGCCATCGTAGGCGACAGCGAGACCACCGGCACCCAGATCCACTTCAAGGCTTCCAGTGAAACCTTCAAAAACATTCACTTCAGCTGGGACATCCTGGCCAAGCGGATTCGCGAACTGTCTTTCCTCAACTCCGGTGTCGGCATCGTCCTCAAGGACGAGCGCAGCGGCAAGGAAGAACTGTTCAAGTACGAAGGCGGCCTGCGTGCGTTCGTTGAATACCTGAACACCAACAAGACTGCGGTCAACCAGGTGTTCCACTTCAACATTCAGCGTGAAGACGGCATTGGCGTGGAAATCGCCCTGCAGTGGAACGACAGCTTCAACGAGAACCTGTTGTGCTTCACAAACAACATTCCGCAACGCGACGGTGGTACTCACCTGGTGGGTTTCCGTTCCGCACTGACGCGTAACCTGAACAACTACATCGAGCAGGAAGGCCTGGCGAAGAAGCACAAAGTCGCCACCACCGGTGACGATGCCCGTGAAGGCCTGACCGCGATCATCTCGGTGAAGGTGCCGGATCCCAAGTTCAGCTCCCAGACCAAAGACAAGCTGGTTTCTTCGGAAGTGAAGACCGCGGTCGAACAGGAAATGGGCAAGTACTTCTCCGACTTCCTGCTAGAAAACCCGAACGAAGCCAAGCTTGTCGTCGGCAAGATGATCGACGCCGCCCGTGCTCGTGAAGCCGCGCGCAAGGCCCGTGAGATGACCCGCCGCAAAGGCGCGCTGGACATCGCCGGTTTGCCAGGCAAACTCGCGGACTGCCAGGAAAAAGACCCGGCGCTGTCCGAACTGTACCTTGTGGAAGGTGACTCTGCGGGCGGCTCTGCCAAGCAGGGACGTAACCGCAGGACTCAAGCCATCCTGCCGTTGAAGGGCAAGATCCTCAACGTCGAGAAAGCACGTTTCGACAAGATGATCTCTTCCCAGGAAGTGGGCACCCTGATCACCGCGCTGGGCTGCGGTATTGGTCGCGAAGAGTACAACATCGACAAGTTGCGCTATCACAACATCATCATCATGACCGATGCTGACGTCGACGGTTCGCACATTCGTACCCTGCTGCTGACCTTCTTCTTCCGTCAGTTGCCAGAACTGATTGAACGCGGCTATATCTACATCGCCCAACCGCCGCTGTACAAAGTCAAGAAAGGTAAGCAAGAGCAATACATCAAAGACGACGACGCCATGGAAGAGTACATGACGCAGTCGGCCCTGGAAGACGCGAGCCTGCACCTGAACGAAGATGCCCCGGGCATTTCTGGCGGAGCGCTGGAGCGTCTGGTCAATGACTTCCGCATGGTAATGAAGACCCTCAAGCGTCTGTCGCGCCTGTACCCACAGGAACTGACCGAGCACTTCATCTACCTGCCGGCCGTGAGCCTGGAAACGCTCGGCGACCACGCCGCGATGCAAGAGTGGCTGGCCCAGTACGAAGTCCGCCTGCGCACCAATGAGAAGTCCGGCCTGGTCTACAAGGCCAGCCTGCGTGAAGATCGTGAACGCGGCGTTTGGCTGCCAGAAGTCGAACTGATTTCCCACGGTCTGTCGAACTACGTCACATTCAACCGCGATTTCTTCGGCAGCAATGACTACAAAACCGTCGTCACCCTCGGCGCTCAGCTCAGCACTCTGCTCGACGAAGGCGCTTATATCCAGCGTGGCGAGCGAAAGAAAGCGGTTACCGAGTTCAAGGAAGCTTTGGACTGGCTGATGGCTGAAAGCACCAAGCGCCACACCATTCAGCGATACAAAGGTTTGGGCGAAATGAACCCGGATCAGCTGTGGGAAACCACCATGGACCCAAGCGTGCGTCGCATGCTCAAAGTTACCATCGAAGACGCCATTGGCGCAGACCAGATCTTCAACACCCTGATGGGTGATGCGGTCGAACCTCGCCGTGACTTCATCGAGAGTAATGCTTTGGCGGTTTCGAACCTGGACTTTTGATTTCGTGTTTGGCGCTTTTAACGGTTCGATCTTCTCGGTCGAAAGCGGAGAAAAAGAGGTGTTGACAGCAGCGTGTAACGCTGTAGAATTCGCCTCCCGCTGACGAGAGATCGAAGGCGCAAGTGGTTGAAGTTGTTGAAGAATTCTTCGAAAGCTTCTGAAAATAATCACTTGACAGTAAATGAGGCTGCTGTAGAATGCGCGCCTCGGTTGAGACGAAAGATCTTAACCAACCGCTCTTTAACAACTGAATCAAGCAATTCGTGTGGGTGCTTGTGGAGTCAGACTGATAGTCAACAAGATTATCAGCATCACAAGTTACTCCGCGAGAAATCAAAGATGTA
>NZ_CAXAON010000005.1:0-209495 GCF_963970495.1 Pseudomonas sp. EA_65y_Pfl2_P78 | reverse complement strand
CTGATCAATCAGCTCTTTCGGGATCGAAGGAAACTGGGGTTTGACCTCCGAGGCCGGTTTCTTTTTGGTCGGCATACATGCTCCTTTTCAACATGTTATGCCCGAACACAAAATTTCTGACAGTCTCGATGATCGCCATCGCGGGCCCGCCCCAACAGTGATTGAGGGTGACCACAGATTTTGTGACCAACCCCATAACCTGTGGGAGCGGGCTTGTTCGCGAAGAGGCCCTTAATGCCTGCGCAAACATTTAGCCTTGCGCCGCCACCCTGGCAAACCCCGCCCGAATTTTCTCTTCCGGCAAATCATCGGCAATAAACACGATCACACTGTCCCGCGCCTCACCCTCGGCCCACTCCGTATCCCAGTCGAAACCGTAGAGTTTCAAAACGCCCTGAAACACCAACCGTCGATCTTCACCGGCAATGTGCAGCACGCCTTTGTAGCGCAGCAATTGCTTGCCGTGCGCCTCCAGCAATTCATTCATGAATTCACTGAGCTGATCGATATCCAGCGGTTGCTCAGTGCGCAGCACCAGACTGCAGATGCGGTCGATGGACGGCGCCTGGCTCACCGGCCGCAGACTCAGCCCGCCACCCAGGTCGGCATTGAGGTTGAAGCCGCGCACATCGAGCAACTCGGCCAGATCGATATTGCCGTGTTCGACCACACGAATCGGTGCACGACGGTTGATCCGCGTCAGCCGTTCGCTCAGCGCGGTGAACGCAGCCGAATCCACCAGATCGGTCTTGCTCACCAGCAAGCGGTCGGCAAAACCGATCTGCGCCTGGGCGATGGTCTGGGTCAGGTGCTGCTCGGCGTGGGCCGCGTCGACCAGTGTGATGATGCCGTCGAGAATGTAGCGCTCACGCAATTCTTCATCAATGAAGAAGGTTTGCGCGACTGGCGCCGGATCGGCCAGACCGGTGCATTCGATCACCAGGCGGTCGAAAGCGATTTCGCCGCTATCCAACCGTTCGAGCAGCAGGTACAGCGCTTTGGTCAGATCGGTGTGGATGGTGCAGCAGACGCAGCCATTGGCCAGGGTCATGACTTGCACCGGCTCGTCGCCCAGCAACTGCGTGTCGATGCCGGCGTCGCTGAATTCGTTTTCGATCACGGCGATTTTCAGGCCGTGCTCGGCTTTCAATAGATGGCGCAGCAAGGTGGTTTTGCCGGCACCGAGGAAACCACTGAGTACCGTGACCGGAATGGGAGAGGACAAAACTCGATCTCCTTAAAAGAAACACAAAACAAATGTGGGAGCGGACTTGCTCGCGAAGACGGTGCATCAGTCAGAACAATCATCAACTGACACTGCGCTTTCGCGAGCAAGCCCGCTCCCACAGGGGGATTGCAGCAACCTCAGGCTGTCAGCTCAACAGCACTTGGGCCCACCCTTGCCACCGTAACGGGCTTCCTGACGTTCGCGGAAGAACATCTCGTAGCTCATCACCGGTTTGTCCGGGTGCTTGGTTTGCATATGCTCGACGTAGGTGTCGTAGTCGGGCATGCCGACCATCAAGCGCGCAGCCTGACCGAGGTATTTACCGAGGCGACTCAGGTCATTGAACATGGTGCAATCCTCTGGTTACGCATCCGGCAGAGCCTGGAATGGCGATTCTTTATCCGTACGCTCTTTTTTGCCCCAGGCGGCGATGCCGACTTTGAGCGCATAGAACAGGATGCTGAATACCACGAACAGGAACAGCGCGGTCAGCGTGGCATTGGTGTAAGCATTGAAAATGACGTGCTGCATCTGATCGATGCTCTTGGCCGGGGCAATAATCTGACCGTTGGCCAAGGCATCGCTGTACTTCTTGGCCAGCGACAGGAAACCGATTGCCGGGTTGGCGTCGAACAGTTTGATGAAACCCGCCGTCGTGGTGCAGATCAGCAGCCAGGTGGCTGGCAGCAGCGTGACCCAAATGTAGCGCTGACGCTTCATTTTGATCAGAACCACAGTGCCGAGCATCAGCGCGATACCGGCCAGCATCTGGTTGGAGATACCGAACAGCGGCCACAAGGTGTTGATGCCGCCCAGTGGATCGATCACGCCTTGGTACAGCAACCAGCCCCACATTGCCACACAACCGGCGGTGGCAATCAGGTTGGCCGTCCACGACTCGGTACGCTTGAGCGCCGGAACGAAAGAGCCCAGCAGATCCTGGAGCATGAAACGTCCGGCACGGGTGCCAGCGTCCACAGCGGTAAGGATGAACAGCGCTTCGAACAGGATCGCAAAGTGGTACCAGAACGCCATGGTGTTTTCACCCGGCAGGACACTGTGCAGGATTTGCGCGATCCCCACCGCCAGGGTCGGCGCACCACCGGCACGGGCCAGAATGGTGGTTTCACCGATGTCATGGGCGACGGCTTGCAGCGCCTCAGGCGTGATCGCAAAGCCCCAACTGCTGACCATCTGCGCCACTGACGCAACATCCCCACCCACCACGGCGGCCGGGCTGTTCATGGCGAAGTAGACGCCCGGTTCGATCACCGAAGCCGCCACCATGGCCATGATGGCGACGAACGATTCCATCAGCATGCCGCCGTAACCGATGTAACGGGCGTTGGTTTCGTTATCCAGCAGCTTCGGCGTGGTGCCGGAGGAGATCAGCGCGTGGAAACCCGACACCGCACCACAGGCAATGGTGATGAACAGGAACGGGAACAGACCGCCCTTCCACACAGGGCCGGTGCCGTCGACGAACTGGGTCAATGCCGGCATTTTCAGCTCAGGCATGGTCACCAGAATGCCAATCGCCAACGCGATGATCGTACCGATCTTGAGGAAGGTCGACAGGTAGTCACGCGGCGCAAGGATCAGCCATACCGGCAGAACCGCCGCCACGAAGCCGTAACCGATCAGCATCCAGGTGATTTGAATGCCGGTGAAACTGAAGGCCTTGGCCCACACCGGATCAGCGGCAATCTGCCCGCCCAGCCAGATCGAACCGAGCAGCAGCACCACGCCAATCACCGAAATCTCGCCGATGCGACCCGGACGGATGTAGCGCATGTAGATGCCCATGAACATCGCGATCGGGATGGTCGCCATCACGGTGAAGATGCCCCACGGGCTCTCCGCCAGCGCTTTCACCACGATCAGCGCCAGCACCGCAAGGATGATGATCATGATCAGGAAGCAGCCGAACAGTGCGATGGTGCCGGGAATGCGGCCCATTTCTTCACGCACCATGTCGCCCAGGGATCGGCCGTTGCGGCGGGTCGACATGAACAGCACCATGAAGTCCTGCACCGCGCCCGCCAGCACCACACCGGCAATCAGCCAAAGCGTGCCGGGCAAATACCCCATCTGCGCTGCCAATACCGGGCCGACCAACGGCCCCGCGCCAGCAATGGCCGCGAAGTGGTGACCGAAGAGAATGTGTTTGTTGGTTGGAACGTAGTCCAGACCGTCGTTGTTGAGCACGGCGGGGGTGGCCCGACGCGCATCGAGTTGCATCACATTGTTCGCGATGAACAGGCTGTAGTAACGATACGCAACCAGATAAATGGCCACGGCAGCGACCACAATCCACAAGGCGTTGATCGCCTCGCCTCGGCGCAATGCCACTACGCCCAGGGCGCACGCTCCTACGATTGCCAGCACTAGCCAGGGTAAGTGGCGTAGCAGGCTATTATTATTTTTCATTTTTTTATTCCAGCCAGGGTGGACAAGAAAGACAGCCACCCCGAGTTTAGCGCTACTGGCGACAAAGGCCATACCCCGACGTTGGTCTAGACGCTTGTCTGCACTGGCACGGTTGAAGAATGCGGGTCTATAGTCAGCGAACATCCGGAGGATTGCGCCATGAGCGAACAACCTGACGAGCGTCGCCGTTTCAAACGCATCGCGTTCGATGCCAAAACCGAGCTGAGACAGGGTGAGTACATCTGGCCAGTGAAGTTGATCGACCTGTCGTTAAAGGGTCTGTTGATCGAAAAGCCTGAGCCGTGGCCAGGTGATCGGGAGCGGCATTTCCTGGTCGATATCCATCTCAACGATGAGGTCGTCATCAAGATGGATGCGCAACTGACCCATGACGACCATGGCCAGCTCGGCTTCGTCTGCAAGCACATCAACCTGGAGTCCATCGAACGCCTGCGGCGCTTGATTGAGTTCAACCTGGGCGATCCGCAGGAGCTGGAGCGCGAGTTGGGCGCTCTGATCGAAATCTAGAAGCCACTACCGCTCCCACCAAGGTGCTGAGTGTTTATTCGAAGAGCGCGTCGAGGGCCTGTTCCAGGCGGGTCACGGCGATGATCTGCAGCCCCGGCGGTGACTCCTTCGGCGCATTACCCTTGGGCACGATCGCCCGTTTGAAGCCATGCTTGGCCGCTTCCTTCAAACGTTCCTGCCCACTCGGCACCGGACGCACTTCGCCAGACAAGCCTACTTCACCAAACACCAGCAGATCATGGGGCAATGGCCGATTACGCAAGCTCGACATCACCGCCGCCATCAATGCCAGGTCAGAGGCCGTCTCCAGCACCTTCACCCCGCCGACCACATTGAGAAACACGTCCTGATCGTGAGTCGGAATACCGCCGTGCCGATGCAAAACCGCCAGTAACATCGCCAACCGGTTCTGATCCAGCCCCAACGTTACCCGGCGCGGGTTGGCCAAGTGGCTGTCATCGACCAACGCCTGCACTTCCACCAACATCGGCCGAGTGCCTTCCCACGTTGCCATCACCACGCTGCCCGGGACTTCTTCCTGAGCACGCGTCAGAAAAATCGCCGAAGGATTAGAGACTTCTTTCAACCCCTTGTCGGTCATGCCGAACACGCCCAACTCATTGACCGCGCCAAAACGGTTCTTCACCGCGCGCAACAACCGCAAGCGTCCGTCGGACTCGCCTTCGAAATACAGCACCGTATCGACCATGTGCTCCAGCACGCGAGGCCCGGCAAGCGCGCCCTCCTTGGTGACATGACCGACAAGGAAAATCGCCGTGCCGCTTTGCTTGGCATAACGCACCAGCAGCGCCGCACTCTCCCGCACCTGGGAGACACCACCAGGCGCCGACTGCAATTGTTCGGTGAAGATCGTCTGGATCGAGTCGATCACCATCACCTTGGGTTTTTCCTGACGGGCGGTGGCGATGATGGTTTCGATACAGGTTTCAGTCATCACCCGCAGTTGATCCTGGGGCAAGCCGAGACGGCGCGCGCGCATGGCCACTTGTTGCTGGGACTCTTCGCCGGTGACGTACAGCGCCGGCATGCTCTTGGCAAGGTTACACAGGGTCTGCAACAGAATTGTCGATTTGCCGATCCCCGGATCGCCGCCAATCAGCACCACCGAACCATCTACCAGACCGCCGCCGAGCACGCGATCGAGTTCGCCCGACGCGGTGGAAAACCGCGGAATCTCTTCAATGCTGACTTCGGCCAGCGTCTTGATCTGCGCCTGCTGCCCGGCCCAACCGGTACGACCGGTGGGCGCGGTGGCCCCGCCGCTTTCGATCATGGTTTCAGTCAGGGTGTTCCAGGCACCACACTCACCGCACTGGCCGGCCCATTTGGGAAAAGTGGCGCCGCACTCGGTGCAGCCGTACATGCGCTTGGCCTTGGCCATCTGAACCCCCGGGGCAAAACCGCGATGATAACGCAGCCATCACCGATCAGCGCGGCGCGGCGGTGCGGATTTCTCCGCCGGCCAGACGCGTGGGGCTGTTGCCCAGCGGATCTTCGGCATTCAGGTCGGCACCTTTGGCCTTGAGTGCGTCGAGCAACTCAAGGCGTTTGAACAATCCGGCGTACATGGCTGCCGTCTGCCCGGCGCCGTTACGCTGGTCGGGGCTGCAGTCGGTCGCCATCAGGCGGCGAGCAATCTGCAACTCGCCCTTGAAAATCGCCCCCATCAACGCCGTGTTACCGCGTTGATCCTGAGCACAGGCATCGGCCCCGGCGGCGAGCAACCTTTCAACCGCCGGCGCCTGACCGTGATACGCCGCCAGAATCAGCGCGGTGTAACCCTTGCTGTCGCGGGTATCGAGGGAGTAACCGGACTCGATGAAGGTGTCCAGCATCGGTACGTCGCCGCGTCGGGCCGCGTCGAAATAGTAATCCTGAAGTTGAGCCTTGATCGCGTCGGGCCCCTGTTCAGGGGAGGCCGCCCACGCGGCGAACGACAGACAACCCGATAGCCACAAAAGACAGATACGCATAAGCACTCTCCTTGAGCGAAACGAGGCCCGGATTCAGACCCCGCGTCGCATCAACGCTGAATCAGTCGACCAGTTTGGCCGCCAGCGCCTTGACTCGGCTCAGGTCGCCCATGGCCACTTTAGTCACGCCGGTGCCGTATTCGGGATCAGCCTTATAAAGGAAGGACAGGATGATGTGCTTGCTCTCGTCATCAGTGGTGGCCAGCGAGCCGCCAAAGCTGTCGATCAGATCACGACGTTCCTTTTTGCTGAACGAGCGATACAGATCGCCGGCCTGCCTGAAGTTCTGCTCACGCTGAATTTTCGCCTGCTGGGTGCTGCCCGATAGCGCCGATGGGCTGTAACGCGCGCTTTGCGTCTCTTCGCGCGGTTGCAAACGGCTCGGCTGATAGTTCACGCCGGAGTGGCTGGCACCCCCATTCATCGCACCGTCCTGATTGCCATTATTCACCGCAACTTTTGGCGCGTTGATCGGTAGTTGCAGGGCGTTGGCACCCAGGCGATACATTTGCGTGTCGGCATAAGAGAATACTCGGCCTTGCAATAAACGGTCTTCCGACGGCTCGATACCCGGCACAACATTGGCCGGCGCCATGGCAACTTGTTCGGTTTCCTGAAACACGTTTGCCGGATTACGGTTCAGTACCATTTGTCCAACTTTTCGCTCTGGAATACCCGGCCAGATCTTGGTTGCATCCAGCGGATCGAAATCAAACTTGGACAAGTCTTGCGGTTTCAGAACCTGAATGTACAAGTCCCACTTCGGAAAATTGCCTTTATTGATGTTTGTCACCAAGTCATTGGTCATATGACTGTAGTCCTGACCTTGAACTTTCGTCACTTCTTTAGGCGCCAGATTCTTTATGCCTTGCAAACTCTTCCAGTGAAACTTTACGTAATGCACTTCACCTTTTGAATTGATCAACTTATAAGCATGTACGCCGTTGCCGTCCATTTCCCGATAACTGGCTGGCGTGCCTGAGTTGGAATACAACTCGGTCAGCGTGCGCGTGGCTTCCGGTACATGGGAGAAGAAGTCGAACCGGCGAGAGTCGTCATCAAGGTTGGTACGCGGATCAGGTTTGAAGGCGTGCACCATGTCCGGGAACTTGATCGCATCGCGAATGAAGAACGTCGGGAAGTTGTTGCCCACCAGATCCCAGTTGCCATCGGCGGTGTAGAACTTGGTGGCGAAACCGCGCGGGTCGCGCAGGGTTTCCGGGGAGTGATTACCGTGCACCACGGCGGAAAAACGCACGAAAACCGGCGTGCTCTGGCCGGCGGCAAAGACCTTGGCCTTGCTCAGGTCACTGAGGTCATTGGTGACCGTGAAAGTGCCGTGGGCGCCAGCGCCGCGTGCATGTACCACACGCTCGGGAATGCGCTCGCGGTCGAAACGCTGCAGCTTCTGGATCAGTTGCACATCCTGCAGCAGCACCGGGCCATTGGCACCGGCAGTCTGCGAATTCTGATTGTCACCCACCGCTGCGCCGTTATCCCGGGTCAGGGGCGCGGCATGCACGGAGAAGGTCAGAAGGCTGGCGGTGAGTACGCCAAGGGTGCGGCGATGGGGAAAAGCCCCTAAGCCAAGCGTGGAAGTCATATCAGGTTCCTCTGGTTTTTTGGGCGCATCCAGGTGCGCCAAACAGAGGCTAGAGGGCAAAACCGGCGAACATAAATAGAAAGTTCGTAACTCGATGATTGATAGATTTTTCTTCCTTTTCATGGTGTTACGGCGTATTTCGCGCGCGATTAGTGGCACTTTGCAAACTAATCGTCGATTAGTGTGTCGATAAAAACGGGCATTGTAAGAAGGTGTTTCGCGCAGGACGCGTTTTGCTGATTTACACTGCGTACACCAAACTCATCTGTAACAAGGAAATAACCTATGGGCGTGCTAAGCGAGTTCAAGGCCTTCGCGGTCAAAGGCAATGTGGTCGACATGGCCGTCGGTATCATCATCGGTGCCGCCTTCGGCAAAATCGTTTCGTCGTTTGTCGGTGACGTGATCATGCCGCCGATCGGCCTGCTGATCGGTGGTGTCGACTTCAGTGACCTGACCATTACGCTGAAAGCCGCCGAGGGCAGCGCCCCTGCGGTAGTGATGGCTTACGGCAAATTCATTCAGACCGTGCTCGACTTCATAATCGTCGCCTTCGCGATCTTCATGGGCGTCAAAGCCATCAACCGCCTCAAACGCGAAGAAGCCGTGGCCCCGACCCTGCCTCCGGTGCCAACCAAAGAAGAAGAATTGCTGGGCGAGATCCGCGATCTGCTCAAGGCCCAGAACAATCAGCCCTGAACGTTGCACGCGATAAACAACGGCGCCTTCGGGCGCCGTTTGTTTACCAGTAGTTTTCCACGGCCACCTGGCCAGGGCGGCGAGTGAGGCTTAAGCTCATCCCCCGTTTTTTCAACAGTGCACGAGTGTCGTCGATCATCTGCGGATTGCCACACAACATGACCCGCGAGTGTTCTGCAGATAGCTCGACACCCGCGACACGCTCAAGCTCTCCGTTCTCGATCAGCGCAGTGATGCGACCGCTCAGCGCGCCGGGATGCGCTTGTCGCGTGACTGTCGGGATGAATTGCAACTTGTGTGCGTGCTCGCTCAGGTATTCACGTTGCGCCAGCCCGGCAATAAGCGGCTGATACGCTAACTCCCGCACTTCGCGCACGCTGTACACCAGAATGATCCGTTCGAATTTTTCCCAGACCTCGAAGTCCTGCAGAATCGACAGAAAAGGCGCCACCCCCGTGCCTGTGGATAACAACCACAGGTCCCGACCGTCGACGAAGCGATCAAGGGTCAGATAGCCGAATGCCTGCCGATCCACCAGCAAGCTATCGCCGATCTGCAGCCGACTTAATTCACTGGTGAATTCACCGCCCGGTACCACGATCGAAAAAAACTCAAGAAACTCGTCGAAGGGTGACGACACCATCGAATAAGCGCGCCACACGGTGCTGCCATCGGCCCTGGTTACGCCAAGCCTGGCAAACTGCCCCGCACGGAAGCGAAAGCCTGCATCACGACAGGTGCGCAAGGTGAATAGACTGGGGGTCAACGGCTGCACGTCGATCAATGTCTGAACCGTGTACTTCTCTGCACTGGCGGTCATGGAGCGCTCCGATAAACGATTGACACCAGTGTCCCGCAATTCCCCCCGTCTAAACACCGATGATTGGTAATGGCATTCGAAAAACCCACCCTTTAGTTAAAATCCAGAATGACCACATGAGTTAAAAATCTTTCGTCGCTAAGAACATTTACTGAACACACCGACATCTTCAAGAGCGAAATAATTTAAAACCACACGCAGGAAATATCCTACACTTCGACCCGTGCCGGGTTTTTGGATCCATTCGGCGCCCCCTATGCAACACCAACGGAGAGTTTCTAATGGAAACTTGGAAGGAGTCGCAGTTAAGGCAACTGACTTTCGCTAAAGGGATAGATGCCGCTTATCCGATTCTGCTCAGATTCGCCGAAAATCTTGGCTTCAATTTCTGTGCAATTTCGGTCACGTCACCCGACCAGGAAGTGCATCTTGATGCGTTTAATATCAACAACTACCCCAAAGAATGGAACCAGCAATATGAACAACAAAAATTCAGCGTAATTGACCCAGTAGTAGCGCATTGCAATCACTCCGTCATGCCGATTGTATGGAATGAAACAGTCTTTGCAGATACGCCGCGACTATGGGAGGCGTTAAAGGAGCACAAACTGCAATATGGCTGGTCCCAGGCGTTCCATCATGAAGATACGGGGTTGTGCAGCATTATCAGCCTTGCACGCAAGCACTGCCCGATCAGTCCGCTCGAGTTGTACGAGCACTTTGGTTATATCTTCTACGCCGCGAGTCACTTGAGCGAACTGTTCGCCCGCACCCTGCCCGTGAATCCGGCCAAATCCGACAAACCACACCTTTCGCCACGAGAACTGGAGGTTCTGCAATTGTCCGCCGGTGGAAAAACAGCTTATGAGATCTCGAAAATCCTCAGTCTGAGCGAACGCACCGTGAACTATCACGTGCAAAACGTGATCGAGAAACTCAACGTCTGCAACAAGATTTCCGCCGTCATCGCGGCCGCCAGAGCCGGAATCATCTAAAGCGTTGCCATGCATCCGGATTAAAACTTACGGGTATTTGCGGAGAAAAAAACGTACCATTTGTGGCCTTTCTGAGTGATAACGTGAAGCTTTGTTGCGTTGCAGTTCACTTGATCGGTTCCGCCGCATGACACCAGGGCTGCGGGATACCCGTTGATCACCCTGAGTCCCCGCCCCATGCCTTTGCTCGATACGCCCTTCGCCCAACTCGACCTGATCCGCCAGCCCGAACAGCAGAACGAACCACTGCAGGCTTTCGATGCGGCCGACGAATACTTGCTCAACCATCTGGCCGCACAGCAACCGACGGCCGACACCCGAATCTTGGTGCTCAACGACAGCTTCGGCGCACTGGCCGCCAGCCTGCTGGGCAAGGTGCAAGTGACCAGCAGCGGTGATTCGTTTCTGGGTTTTCAAGGTCTGGAAAAAAACTTGCTGCGCAACGGCCAAGCGTTCGATGCGATCTGCGGTATTCCGGCCAGCGAGCCTGTGGTCGGGCCCTTCGACCGCGTGCTGATCCGCGTCCCCAAAACCCTCGCCTTGCTCGAAGAACAACTCATTCGCCTGCATGGGCAACTGGCTCCCGGCGCGCAAGTGATCGCTGCGGCGATGGTCAAACATCTGCCACGCGCTGCCGGTGATCTGCTGGAACGTTACATCGGCCCGGTGCAAGCTTCACTGGCAGTGAAAAAAGCCCGATTGCTCATCGCCACACCAGAAGCAAAGACACCGGCGGTGTCGCCCTACCCATCGCGTTATCGTCTCGACACACCGTCTATCGAATTGCTCAACCACGCCAACGTGTTTTGTCGTGAAGGCCTGGATATCGGCACCCGCGCCTTTTTGCCGCATTTGCCCAAGAGTCTGGGTAGCGCACGGGTTGCCGATCTCGGCTGCGGCAACGGTGTTTTGGCGATAGCCAGTGCTTTGCAAAACCCCGACGCGCAGTACACGCTGGTCGACGAGTCGTTCATGGCGGTGCAATCGGCCACCGAGAACTGGCGCGCCGCGCTGGGAGATCGCGACGTGATCGTGCGGGCCGGCGATGGTCTGGCCGGGCAGGAAGCGCAATCGCTGGATGTGATCCTGTGCAATCCGCCGTTCCATCAGCAGCAAGTGGTGGGCGACTTCCTTGCCTGGCGCATGTTTCAGCAGGCTCGCGAAGCGCTGGTGGTCGGTGGTGCGCTGTACATCGTCGGCAACCGTCACTTGGGTTACCACAGCAAACTGGCGCGACTTTTCCGGGGTGTCGAGCAGGTGGCGGCAACGCCGAAGTTCGTGATTCTCAAGGCCCGCAAGTAATCCGCAAGACGAAAAAAAACCCTCCGTCAGGAGGGTTGCAAATCCGTACCCGAAGGCGCCGGGACGAAGTGATTCAGTGAGTGGTCAGGCCTGCGGCGTTCATGAACATGCGCATCAGGCTGGCAACGATAAACAGCGCACCGACACTGCCCACCCAGATCATGGCCAACCAGCCGAGCCGCTGCCATAGCGGTTTTTTTTCAGCCTCTTCGATGTCGTGCAGGGAATGTTTGCCGGGCATTGCTTCATCCTCCGGTTGGGGGCGATGGCGCCGCTGGCGACGCCTTCGTGGTCACGACTAGTGATAACCGTCCTCATGAGTCACCTTGCCGCGGAACACGTAGTAGCTCCAGAAGGTGTAACCCAGGATGAACGGGATGATGAACAACGTACCCACCAGCATGAACCCCTGACTTTGCGGCGGCGCGGCGGCGTCCCAGATCGAGATCGACGGCGGCACGATGTTCGGCCACAGGCTGATGCCCAGACCGCTGTAGCCCAGGAAGATCAGCACCAGGGTCAGCAGGAACGGCATGTAGTTGGCGTTGCGCGCCACGGCGCGGATCAAGCCGTACAACGTGATCAACACCAGAATCGGCACCGGCATGAACCAGAACAGGTTCGGCATGCTGAACCAGCGTGTTGCGATTTCCGGGTGGGCCAGCGGTGTCCAGAGGCTGACAATACCGATCACCGCCAACAGCACGAAGGCCAGCGGCCGCGCCAGGTTGTGCATCTGCTCTTGCAGCTTGCCTTCGGTCTTCATGATCAGCCAGGTGCAGCCGAGCAAGGCATAAGCCACCACCAACGCGGCACCGCAGAACAGCGTGAACGGCGTCAGCCAGTCCAGTGAGCCACCGGCGAACTGCCGATTGACCACGGGCAGACCATCGATGAACGCACCGAGCGCCACGCCCTGGAAGAACGTCGCCGCCACCGAACCACCGATGAACGCCTTGTCCCAGAGATGACGTTTATCGTCCTTGGCCTTGAAGCGAAACTCGAACGCGACGCCACGGAAGATCAGACCGATCAGCATGAAAATCAGCGGCAGGTACAACGCCGACAGCACCACCGAATAGGCCAGCGGGAACGCGCCGAACAACGCCGCACCGCCCAGCACCAGCCAGGTTTCGTTACCGTCCCACACCGGGGCGACGGTGTTCATCATTACGTCACGGTCGGTCTTGCCCGGGATGAACGGGAAGAGAATCCCGATCCCCAGGTCGAAGCCGTCCATGACCACGTACATCATGATGCCGAAGATGATGATCACGGCCCAGATCAGCGGAAGATCAATACCCATGATTCAAATCTCCTTGCTCAGGGTGGGGCTGTGGTCAGCCTCGGCGCCATCGTCGTCAGCCGCCGACAGCGGCCTGGCCGGCGTACGTTTCTGGCCAGGACCACCGTCGTTGGTTTCCTTGCCTTCGTCGGTTATCGGCCCCTTGCGCACCAGACGCATCATGTAGCCCAGACCTGTACCGAACAGCGCGAAATACACCACCACAAACATGATCAGCGTGATGCTCATCTGCATGAAGCTGTGGTTGGAGGACGCATCCGTCGTGCGCATCAACCCGTAAACCACCCACGGTTGACGACCGATTTCCGTAGTGAACCAGCCCGCGAGGATCGCGATCAGGCCGGACGGCCCCATCCACAACGCCAGGTACAGGAATGGCCGCGAGGTATACAGCGTGTCGCGTTTGCGCAGCCACAGGCTCCACAAACCGGTGAAGATCATCAGGAAGCCGAGGCCGACCATGACCCGGAACGACCAGAAGACGATGGTCGAGTTAGGCCGGTCCTCCGGCGGGAACTCCTTGAGCGCCGGCACCTGCTTGTCCAGCGAGTGGGTCAGGATCAGGCTGCCGAGGTACGGGATCTCAACGGCGAATTTGGTTTTCTCTTCTTTCATGTCCGGCCAGCCGAACAGAATCAGCGGTGTGGCTTCGTCACCTTTGTTTTCCCAGTGACCTTCAATCGCAGCGATTTTCGCCGGCTGATGTTCCAGCGTGTTGAGGCCATGGAAGTCACCGATGACGGCTTGAATCGGCGCAACGATCAACGCCATCCACATCGCCATCGACAGCATGGTGCGGATGGCCGGATTGTCCTTGCCGCGCAGCAAATGCCAGGCCGCCGAGGAGCCGACAAAAAAAGCGGTCGCGACGAACGCCGCCGTGGCCATGTGCATAAGGCGATACGGGAACGAGGGGTTGAAGACAATCGCAAACCAGTCGGTCGGGATCACCTGACCGTTGACGATTTCGAAGCCCTGCGGGGTTTGCATCCAGCTATTGGAAGCGAGAATCCAGAACGTTGAAATCAGCGTGCCGATGGCCACCATCACCGTGGAGAAAAAATGCAGGCCACGTCCGACCTTGTTCCAGCCGAACAGCATCACCCCGAGGAAACCGGCCTCAAGGAAGAACGCCGTGAGCACCTCGTACGTCAGCAGCGGCCCGGTGACGGCGCCAGCGAAATCAGAGAAGCGACTCCAGTTGGTACCGAATTGATAAGCCATGACCAACCCGGAGACCACACCCATGCCGAAGTTGACGGCAAAGATCTTCGACCAGAAATGGTAAAGGTCACGGTAGGTGTCGTTATGGGTTTTGAGCCACAGGCCTTCGAGTACCGCCAGGTAACTCGCCAGCCCAATGGTGATGGCCGGGAACAGGATGTGGAACGAGACGGTGAACGCGAACTGAATTCGGGCGAGATCGAGTGCCTCTAAACCGAACATAAGTCTTCCTCTGTCAGGTAATACCGGCTGTGGGGCTTGTGGCCCCAACGCCTACTGCCCCCACGGATATGGAGTGCGGCGAATTCTGATTCGTTCTTTTTTAACAACCATCGCAACGCAGGGAGTCTGGCCAACGGGCCACCGGATCAATTCCGCTCAGGGTTTTGATCTGGATCATGCAACGTTGAAAGAGTAGTCCCATTTTGAGTGATGAACGGCGTGGTTGTTTGCCGCGTGACAAGTTGCCTCATC
This sequence comes from Pseudomonas sp. EA_65y_Pfl2_P78, assembly GCF_963970495.1. Taxonomy (NCBI): domain Bacteria; kingdom Pseudomonadati; phylum Pseudomonadota; class Gammaproteobacteria; order Pseudomonadales; family Pseudomonadaceae; genus Pseudomonas; species Pseudomonas sp. EA_65y_Pfl2_P78. The sequence continues at coordinate 194,892 of NZ_CAXAON010000005.1, read as the reverse complement.
ACCTTGGCGCCCCAGCGATGCGTTGATCTGTGCCCTGAAAGAAAGTCGATGTCTGGCTAACTAAATTTTCTACCTTGGCAACTTCCTGTTACAGACTGGTGATAATCTCGCGATTCCCCACCAGCCAGACCTGCCTTCAGATGCCCAGCCAAGAGCCCCTGCTGTTACGTCACCACCGCCCTTTTCTTGCGTTCTGGCTGGCCCGGATCTTTACCGCCAGCGGTTTTCAGATGCTCACCGTGGCCATTGGCTGGAACCTCTATCAATTGACCGGCAACGTGCTTGATCTGGGTCTGGTTGGCCTGGTCGAGTTCGCCCCGCGTGTGTTGTTCATGTTGCACACCGGACACGTCGCCGACCGCTATGACCGGCGCAAGGTCGCAGCGATCTGTCAGTCGCTGCAAGCGTTGATTGCGCTGGCGCTGGCAATTGGCAGCGCCACCGATCACGTCACCCGGGAAATGATCTTTATCCTCGCTTTTCTGCTCGGTGCCGCACGCTCGTTCGAGATGCCAACCACCCAGGCACTGCTGCCGAGCATCGTGCCCGGTGCGCTGTTCCCGCGTGCAGTGGCGGCGGCGCAATCGGCGCAACAATCCGCAACCATCGTCGCCCCGGCCCTTGGCGGCTTGCTCTATGCGTTCGGCAGCGTCTGGGTGTATGGCCCGACGGTGATTCTCTATGTCATTGCCTGCTCGCTGATGCTCAACCTGCCTGCACGACAAACGCCCTTGAACAAAGGCAAAGCCACGCTTGATTCGCTGCTCGCGGGGATTCGTTTCATTCGCAGCCGTCCCGACATCCTCGGAGCGATATCGCTTGACCTGTTTGCAGTGTTGCTCGGTGGCGCCACGGCGCTGCTGCCGGTATTTGCCAAGGACATCTTGCTGACCGGTCCGTGGGGCCTGGGTTTGCTGCGTTCGGCGCCCGCCGTGGGCGCCTTGTTGATGTCACTGTTCCTGGCGCGGTTTGCCGTAGAGCGCAACGTCGGCCGGGTGATGTTCACCGCCGTCGGGGTCTTCGGCGTCGCGACCATTGCCTTCGGCCTGTCGACCTCGTTCTGGTTCTCGCTGGCGGTGTTGGTGGTGCTCGGCGCGGCGGACATGATCAGCATGGTGATCCGCGCGTCCTTCGTGCAACTGGAAACACCGGACGAAATGCGCGGCCGGGTCAGTGCGGTCAACGGGCTGTTCATCGGCGCCTCGAACCAGTTGGGCGAGTTCGAATCCGGCATCACCGCGCACTGGTTCGGTACTGTGCCGGCGGTGGTGATGGGCGGGATCGGCACACTGGTGGTGACCGGAACATGGATCAAACTGTTCCCGACCCTGGCCAAACGGGACCGGATGACGGAGTTGGTGGAAGAGGCGAAGGTTTAGCGCTCGTCAAACCTGCAACGCCCCCTCCACTTTCCCCCGCAGAGCCTTGCCGCCAAGTTGTTCGACCAGCACCAGCGCAAACTCCAGCGCAGCACCAGAACCCTGGGCGGTGATGCAGTTGCCATCAACTACCACGGGTTGATCCACAAACGTGCAGCCCGACAATTGATGACTGACGCCCGGCAGGCAGGTCATGCGTCGCTGACGCAAAACGCCGAAGGCTTGCAAGGCGACTGCCGGGCCTTCGGCGATAGCGGCGAACAGGCGCCCGGCGCTGGCCTGATCCTTGAGCAGTTGCTGCAGCGGCTGATGTGCCGAAAGGTGTTGTGAACCGACGTCGCCGCCCGGCAGGACAATCAGATCGAAAGTCTGCGCCAGCACATCGACCAGCATGCCGTCAGCCGTCAGGCGGGTACCGCGCGCGCAGGTCAGCATGCGCCGTCCTTCGATGCTGGCTGCCATCACTTCGATGCCGGCGCGGCGCAGCACGTCGATCAGGGTCACGCTTTGCAGGTCATCGATCCCCTCGGCGAGGGTAATCAGGGCTCTAAAGGTCATGGGCGATTTCCGCTGGGTGATCTTCAAAGCGTAGTCAGCTTCCTCCAGATCGCGCAGCGGCTGCCATTACTTGATGTAAAGCTGCGTCGACATCGTGTTGCGTGGGGCATTGATCGAGGTGTTACTGAAGAGGAAGGTGCCCTCCTGCTTACCTTTCAGATCAAAGGTATAGAGGGAGCCGACGGTATTGCTGCCGGGCGTGCACTCGGTCAGATTGCCGTTACCAAAGGCACATACCGGAGCCCGGGTGCCGTCCACTTCGAAGCCGTCCAACGTGGCATGCGGCTGACTCTGACCATACCCGACTTCCAGCACGTAGACCTTGATGCTCGGTCCGCTGTGATTGCATTGAGTTTGCGTCTGGCCATCAGCGATGTCCTCCAGACCGCAGGCAGGCGATTGCACCTTGATGACTTTCACTTCACTCAAGGGCGGTGCCGATGCCGCCCACACAGCCGATGTCCCGACCATCAGCCCTGCAATTACTCCGAAAGCCTTTACCCAGCCCATGCTCATGCGTTCCCCGTCCCCAAAAATCAGCGCGCAGTATGGCGCAGTTGCTCTCACGGCAAAACTTCGCCGACGATCGACACCAACAACCGCCATATTGCCCACGCTGCTGGTATGATGCGCGGCTTTTTCCGGCCCATCACAATTTTCCAGGCGCTTGCGACGGTCTGTGCTTTGCTGTTGAGGTCGATACATTCACGGCGCCATGCGCGCCACGGGGAGCAGACATGCTGGAAAGGCTGTTTCAACTCAAGGCACACAACACCAACGTGCGAACCGAGATTCTTGCGGGTATCACGACGTTCCTGGCCATGGCCTACATTCTGTTCGTCAATCCGAGCATCCTCGGCGAGACCGGCATGGACAAGGGCGCGGTGTTCGTCGCCACCTGTCTGGCCGCCGCGATCGGTTCGACGGTCATGGGCCTGATCGCCAACTATCCGATTGCCCTCGCTCCGGGCATGGGTCTGAACGCCTTCTTCACTTACACCGTCGTGCTGCACATGGGCCATACCTGGCAAGTGGCACTGGGCGCGGTGTTCATTTCGGCCGTGCTGTTCTTCCTGCTGTCGATCTTCCGCATCCGTGAATGGATCATCAACAGCATCCCGCTGCCGCTGCGCTCGGCGATTGCCGCCGGTATCGGCCTGTTCCTGGCGCTGATCGCCCTGCACAACGCCGGCATCGTGGTCAGCAACCCGGCGACCATGGTCGGCCTCGGTGACCTGAAAGCCCCGGCGCCAATTCTCGCCACCCTCGGTTTCGCCCTGATCGTCGCCCTCGAAGCACTCAAAGTACGCGGCGCGGTGCTGATCGGCATTCTGGCGGTCACCGTTGTCTCGATCGCCCTGGGCTTCACCCCGTTCGGCGGTGTGATTTCGATGCCACCTTCGCTGGCCCCGACCTTCCTGCAACTGGACATCAAAGGCGCACTGGACATCGGTCTGGTCAGCGTGATTTTTGCTTTCCTGTTCGTCGACCTGTTCGACAACTCCGGCACCCTGATCGGCGTTGCCAAGCGCGCCGGCCTGATGGGCAAGGACGGCCACATGCCGAAAATGGGTCGTGCGCTGATCGCTGACAGCACCGCCGCCATGGCCGGTTCGCTGCTGGGCACCTCGACCACCACCAGCTACATCGAATCCGCGGCTGGCGTGAGTGCGGGCGGCCGCACCGGTCTGACTGCCGTCGTCGTCGCGATCCTGTTCCTGCTGGCGCTGTTCTTCTCGCCATTGGCGTCCAGCATTCCGGCATTCGCCACCGCACCCGCGCTGCTGTTCGTCGCCGTGCTGATGACTTCCGGTCTGGCGGAAATAGACTGGGAAGACATCACCGTTGCCGCCCCGGTCGTGGTGACCGCGCTGGCCATGCCGTTCACTTACTCGATCGCCAACGGTATCGCGTTCGGTTTCATCGCCTGGACCGCGATCAAGTTGTTGTCCGGTCGCGCCCGTGAACTGAACCCGGCGCTGGTGATTTTGTCGATTCTGTTCGTGATCAAGTTGGGTTGGTTCAACGCATGACTTTCGATTCCCAAGCCTACGCCGCTCAGCTCGAAGACAAGGTGACGCGCCTGCGTGACCTGCTGGCACCGTTTGATGCCCCCGAGCCGACAGTGTTCGACTCACCGCTGCAGAACTTCCGTCTGCGCGCCGAATTCCGCCTGTGGCGCGAGGCCGGCGAGCGTCACTACGCGATGTTCTCCCAGGACGACAAACGCACGCCGATTCTGATCGAAGCGTTCCCGATTGCCAGCCTGCGCATCAATCAGTTGATGCCGCAGCTCAAGGCCGCGTGGCAGGCGAGTTCGGCGCTCAGTCACAAGCTTTTTCAAGTGGAGTTCCTGACCACGCTGGCCGGCGACGCAATGATCACCCTGTGCTATCACCGTCCGCTGGACGAGCACTGGCAGGCGGCGGCCACCAAGCTGTCGGCAGACCTGGGGGTCAGCATCATCGGTCGCTCCAAGGGCAAACGCGAAGTGATCGGCCACGACTACGTGGTAGAAAAACTCGAAGTCGGCGGCCGCACTTTCAGCTACCGCCAGCCGGAGGGCGCGTTCACCCAGCCTAACGGCACCGTGAACCAGAAGATGTTGAACTGGGCTTACGAAGCACTGGGCGATCGCACTGACGACCTGCTGGAGCTGTATTGCGGCAATGGCAACTTCACCCTGCCGCTCGCCACCCGCGTGCGCAAAGTGCTGGCCACCGAAATCAGCAAGACGTCTGTCAACGCCGCACTGAGTAACCTCAGCGAAAACGCTGTGGATAACGTCACCCTGGTGCGTCTGTCCGCCGAAGAGCTGACCGAAGCGCTCAACGAAGTGCGTCCGTTTCGTCGCTTGCAGGGCATCGACCTGAAGAGCTACGAGTTCGGTAGCGTATTCGTCGACCCGCCACGCGCGGGCATGGACCCGGACACCTGCGAGTTGACCCGGCGCTTCGACAACATCCTGTACATCTCCTGCAACCCGCAGACCCTGGCGGCCAACATCGCCCAGTTGCACGACACGCACCGCATCACGCGCTGCGCGTTGTTCGACCAGTTCCCGTGGACGCATCACATGGAATCGGGTGTGTTGCTGACCCGCCGTTGATGCCGATACCGGATACGAGAAAGCCGTCGTGATGACGGCTTTTTTGTGGATAAGTGTTGACCGTGCGATCACCGAACAAAAAAAACCCACGGCAAAGCTGTGCAATTGACCCAAGTAACCATCTAGTACATTTTATCTCCACTGGCTGCCCCCCCCTCAGCCAAAGCCAAAAACAATAAGTGGAGTTTCCCCTCATGCCTCCTATCGTTCTGGTGCTTAACGGCCCGAACCTGAACTTGCTCGGCACCCGTGAACCGGCGACTTACGGCCACGAAACCCTGGCTGATATTGCTGCGTTGTGTGGACGTGCCGCCGAGGAGTTCGGTCTGGCCGTGGAGTTTCGCCAGACCAATCACGAAGGCGAACTGCTCGACTGGATTCACGCGGCCCGTGGCCGTTGCGCCGGGATCGTGATCAACCCGGCGGCGTGGACGCACACCTCGGTGGCGATTCGCGATGCGCTGGTTGCCAGCCAATTGCCGGTCATCGAAGTGCATCTGTCCAATGTCCATGCGCGCGAACCGTTTCGTCATCATTCGTTCGTCTCGGCCATCGCCACGGCAGTAATGTGTGGTTTCGGCAGCCATGGCTATCGCCTGGCCCTGGAACATTTCAGCCAGCGATTGAAGGGGTGAATCCGATGTCCCGCCACAACGCGATACTCGCCGGGCTGATCGGCGCCGGCATTCAGGCCTCTCGCACCCCGGCCTTGCATGAACACGAAGGCGATGCGCAGGGCATGCGTTATCTCTATCGACTCATCGATCTTGATCAACTGCATGTGGACTGCACCGCCCTATCCGACCTGCTGTTGGCCGCCGAGCGCATGAATTACACCGGTTTGAACATCACGTTCCCGTGCAAGCAGGCGATCATCCCGCTGCTCGACGAATTGTCTCCAGAGGCCCGTGGCATCGGCGCGGTGAATACCGTGGTGTTGAAGGACGGCAAACGCGTCGGTCACAACACCGATTGCCTGGGTTTCGCGGAGGGTTTTCGCCGAGGCCTGAAGGATGCGCCCCGTGAACGTGTCGTCCAGATGGGCGCCGGTGGCGCAGGCGCGGCAGTGGCCCACGCGTTGCTGAGCGAAGGCGTACCGCAACTGAGCATTTTTGATGTCGACGGCGAGCGCGCCGAAAGTCTGGCCAACAATCTCAATCAGCATTTCGGTTTCGCTCGCGCCATGGCCGGACATGATCTGCCCAGTTCACTGAGTCTGGCGGACGGCCTGGTGAATACCACGCCGATGGGCATGGCCAAACTGCCGGGCATGCCCGTACCGGTGGAGTTGCTGCGCAAGGAATTGTGGGTAGCGGAAATTGTGTATTTCCCGCTGGAAACCGAACTGCTGCGCAACGCCCGCGCCTTGGGTTGCCGCACGCTGGATGGCGGCAACATGGCGGTGTTTCAGGCCGTGAAGGCGTTTGAGCTGTTCAGCGGTGTAGTGCCGGATGCGCAGCGGATGCTGGCGCATTTTCAAAGCATGAAGGGTTGAACTCGATCCTCCTGTGGGAGCGGGCTTGCTCGCTCCCACAAGGGGAATGCGTCAGGCCTGCAAGTAACGCAACACCGACTCACAGATCATCTCGCGATGACGCTGCTTGATGCTTTCGTCCGGCAGATCGATCTGAAAAATCTCACCGAACGTATGTCGGTTCGACACGCGATAGAAGCAGAACGAACTGATCAGCAGGTGCACGTCCAGCGCATTGAGCCCGGTACGGAACACACCTTGTTCAACACCCCGACGCAGGATCTCGCCCAGTGAATCGAGGATGGTGTTGTTCATTGCCTTGATCGCATCGGAACGCTTCACGTATTCGGCGTTGTGGATGTTCTCGATACTGACAATGCGCACGAAATCGACATTGTGATCGTGGTGATCGAACGTGAACTCCACCAGACGCCGAATCGCCACAATCGGCGACAACTCGTCCAGATGCAGACGGTTTTCCGTGTTGCGGATATCGCCGTAGAGTTTTTCCAGGACCTCGACGTACAACTGCTCCTTACTGCCGAAGTAGTAATAGATCATGCGTTTGGAGGTGTGGATGCGCTCGGCGATCGCGTCGACGCGAGCACCGGACAGTCCTTGCTGGACGAACTCGACGATCGCCTCTTGCAGGATGTTCTCGCGGGTTTTTTCCGGATTGTTCTTGCGACTCTTGCGCGGCTCCGCAACGGGAGCGGCGGGGAGTTCTGAAGTCATTGTCATTGCGGGCTCACGGCCATCACTGCACAGGCTGGCGATTATGGGCCGCGCGGCACAGTGAAGGAAGCCGCGCGGCATGTGTTTAATCCCGCGTTTACGAATTTCCTACAACTTCACCTGGCGCACAGCGCCACTGCGAGATTTGGCCATCGCCGCCAGACGCACCGCGACGTTCGCCGCGCCGTAACCGGCATAACCGTTTTTACGCTGGATGATCTCGAAGAAAAATCGCCCTTCAAACGGCTCTGTATAGACGTGAAACAACTCACCACCCTGCGGGTCGCGGTCATAGAGGACGTTGTAATACGCCAGTTCGCTGAGGAATTGGTCGTCGAAATCAAAGCGTGCGGCAAGATCGTCGTAGTAGTTCAGGGGAATATCCAGCAGCGGTACACCGGATGCTTTGGCACGACTGACTTCGGCGAAGATGTCGTCACAATCGAAGGCGATGTGATGCACGCCAGAGCCGCGATAACTCGACAACGCATGGGAGATCGCGGTGTTGCGATTCTCGGAAATGTTCAGCGGCAAGCGGATGGAACTGTCGCGACTGCGCAACGCACGGCTCTTCACCAGACCGTAAGGGTCGGGCAGCACGACTTCATCGTCAGCCTCGAAATCCAGCAAGCTTTTGTAAAACAGCACCCAACTGTCGAGGCTGTCAGCCGGCAGCGCCATGGCCATGTGATCGATGCGTTTGAGACCGCCACGGGCCGATGCACCTGGCAGCAGATTGAAGTCGGTGCCGTAGACATCCGCCTCTTCATCCACCAGATAAATCAGGCTACCGTCCGGTGCGCGCACCGCCGCCAGCTCCAATTCGTTCGGGCCAACCAACCCGCGATATGGCTGGCCCTTGTAAGCCACGGCACGCGCCAGCGCACGGGTGCTGTCCTTGACTCGCACAGCGGTGGCGCACAGCGATGGGCCGTGAGCCTCAAAAAAACTGTGGGCAAACGAATAGGGTTCGCAGTTGAGGATCAGGTTGATATCACCCTGACGCAGCAGGCTGACGCTCTTGGAGCGATGCTGACCAGCCTTGACGAAACCCAGCCGCTCCAGCCAGTGCGCAAGCTTGGCGCCGAGGCTTTCATCGACGGCGAATTCGAGAAACTCGATGCCGTTGTACTCGCGGGCCTTGGGGGTTTCGAAGAGGATTTCGCGATTGACCACGGGCGCTGTTTCTTGTTCAAGGCGCTGACGGGTTTTCTCTTCCAGGTACAGCAGCGAGCGTAAACCGTCGGCGGCATTGGCCCGCGGCGGTGCGGCGCGGAAACCGTCATTGAAGATTTCCAGCGACAGCGGCCCGGTGTAGCCGCTCTGGATGATCGGTGCGAGGAACCCCGGCAGATCGAATTCACCCTGGCCGGGGAAGCAGCGAAAATGCCGACTCCACTCCAGGACATCCATCGACAGAATCGGCGCGTCGGCCATTTGCACGAAGAAAATCTTGTCTGCGGGAATGTCAGCGATAGCGCGCGGATCGCCCTTCAACGACAAGGTATGAAAGCTGTCGAGCAACACGCCGAGGCTGGGGTGATCGGCCTGACGCACGATGTCCCAGACCTGTTGCCAGGTATTGACGTGGCGCCCCCACGCGAGCGCTTCATAACCAATGCGCAGCCCACGAGCACCGGCCTGTTCGGCCAGCAAGCGCAGGTCATCGACGAGAATCTGCTGATCGCCAACGCTGTCAGGCGAGGCGTTGCTGCAGACCAGCACCAGATCGGTGCCCAGTTCCTGCATCAGATCGAACTTGCGCTCGGCCCGCTCCAGGTTGCGCGCCAGACGGTCACGGCGGCAGCCTTCGAAATCGCGGAACGGCTGGAACAGGGTGATGGCGATCCCGAGATCGGCGCACATCTGTTTAATGTCGCGGGGGCTGCCGTCGTAGTACAACAGATCGTTTTCAAAAATCTCCACCCCGTCGAAACCGGCGGCGGCGATGGCTTCGAGTTTTTCCGGCAGGGTGCCGCTCAAGGAAACGGTGGCAATGGAACGCTGCATGTTTCAACTCCCGGACTGCGCCGCGTTGTTCGTTTTTTGTCGTGGGGAAATTATTGGCTGCATCACTTCTCGCAGCAATTTAAAGTGTACTACCCAGTTAGTTTTGCGTGCGATTATCGAACACAATGCCGGTTTGACGAATTGACGAGTTTTCGTCCACTGCCCAACATCCACAGCACATTGAGTCCGGTCGCGACGCACCGGTCGCAGCGTTCAAGAAAAAAGAACACCAAATAACAACTCCAAAAACGGGTGGAACACATGATTCCTTCACAGACTTCCCGCATGGCGCCAGCCATGAGCACTGCCACGGGTGGCATCGGCGACAAGATCCGCGGCGCCATGGCCGTCGGCAAGACCCGTTGGGGCATGCTGGCGCTGGTATTTTTCGCCACAACCCTCAACTACATCGACCGCGCCGCGCTCGGGGTCATGCAGCCGATACTCGCCAAGGAAATGAGCTGGACGGCGATGGATTACGCCAACATCAACTTCTGGTTTCAGGTCGGTTACGCGATCGGCTTCGTTCTGCAAGGTCGCTTGATCGACCGGGTCGGCGTCAAGCGCGTGTTCTTTTGCGCGGTGCTGCTCTGGAGCCTGGCCACCGGCGCCCACGGTCTGGCAACCTCGGCGGTCGGCTTTATGGTCTGCCGTTTCATCCTCGGCCTGACGGAAGCGGCCAACTATCCGGCCTGCGTGAAAACCACACGCCTGTGGTTCCCGGCCGGTGAACGCGCAGTCGCCACAGGCATCTTCAACGCGGGCACCAACGTCGGCGCGATGTTCACGCCGATGCTTCTGCCGCTGGTTCTCCATGTATGGGGCTGGCAGGCGGCGTTTCTGTGCATGTCGGCACTGGGCGGGATCTGGCTGCTGTTCTGGGGTCTGAAATACTTCAACCCGGAAGATCATCCGAGCGTCAAACAATCGGAACTCGATTACATCCAGCAGGAAGTCGAGCCGGAACAGGCTCGCGTGCCGTTCTCGAAAATCCTGCGGATGCGCGGCACCTGGGCCTTCGCCCTCGCCTACTCGCTGACCGCTCCGGTGTTCTGGTTTTACCTGTACTGGCTACCGCCGTTTCTCAATCAGCAATACAACCTGGGCATCAACGTGACCCAGATGGGCATCCCGCTGATCATCATCTACCTCACTGCCGACTTCGGCAGTGTCGGCGGCGGCATCCTGTCTTCATTCCTGATCGGTCGCGGCATGAACCCGATAAAGGCGCGGCTGCTGTCGATGTTCCTGTTCGCCTGCTGCATCATCGGCGTGATCATGGCGGCCGGTTCGAGCAGTCTGTGGGTGGCGGTGGCAGCGATTTCCCTGGCCATCGGCGCGCATCAGGCCTGGACCGCGAATATCTGGAGCCTGGTGATGGACTACACCCCCAAGCACATGATGAGCACCGTCTTCGGTTTTGGCGGCATGTGCGCGGCGATCGGCGGGATGTTCATGACCCAGATCGTCGGCCATATCCTGACCGTCACCCACAACAACTACACCGTGTTGTTCACCCTGATTCCGGCGATGTACTTCATCGCGCTGATCTGGATGTACTTCATGGCACCGCGCAAGATTCCTGACGTCACCGAGTAACCCGGCTACCTACCTGACGGTGAAACTTTCCTCTTTTATGGATTGAGCCTAAATCCCTGCAGAAACTGCCGAAGGCTTCGATTTTGTGTTTTTGACGCTGCCATCCACGACCGCTCGTCGGAACACCTTGCGCACCTGTCAGATCTGACAGGTGCGCCATCCTTGCCTTTGCGCCCTAATCACTCCATCGCCTTATTCAGTGGCAGGAGTGCTCACCATGCTCGTCCAACCCCGCAAACCCATCAGCACTCTGGCCCTGCCCGAGCAGGAAATCCCCGGCGGCATACGCTTGCCTGGTGACATCTGGGGCATCAACCTTGCCGCTGCGCGACTCAACTTTCCCGACTGGGGCCTGAAAGTCCAGATCCCTGTCTGGTCCAACAAAAGCCAGGGCGACAAGGCCGAGCTATTACTCGATGGGCAAATGGTGGATCACAAGACCATCACGGATCCGGTTGAATTGAATCAACGCACCACCCTGTTTGTTCCGGCGCAGCAGTTGCAGAGCGGATCATGGGAGTTGTCCTATTCGGTAAGGCGCCACGGGCAGACAAAACCCGAGCCGGGGCCGATCTTCAAGCTCTTCGTCAAACTCGAGTTGCCTGGCGGTCAGGATATCGATCCGGACTATGGCCACTCCGAACTGGCCATGGCATTTATCCCGCCAGAGGTGGTGCGCGACGGTGTCGACAAGGACAGCATCAAGGATGGCGTGTACGTCATCGTTGCGCCCAAGTCCGGCACCGGCCTGCCGTACCCCTACGTTGCCGTGGGCGATGTGATTTCGGTGGGTTGGGCCGGCCAGACCGTGAAGTCTGAACCGGTCACCCAGGCACAAATAGACGCCCCTGACGCCAACCCGATCAGGATCTTCATCGATGAGAAGACTCTCCTTGCGGCCGGCGACTCGGATACTGACGGCGTGTCCGTCAGCTACATGATTCGCGACTGCGTGCTCAACCAGTCCGAGGACTGGTGCAAGGCACAGCGCATCGTGGTCGACTCCGGGAATTCGCGGCTGGAGGCGCCGATCCTCAAGCAGGCCGACGGCCTCAGGGTGGACCTGGACCTGATGGGTGACGATAAACCCGTGCTGCAGGTCTGGGCGGCATCAGATGTATTCAAAAAGGACGACGTCATCATCATGACGCTGACCGGCACCACCGCCGACAATCAACCGATCGACATCAAGGTGCGCCAGCCCATCGACAAGATGCCGCCGACGCAGGTCGACGTACTGCACAGCAACACCAGCCTTCGCGCGCTGGGCACACGCCAGGCGGTGTACGAGTTCGAGCTGGAGCGCGATGAGCAAGTCATCCAGCGCTCCAAATCCCGTACCTACAACATCATCGGTGAACCCAAACGCCTCGCTGCGCCCATCGCCCTGGATGCGCCGCAGGGCGCACTCGATCCCGATGCCTCGCGCTACCGCATCCGCATTCTGAACGATCCACAGATTACGGCCGAAAACGCCATCGAACTCAAATGGTTCGGCCTCCGGCCCGATGGCACCACCTACGACCCGGATCTGGACTGGTTTTTTCCGACTGAAGAGGAGGCCAATGACCCCGCGGGCTTCATCATCACCGCCGACGGCGAGCACGGTAAAACCTTGGAAGGCGGCACGCTGGACCTCTCGTACTGCCTGATCAGCAGCGTGGACGAGGTGATCATCTCGCGTCCTTCGCAACATGCCTCGCTGCTGAACGTCGGCGAACCCAGGCTGGAACTGGTGCCACCGACTGTCCTCGGCGAAAAAGACGGCGCCCTGGAACCCAAAGACCTGCTCGACGGCATCAGCAAACTCACCGCCCCCCGCCCGATCGCCACCCCGACCGAATCCGGGGATACCGTGACTTACACCTGGGTCGGTGAAGTCACTGGCGAGAAAGAAGACTTCAAGATCCTCAACGCGCTGTCCAGGGACAAGGATGTGGTATTCCCGCTGAATGCCACGTTTGTGGCGACGCACATCGAGCCGAACCGCGGGAAAAAGGTGACGGTGAACTACCGGATTTTGCGGGCGGCGACCAACACCACGAGTTATTCGGATGCGTTGGAGTTTGTGGTGGGTGAGGCGGTGGAACTTGATCCGCCGACCATCGAATCAGTGAAGGGATCACCAAGCGGCAAGGAAATTGTCGACGGTGGTACGACCGTTGAAACCAGCGTGGTGCTGAGCGGCATCGCCGCCAAGGGCAAAAACGTCGAGATACGCGATGGCGTCGAGGTCAAGGATCAGGTCAAGGCAGATCCGGAGTCCGGAATCTGGACATACACCGTGCCGAATCTGAGTGTAGCGAAGCACAGTTTTACCGCGACCGGAAAGTATGCTGACGAACCTGGTTCCACCGCTTACAACCTCACCGTCACTGCCGTCATCGTGCCAACACTGAGCAATGTACTAGACGACAGGAACAAGGAAGTGCCGGAAGGTACAACCACGGTCAGCACGTCTCTGACACTCAAAGGCACCGCCAGCAAGGGTCAGGATGTCGAGATTTTTGATGGCAACGGTGCAAGCGCAGTGTCGAAGGGAACTGCGACAGCGGATGAAGTCACAGGGCTATGGGAACGCACGATCACTGCTGAAGCGGGTGCGCGTCGGTTGTATGTCAAATCGCTGTACCACAACTCTGCGGTGTATTCGAATGTGCGCACACTGATCGTGGAAACCGTCAGGGCGCCAACTTTGACTTCAGTTAAAGGCTCTCCAAGCGGCAACGAAATCCCCGATAATGGCTTCACCATGGAAACAGCCGTCATCTTGAGCGGCGCTGCAGCAGCCGGGCGGGAAGTTGAAGTGCTCGACGATACGGTTGTCACGGGTAAGGAGACCGCCGATGAAACAACCGGATTCTGGAGCCTGACCGTTTCAAATCTGAGCAAGGCGAAGCACAGCTTTACGGCCAGAGATCTGGAACAACCAAGCCTTGTGTCGGCAGCGAGAACGCTAATGGTGACGGAAGAACTGCGGGAGCCCTTTATGGTGAACGCAACGAGCCCGATTCATCCACTGGCGTATCCGCAAGGCGTGACGATGCGGATGGAATTCCAAGCGCTGGATAACGACAGAGGGCGGCTTGATCATGTAAATGCAGTGGTCGGAGCACCGCCGTTCAAATTAAAAAAGTTTAATGACAACAACCGTGTAAATGAGCCGCTGCCGCAAGCATTCTGGATGACTCACCAAGACTCGGTCGTTGAGTTCCGGTGGATTTTAAACCGTGATGGAGGCCTGGCTGGAAGGTCACCAACGATGAAGGTACGTGTCGAAAAAATCGAGGATGGCGATACACGATTGCCCACGCCCGTAATAGCCGGGAATACAAGCAATCTACTCGACATTACTCAACTTCGGAGCACTGATCAGTCGACCGTTTCGATGTCACCCCATACGCCACGAGAAGTACGGTGGTTGCTTTATGAAGGAATAGACAGACACGGCTTGATCGTAAAATTTCATGACCCCGAGGAGGAAGAAAACGAAACCGCCTCAGACTTCGAAAAAAGCATTCCCTTGGATCGGCTCAAAGAGCTGGGGAATGGCACCACATTAACAATGACATACATTGTCAACTTTAAAGGCGAGTCCATACTGGAAGATGCTACAAAGTTTCCGATTCGAACTTATTCCATTCGGGCAATACCGCTCCTTGATGATTTTACAAACTTTGCCAACCTCCAGAGAAATGGCTGGGTAAATGGCCCGGTGATTGTTGATCAGAGAGACTGGAGCTATGCCAACCTTCTCGGATTCTCATCTCTGACCAATAGCACTTACACAAACAACTCAGCAGGTGTCGTATTAAAAAAAACCTACACCAACTTGATTCGTGGCAAAAAATACGAATTCAGCTGTCTTGCATCCAATGGAAATCAGCCTCCGCTTGCACAGCTTTCGTTCAGATCAGACTATGAAGTGCTAATAGCCTTCATGTCCCCACCGGCCTCACAGTGGACACCTTATTCATGTACTTTTATTGCGCAATCGGAAAACATGAATTTTGTGTTTGTTAGCCACTTGGCTACCGGTGCCGGTAATGACTATTTCTTGACTAATTTGCGCATGAGAGAGGTTCAAGGCCAATAAGGGTGACCGCAGAGAGCGTGGAAGCGTTCAGAATCCTGGTTCTCTAGCGTCTCGCAGTCTCCGACAGCACCACCGGAACGAAGCAGTCTTTCTGAAGGGGGTTGCCGAAGCTGCGCGCATTGGGATTGTCTTAAATAAGCTAGTTAACCAACGCTTCCGATCACGGACCAAGGCTCCCCCTGCACGCTTGCCTACCGCTACGCCAAAATCCGCCGGCTTGTGTGCCTTTGAGGCGAGTTCTATTGTGGTTCGGTCGCTGACAAGCTGCGAGTGATGTGGTGCGGTTGCGGACGCCTTCGCGAGCAACCCGCTCCCACACGTTCTTATCGACGGCTTTGTTGCCACGCTGCCGCCAGACCGCTGCAACAGATCACCGCAATACCGATCACGGTCAACAGACTCGGTGTGTGATTGAAGACCACCCAGCCCAGCAGCCCCGCAAACACGATCTGGCAATAACCGAACGGTGCCAACAGTGCCGGTGCGGCATGGCGGAATGCCTGCGTCAGAAACAAGTGCGCCGTCATCCCGCAACTGCCCAACGCCAGCATCAGTGCGGCGTGAGTCAACGTCGGCACCTGCCAGAAGAACGGCACCAGCGCACTCATCACCAGCGTATTGCACAGCCCGGCGAAAAAGTTGCTGGTGGTCGGGCTGTCTATCTCGGCGAGCTTGCGAGTCAGCAATTGATAGAAGCAGAAAAACAGCGCCGAACAGAACGGCAACAACACGGCGGGCGTGAAGAGTTCACCCCCCGGATGAACGATGATCAGCACGCCGATAAAGCCGCAAATGACCGCAATCCACTGGCCGCGGGTGACCCGCTCCTTCAATAGCGGCACCGACAACGCCGTCACCAATACCGGCGCCAGGAAGTTCACCGCCGTGGCTTCTGCCAGCGGGATATACAGCAGCGCCGTGGTGAAGAACAGGCTGGTGCCGAGCAGGCAAAGTGCGCGAGCCAACTGCCATAAAGGCTTTTTCGTGCGTAGGACGCGCAGTCCGGACTGCGGTAAAAAAATCCCTGCCATGAGTAAGGTGTGCACCACATACCGGGCCCACACCACCATCACGATCGGATAGAAACCCGAGAGATATTTCGACAGCGCGTCGTGACTGGAGAACAGGAAGGTTGCCACGACAATCAGCAAGATCCCTTTGAAGGGTTGGTTGACTCCGGATAGCGGGGTGCTGACGGTCATTGAATATCTCTAAGAGAGGAACAAACTGAGAGAAGAGCCTCGAGCAATAATCTAGAACCCGATTCCACTTTCAGACAACCATCATCCGTAAAAGTGTGCGAACAACGCACACTTTCATAAACGGGCAACGCCCACAGAATTTCAGGTTAGACGAACAGCTCCGAAGCCAGACTCGCTGCAGACAGCTCTTCGGTAAACCGCAACAGCAACGGTGCCAGTTCGTGCAACCTGGCGCCCGGCATCCGCGCACTCGGCCCGGCGATGCTCAGCACACCGATCACTCGCCCATCCGCGGGATGGCGCACCACCGCCGCAATCGCCGACGTCCCTACGGCCGAACTTTCCTCGACGCAGGCATAGCCCTGCTCGCGCGCCAATCGCAGGCGTTCAAGCAGTTCGATATTGGAGCGCGGTGCATTCGGCCCGATATCCACCGGCACCTCAGCCGCTTGCCGCTCAACCCGCGACAGCGCCTCGGCATCCGTCATGCACGCCAGCCAGGCATGGCCCGAAGCGGTGTAGAACAGCGGAGCATCGCGGCCCATGTCCGGGTCGTAGCGCAAGCCGGTGCGCGCCCCCTGAGCTTTGGCAATCCACGTCTGCCGCTCGCCGTCGATGACGCCCAGGCGCACCAGTTCGCCGGTTTCCTGAGCCAGACGATCAAGCACCGGTTGCACGATGTCCGCGCCACTGCTCGACAGGTAACGAAAACTCATCGCCACCAGTTTCGTCGACAAGTGATAACGCAAGGTTTCCGGGTTTTGCCGCACGTACCCCAAGCGGACCAGTTCAGCGAGCAAACGGTGAGTCGCACTTTTCGGGATGTCGATCTGCTCGGCGAGCGTTTGCAGCGCTAAACCACGCGGGTCACTGGTGAGGTTTTCCAGCACGCTGAAAACCCGTTCGATTTGACTGCCGGCCATGGTGAGATCCCAATGAAATGTCGTGGATTCTAGAATACGCGCGACACAAAGCAAAATCTGGAACAGCTTGAACGGTTCACAAAAAAACGGTGTTGAATGGAATTCGCCGAACACGACAGGTTCTTACCCGTCGGCTTCGCTGCGGGCGTACGAATAGACGGACGACTGGACTGGCGCCACACTCACACACCAGCAACACTCATCACCACGATCAGAAAGAGGATTCCCGCATGCTATGGAAAAAAGGCCGACGCAGTGACAACGTCGTCGATGCCCGTGGTGATGATACCGGCGGTGGCGGCGGGATGCGTTTCGGTGGCGGCAAGGGCCTGAGCCTTGGGGCCATTTTGTTGATCGTTGGCATCGGCTGGATCACTGGCCAGGATCCGTTGCAGATCCTCGGTCAACTCACCGGCCAGACGGGCCAGCAAACGGCACCCACCTCGCAAACCCGCCAGGCGCCGCCGGCCAATGATGAACAGGCCGAATTCGTCCGTTCAATCCTCGGCGATACCGAAGACACCTGGGGCGCGATTTTCCAGCAGGCCGGCCGCCAATATAAGGATCCGACCCTGGTGCTGTTCAGCAATCGGGTCAATTCCGCCTGTGGTCTGGCCACCTCAGCCACCGGGCCGTTTTATTGCCCGGCGGATCAGAAGGTCTATCTGGACATGGCGTTTTTCCAGGAAATGGCGCAACGCTTCAAGGCTGCCGGCGATTTTGCCCAGGCCTACGTGATCGCTCACGAAGTCGGACACCATGTGCAGACGCTTCTTGGCGTCTCGGCGAAAATTCAGACAGCCCGCCAGCAAGGCCGGCAGATGCAAGGTGCTGGTGGATTACTGGTTCGTCAGGAGTTGCAGGCCGACTGCCTGGCCGGTGTCTGGGCCTATAACGCGCAGAAGCGTTTGAACTGGCTGGAACCGGGCGACATCGAAGAAGCCTTGAACGCCGCCAACGCCATCGGTGATGATCGCCTGCAGCAACAAGGTCAGGGCCGTGTGGTGCCGGACTCGTTTACCCACGGTACGTCGGCGCAAAGGGTGCGCTGGTTCAAAACCGGATTCGCGCAAGGCCAAGTCGGCCAGTGCGATACCTTCGCGGCGAAAAACCTGTAAATGCATAAGTGGCTTTTGGCTTTACTGATCATTGGCAGCACCGCGCAAGCGGCCGGGGTCGACGCCATCAGCCCCGGGCGCCTGCAACTCAAGGCCGGCGAAATGGCGGTGGGCATCGGCCCGGCGCCGGAAAAGATCGAGCGAGTGCTGATCATCATTCATGGCCGGTTGCGCAACGCCGAGACCTATCGCAAAAGCGCCGAAAGCGCCACTGAACTGGCAGGGCAAACCGCCCACACGCTGGTCATCGCTCCGCAGTTCCTCAATGAAAGTGATACAGCCCTGTACTCCTTGCCTGCCACCGTGTTGCGCTGGAAAGGCAATGAGTGGATGGGCGGTCGGTTATCCACAGGCCCGAATCCGCTGAGTTCCTATGCGGCACTGGACGAAATCGTCGCCCGGATTACTGATCGCAAGCAGTTTCCGGACGTGAAACAGATCGTGATTTTCGGTCACTCCGGCGGGGGGCAGGTGGTGCAGCGATACGCTTTGCTCGCCAAGGATCAACCCGCGCTGAAGGCCAACGCAATTCACCTGCGCTACGTGGTGGCCAATCCGTCTTCGTATGCCTATTTCAACGAACAGCGACCGGTCGCGTTCGATCACGCGCAATGCCCCAACTTCAATCGCTGGAAGTACGGCCTGTCAGACATGCCGATATACGCCGGTGGGCAAACGCCGTTGCAGCTTGAAAGCCGTTACATCAAACGCGAGGTGATTTATCTGCTCGGACAGCAGGACATCGACCCGCAGCATCCGGCGCTGGACAAAGGCTGCGAGGCCGAGGCGCAAGGGGCTGACCGCCTGACGCGCGGGAAGCTGTATTTTGGCTACCTGCTACGCCGCCATCCGGAAGGGGTGAATCAGCGGCTGGTTGAAGTACCCGGGGTTGGGCACAACGGCGATGGGATGTTGACGTCGCCTGAGGGACAAAAAGCTCTGTTTGATCAGTAATGCGGTGGCCATGTCGGCCTCTTCGCGAGCAAGCCCGCTCTCACAGAGGACGGGCTTCGGACTCAACGTTGTATCCACTGATAATCCCCTGTGGGAGCGGGCTTGCTCGCGAAGGCGTCCGTCCAGACACTCAATGGCTCAGGCGAACACCATCCGCCGCAACTCAACACAATCCTGCGCATGCCAGTCCGTCAGCTCCGGCCATGGGTTATCCGGCAGGTTCACCAGCACCGTCCGCGTCCCTGCCGCCCGACCGCAATCCAGATCAAAGCGGTAATCGCCGACCATCACCATCTCGCTGGCCGGCACCGACCACGCCTCGGCCAACTTCAGCAATCCACCCGGATGCGGCTTGGGCGGCGCGTCATCACGGCCCAGCACATCCTCCACGGCAAAGCAGTCAGCCAGGCCAATCGCCTCCAGTGTGACATGCGCCAGTTCGCGGGCATTACGGGTGAGAATGCCGAGGCGATAACCGCGCGAGTGCAGGTCACGCACCAGTGCCACGGCGCCGGTGGCCGGGGTCGAACCCCGCGCCAGATCACGTTCGTGCTCCAGCAACCAGGCATGTTTCGCCGCTGCTTCAGCGGCTGGCAGCGCGCCAAGGTGGGTGAGAATGTCGTCCTCGGGCGGAATCGACAACGCCACGCGAATCGCCGCGAAGTCATGGACGGCAACGGTGAGCGTGCCGTCCATGTCGAACACCCAATGCTTCACATCAACGAGGCTCATGCCCAGTCCTTGCGATGCCGAATCAGGCCTTCCTGAGTCACCGAGGCGACCAGTTGCCCGGCACGGTTGTAGACGCTGCCACGGGAGAAACCACGGGAATTGCCGGCCCACGGACTGTCCATCGCATAGAGCAACCAGTCATCGGCACGCAGATCGTTGTGGAACCACAGCGCGTGATCGAGGCTGGCGACCTGCATGTCTTTCTGCCAGACCGATTTGCCGTGGGGCAGCATCGAGGTGGTCAACAGACCGAAGTCCGAGGCATAGGCCAGCAGGTATTTATGCAAGGCCGGGAGATCGGCCAAGGCGCCGTCGGCGCGAAACCACACATACTTCACCGGATCGGCCGGTTGCGGGTTGTACGGGTCTTTCTCGGTGACCGGGCGCACCTCGATCGGTTTCGGGCACAGCAGTTTTTCGCGCATGTGCTCCGGAATCAGGTGCGCGCGCTGCTGGGTCAGTTCCAGTTCCGATGGCAGGTTTTCCGGCCCGACCACGACCGGCATCTGGCTCTGATGCTCGAAACCCTCTTCGTCGTACTGGAACGAAGCACTGCAAGTGAAAATCGGATGGCCCTTCTGGATCGCCGTCACCCGGCGAGTGCTGAAACTGCCGCCATCGCGCACGCGGTCCACCGAATAGACCACCGGCAACTTGGCGTCGCCCGGACGCAGGAAATAGCCGTGCATCGAATGCACATGGCGGGTTTCTTCAACCGTCTGACTGGCCGCCGACAACGACTGACCGAGTACCTGCCCCCCGAACAACTGACGAAAACCAAGGTCCTGGCTACGGCCTCGGAACAGGTTTTCTTCGATCGGTTCCAGGGTCAGCAGGTCGACCAGATCTTCCAATACTTGGCTCATTCAGACTCTCCTCACACAAAGCTATGCCGCGCAGTCTTGGCTGCGGCGGCCGATTCAGATTCTGGCGCGGGCCAATGATATGGCGGCCATTGTAAACGTCCGTGTCGGCTTATCCATGCAAGGTTTGCAGCCACTGCTCCCGGGTGATGCGGTACAGCACATGTTTGCGTAACGGATCACCGACGGCGAGTTTCGGGTGATCGAAATCATCCGCCGGCGCGTGGTGCATGCCGATCGCCTGCATGACTTTCTCCGAAGGCAGATTGGATTTCGCGGTGAAGGACACCATTTCCTTCAGGGCCAACCGGTCAAACCCGCAACGCAGAGCAGTCCATGCCGCTTCACTGGCATAACCCAAGCCCCAATGTTCCTTGGCCAGGCGCCAGCCGATTTCCACTGCCGGCGTAAAAGGTGCATCGAAACCGACGACGCAAAGTCCGGTGAAACCGATGAACTCGCCACTGTCCTTGCGCTCCAGCGCCCACAAACCGAAACCATGCTCAGCAAAATGCCCGCGCACACGGCCGATCAGCGCGGCGCTTTCCAGACGGCTCAACCGAGCGGGAAAGTAGCGCATCACCTGAGGATCGGCACACATCGCCGCAAATGCCGGCAAATCTTCGTCCTGCCACTGACGCATCAGCAGGCGTGCGCTTTCCAGTTCCAGTATCGGCTCCATCGTGCTCCTCCGTTTCCATGCCGCAAGTCTACATCGCTGGTAGGATCGCTCACTCTTTCCTACGTTTCCTACATGAAGTCGCCATGCCACTGCCGCTGATCTATCACGAAGACTACAGCCCCGAGTTTCCGGCGGATCACCGCTTCCCCATGGACAAATTCCGTCTGCTGCGCGATCACCTGGTCGACAGCGGCCTGACCCGCGACGCCGACCTGCTGCGTCCCGAGATCTGTCCCAACGACATCCTCGCCCTGGCCCATGACCGTCGCTATATCGAACGTTACATGAGCGGCGAGTTGTCCCGCGAAGACCAGCGGCGCCTCGGCCTGCCATGGAACGAAGCGCTCGCGCGGCGTACGGTGCGCGCGGTCGGTGGCTCGATTCTGGCGGCGGAAAAAGCCTTGGAGCATGGTCTGGCCTGTCACCTGGCCGGCGGGACCCATCACGCTCACTACGACTACCCGGCCGGGTTCTGCATCTTCAATGACTTGGCGATCATCAGCCATTACCTGCTGCAAAGCGGTCGAGTGAACCGAGTGCTGATCTTCGATTGCGACGTGCATCAGGGCGACGGCACCGCGCGGATCCTCCAGGACACGCCGGAGGCGATCACCGTTTCCCTGCACTGCGAAAAGAACTTTCCGGCACGCAAGGCCGAAAGCGACTGGGACATTCCGCTGCCCAAAGGTATGGGCGATGCCGACTATCTGCAGGTGGTGGATGACACCCTTAACTACCTGCTGCCGCTGTATCAACCGGACCTGGTGCTGTACGACGCCGGGGTCGATGTGCACAAGGACGACGCCCTCGGTTATCTGCAGCTGACAGACGCCGGCGTCGCCGCCCGCGATGAAAGCGTAATGCGTCACTGCCTGGGCCGCGACATCCCGGTGGTTGGCGTGATCGGCGGCGGCTACAGCAAGGATCGCCACGCCCTCGCCCGCCGCCACGGCATCCTGCATCACAGTGCGCAACGGGTCTGGACGTCACACGGTTGTCACTAAGCTGTGCTGCGTTACCCACAATCGCTGTGGAACGGCCTGTGGATAACCTGAGCGAAAGGGACTACAGGCCACAGCGAACATGGTGTACAGCGCGATGGTTATTTTTTAACCACATACTGAATTCACCTCGATCTCCTTGTAGGAGTGAGCCTGCTCGCGATGGCGGACCGACATTCAGCACTCATGTCGCCTGATCAACCGCCATCGCGAGCAGGCTCACTCCTACAAAGGTCTGCGCTGTTAGAATGCGCGCCTTATCCCGCCATACCGCAGCGCACGCCATGACCCAGACCTCCGCCCCCCTCCCCGCTCACGTCGCCATCATCGGCGGTGGCCCCGCCGGCCTGATGGCCGCCGAAGTGCTGAGCCAGGCCGGCGTGCGCGTCGATCTGTATGACGGCATGCCCTCGGTCGGTCGAAAGTTCCTGCTGGCCGGGGTCGGCGGCATGAACATCACCCACTCCGAGCCTTACCCGGCGTTCCTCGCGCGCTACGCCGAACGCGCGCCGCAGATCGCGCCGTTACTGCGCGGTTTCGACGCCGACGCGTTGTGCCGCTGGATTCATGAATTGGGCATCGAAACCTTTATCGGCAGCTCCGGCCGGGTATTCCCCACCGACATGAAAGCCGCGCCGCTGCTGCGCGCCTGGCTCAAACGCCTGCGCGACAGCGGCGTGGTTATCCACACCCGCCATCGCTGGCTCGGCTGGGATGAACACGATGCGCTGCGCATCGCCAGCCCCGACGGCGAAATCATCGTCAAACCCGACGCCACCCTGCTCGCCCTCGGCGGCGGCAGTTGGTCGCGGCTGGGTTCGGATGGCGCGTGGATGCTGCCCCTTGAGCAAAAAGGCGTAGGACTGGCGCCGTTACAACCGAGCAATTGCGGCTTCGAGGTGCAGGCCTGGAGCGAGTTCCTTGTCAGTAAATTCGCCGGCGCACCGCTGAAAAATGTCGCCATCGGTTTGAACGACGATATCCCGCGCCTGGGCGAATGCGTGATTACCGCGAACGGGGTCGAAGGCAGCCTGATCTATGCACTGTCGGCACCGATTCGCGAAGCGATCAATGCACACGGCTCAGCCACGGTGCACATCGATCTGCTGCCCGGCCGTCCTGTGGATAAATTACAGGCCGCGTTGAGCAAACCACGCGGCTCGCGTTCGATGGCCAAGCATCTGCACAGTCAGGTCGGAATTGATGGGGTGAAAGCGGCGTTGTTGCGAGAGCTGAGCGATGCAGCAACGTTTGCTGATCCGGCGCTGTTGGCGCGGGCGATCAAGGCGTTACCGCTGACTTTGGTAAAAACGCGGCCGCTGGATGAAGCGATCAGCAGTGCCGGTGGCGTGACGTTCGAAGCGCTGGATCAGCGTTTGATGCTCAAGGCGTTGCCGGGGGTGTTCTGTGCGGGCGAGATGCTGGATTGGGAAGCGCCGACGGGCGGCTATCTGCTGACCGGGTGTTTTGCCAGCGGGCGGGCGGCGGGACTGGGGATGTTGGAGTGGTTGCAGCGCCAGGGCTGAAGACCGCGGCGCGCCCTTCGCGAGCAAGCCCGCTCCCACAGGAGATCTCCATTTCAATGAAGACCCATGTGGGAGCGGGCTTGCTCGCGAAGGCGTCCTTACAGACGCCACATCAGATCAAGGCTTGCGCTTACGCGGCCCGGTATTGAACACCGGCACTTTACGCACAGGCTTGATCGACGGCTCCGGCGCCTGGGTGTCGCCACTGTCGACCCACTTGCCCAGATTGCGTTTGCCGCCACCGCCGCCGGACGTCTTCGGCTTTTTCGGTTTCTTCGGCTTCTTGATCACCTGACCGCTGGCATCGGTATCCGGCACGCGGTGCTCAGGTTCGAAGTCCGGCTCGTTCTGACGCTTCAAGGTCTGACGCGTGAGCATCTCGATCGCCGAGAGCATGTTCACTTCATCCGCGCACACCAGCGAAATCGCCTCGCCCGTCGCGCCCGCACGGCCCGTACGACCGATGCGGTGAATGTAATCCTCGGCGACGATCGGCAGGTCGAAGTTGACCACCAGCGGCAAATCTTCGATATCCAGACCACGGGCGGCGACGTCGGTCGCCACCAGAATCTGCACTTCACTGAGCTTGAAACGATCCAGCGCACGCTGGCGGGTCGCCTGCGGTTTGTCGCCATGGATGCCGTCGGCGTTGATGCCCAGGCCCTGGAGTTTTTCCACCAGCGCATCCACACCGTTACGGGTCTTGGCGAACACCAGCACCTGCTTCCACTTGTTCTTGCGCATCAGGTGCACGAACAGTTCCGGCTTGCGCTTCTTGTCCACCGTCACCACCCACTGCTTGACAGTGTTGGCCGCGACGTTGCGCGGGCTGACTTCGATGCTCAGCGGATCGTTGAGCATCTGCCCGGCGAGCAGGCGGATGTCATCGGAGAAGGTCGCAGAGAACAGCAGCGTCTGGCGCTTCTTCGGCAGCATGCGGTAAATGTTCGCCAGTTCTTCGGAGAAGCCCAGGTCCAGCATGCGGTCGGCTTCATCCAGCACCAGGGTTTGCAACTGATCGAGTTTCAACGCGTTCTGGCGGAACAGGTCGATCAGGCGACCCGGCGTGGCGACCAGCACATCAACGCCGCCGCGCAGCTTCATCATCTGCGGGTTGATGCTGACGCCGCCGTAAACCGCATACGTGCGCAATGGCAGGTTTTCAGCGTATTGGCGCACCGACTCATGAACCTGCTCGGCCAGCTCGCGGGTCGGCACCAGAATCAGCGCACGCGCCGAATTGGCGGCCACTTTCGGCCCTTCCATGGCCAACAACTGCAACAACGGCAAGGCGAAACCGGCGGTCTTGCCGGTGCCGGTCTGGGCCGCAGCCATCAGGTCGCGACCGGCCAGAACGGCCGGAATGGCTTGCGCCTGGACCGGCGTTGGAGTCTGGTAGCCGAGCTTCTCGAGGGAGCGCAGCAAGGGTTCGATCAGGCCAAGGGTGGCGAAAGTCATGGGAGTACCAAAAAAAATCATTGCAAGAGAAGAGCGGCAGGCAGTTTACCTTAATTAGGAAAAGTATCCTCAGATGCTGCCGATGCAAGCCGCTTGGCATGATTTAATTTTCACGCGGCGCTCTACATCTCCCGCTTTAAATTGCGTTTGGCCTGATTAGTCTGCCGTTTGATCTGATCGACCAGGTTTACATCTTCCAGGTCCAGAAACGCCGGGTTATCCGACAGTTCCGGCAATTGACCATAGTGCAAGGAAACATAATTCACGTCTTCCTGGCAGATCCTTTCCAGGATAGGCGCGGAAAACTTGCCCGCCACCCCGTACTCGCATGCCCCGGAAACATCGGCAATTGCCAGATGAATCAGACGCCACAAAGCCGGGTGCAGTTTTATGGCATCGGTCCCGCGATCCTGACCGAGCGTCAAACAGGAAAGATCATTCAGACCGAACACCAGATTGCTCGCACCGCTGTTGATGAAGTGTTCGACCTCAAGCAACGCGGAGGGTACTTCCAGCATTGTCCCGAACCTGTTTGGCCAATGCATGGTCTTGAGTGCCGACGCAAAATGGTCGAACTCGGTCCGATCCTGGATGAAGGGAAAAATGATATGCAGATTGTCGAAACGTGCAGCGAGCGCCCCCAATATCTCCAGCTCGATCCGGAATGACTCGGGATCAACTCGGGCACGCCGCAGCCCCCTGATACCCAGCATCGGATTCTGTTCCACGAGATAGGTCTTTTCCGCCGTAAGCGTAGCAGCCTCATCAGCCCACAAGTCGGCCAGGCGATACCAGACCGGCTTACCTTGAAACAACTCGCAGACCGCGCTCACGTACCGGGTAAGCGCCTCTCGAACAGAACGCTCCTTCAGTCCGGCCCCATACCTGCGCAGGACAAACTCGCTGCGCAGCAGACCTACTCCGGAAAAGAACTTCGCGACCGCTGGCGCAGGCAGCTCACCACTTAATGACAATCTGAAATTCATCTGACCCTCGTCGAGTATCCATCGCAGTACAAAAAGCCGAAATGATCAGCGGCCATGAATCCAAATCGTTTGTAGAACTCAATGACAGAGCCCTTCTCCAGCATGATAAAACCCATGCGGCTTCGGACGACTTCCGATAACCCGAGCACTTGATTGACCAGCCGTTCACCGAACCCGCGACCACGATACGCAGCCATCACAAACACACCAAACAACAGGAAGTCCCGGGCACCTGTCGCGTTTCGAAAAAAAACCACTGCGGCGCCCCCGGCGACCTCTCCCTCAGGGGTGCGCAGTATCAATGTCTGCCCCTGGTGACAATCCTTCAACAACCACAAAGGCACGGACGTCAAACCGCACTGGCGCTGCGAACACTGGTAGCGTTTCAGCAAGGCCGAAGCGGTGAAGTCATTCGTCAGTTCACAGCGCCAACCATCGGGCCACGAGCCTTGCCGACGGTCGCCCCATGCGGACTCGACAGGTACAAATCCTCCCGAAAGCGCGACTACGTTTTTGAATCCCTCTCTGGACAGAAAAGCAGAAGTAGAGCTGGCGGCCCTCGAAGGCACTTTTACCAGCAATCTGGCTCCCTCCCGACACCACAATCGGCGTCTGCGCTTGAGCACTGCCAGCGAATCAAAATACAACGTACGCCCCTGGGAACAGAGACCACGCTGCGAACGCGTCAAGTGCCGGATGTGGAACAACCAGTCGGACCATCCCGCATAGTGGCAACGTCCCAGGTGAAGGACAGGACCGGCGTGACGAATCATCCAGCGGTAACCGTGTGATAAGCAGCGAGAACATGCAGCGCCTGTTCCTCCCAATGATCAAGGACAAGCCCCGCTGTACCGAATGCATGGCATAGCTCTTGCGATACATCGACCTTGAACAGCGCCGGATCGCATGCAGCAATCATCGTATGGGTCATGCACACCAACCGATACCGATAGAGAGACTGCTTGAGCGATGCATTGTCCATCACTCCGTCCTTGCTGTTTTCATGCAGCGCGATGAAGTTCTTCTTGAACGGTGCAAGGGCCGACCACAAAAACCCTGCCTGATCTTGAGCCGCTTGCCGGGAAACATCCTTCGACAACTGGCGCAATCCATCGATCAACTTCAACAATTGATGTTTGTTGGCGAAAACGGGACTGCCATACAGACACGCTACTCCTCTTGCCAGAATGCTCGGTAATCCACTGAAGACCGAAGATGCCCTCTCCTCCCGGGCGTGCTGCCCCAGCAAACAGAGCGCATCGTTGTCCAGGGCGGCGTCCGCCAGATGTTTGATCCGGACAATGAACTCCGAACCAAACACTAGCTGCAGCTCATGTTCGACACCCTCGTTGTCGTCTGGACTGTGTACCACCGACAAACTGCGCTCGCACCATGCGGTGAGTGCTCGCAGTTTCCCGGCTTTTGGCTCAGCCATGCGACTGCTGCCTTTGAGGGATGCAATGTAAGGCTGAAGTCCCTGCGGGCGGGCTTGACGGGATCGGACGGCCAGCACGACTGAACCGCCTGCCGTAAAGGAGCGAGGTGAGAGCCAGTTCGACAGCGTCCTGCTCTCCCCGCGGTCGTGGGTGATGCGGTCCTGGTAGAGCAACAGCACCTGTGGCATCGAAAACCGATGAGACATCGCAGCAACCACATAGATATCGGCATCTTTCAAAGCCTCAAGGATGGGCTTGAGTAAATCCTGGTTTATGGCATCCGGCGTTACCGTAATCAGCCCCAGTTCTTTGTCAGGCGTAGGCATATGTTCCTCTCACTACAAGTTTCGGCTGATGCCCCGGGAAATAGTCTGGCAAAGCTCGAATGCCTCTTGCGGTGCAATTTCATTGACAATCGAGTACAAAAAACCACGCGAATGGGCCAATGCTTCATCGCTCATGTCCAGGCCATATTTTTTGGCGAAGCCGTAGATCGGAATATCTGCGGCGCGCTGCGCCAGCCGTACCGAGTCGAGGGTTTCCTGAAAGGAATCACGCCATATTCCGATGTTTCTGTCAGAGTCGAATTCCATGTCGGTCATCGTAGCGAGCAGAGCGCGGAACTGGTCCTCGTCCTCGGGTGGATCGATGACCGAGAAAAATTTCTGTAGGGCTACAAAGTGCGAAGGGCTTGAAAAGTGGTCGGCGATGATGATGTCCAACGCGTACTCAACAGCACTGTGATGAAAATCAAGGCGCCTTTTCTTGGTCCAGTCTTCTGGTAGCTCGGCACTGTCAAGGAGCAACCCGGAGCCTCTGAGACCTTTATAAAAGTCTCGAAATCCGTCAGCCGAAAGCCCCATCTTGCTGTAGGCCCAGCCACATTTTCTTTTCTCCAGCGTCGACCAGTCGCTGCCGTAATGAATGATCCAGTCAGCAATCAGGTGAGCCTTTATTTCTCGGAATGGCTGTGGTTTTTCAGCATTGGTTGCGCAGGTACTGGCGGTCCTCAGAATGTGTTGATAAGCCCAGTCATGGCAATGAAAGATATTCGGGATGAGCATCGTCAGAAATTTTCGAGTGTATATATCCGTCGACGAAAACTCTCCACTTAACTCCGCTACGTAACAATGTCCAAGCGTGTCCATGGTCGGTCCTATATACGATTGGACAAGGTACGGGAACGGACAAACTCGATGCATTCACCCAACATGGATGTCATGTCTTGATCCGATATCTGCGCCAGCCCACGGTCAATGCATGAAGCAAGCAAACTTAACGATTGGGGAGATTGAGCCAGCCCAAACTTCTTCAGCCCAGCAAACAATACCCACTCGCCGGTATTTCCAGCGCGCCCTACCCGCTCCTGAAAACTTTGCAAGTCATGGCGAAACACTTGACCGTCCATATCAAATTTATCAGCCATAAACCCCAGATTCTGCGCCAACTGCCTCGTATCTATCGCGCTGACGCCCTGCTGGACGGTGCGAAAGTAGCGCTCCACCGGTTGATTTCGGGAAATCCAGGTATCAATCGAATACTCGACCATCGTATGTGAGAAGCCCCGGTAAGAGTCTCTCTCGATCAAGGGATTTCTCATTCCTCGGGATTCGGCTGTGGCAAAGAACTCATCGTACAGCTTGGAAAAAATGCCCATTTTTCTATACGCCCAGCCTTTCCGCGCTCTTTCATCTCCCGGGCCGTAGTGCACCCACCAATCAGCCAACAAATGCGAGACTGCAAGCTCTTGGCTTTCAGAGCGTTGGCGTGGAATAAAACACTGTTGATAGCCGATATCATGGCCACGCGCATAATCCGGAAAAGTAATATAGCCGACGCCTTCACCGTATATATCTTGACTTGACCAGAGCTTACAACCATCAGAAATAAAGCAATGACCGGTGATATACATAGCCTACTCCTGAACAAACTCAAGCTCGCCAAAATCAGAACCGATGACAAGGCCTTTTTCTGCCCGCCACTGTGGACTGTAGATCGTACTTAAATATGACCTTCCGCCATCGGGAAGCAATGCCAGAATACGCTGATCAGTTCCTTCGTTCTTTTCAATATACTTTTTGGCCGCAGCCAGAATCGTCCCTGAAGAACCTCCCACAAATAAGCCTTCTTTCTGGAAACAATCAATGGCGGCTTCTACGGACTCCGCATCTGACACCAGGATGGTTTCGTCAATCAGCGACATGTCTGCGATATCAGGTCGAAAGTCCCCACCAATGCCTTCAATCCAGTAAGGTGAGGCGTCGACCTGTTCTTTCTGAAAATGATTGATATGTGTACTGCCCTGCGGGTCAGCAAGCACTACTCGCAATCGGCTGTTACGTTGTTTCAGGTACGTCGCAACTCCTGTCAACGTACCCCCGGTGCCCAATCCGCAGACCAGCACATCGAGCTTGTCGCCGAAGGTGTCCCAGATCTCTGGGCCCGTGGAAAGAGAGTGTGCTTCGACATTCGCCTGATTACTGAATTGATCACAAAACCAGCCGTTTGGAAGATCGCGTGCTATGCGTTTAGCCACATTGACGAAGTGCTGAGGCGAGGACGGTGCAACCGCATACGGACAAATCACCACCTTGGCACCGTAAGTGCGCAGCAAATTGATCTTCTCGGTACTCATCTTGCTGCTCATCACCGCAATCAAGGGATGATTATAATAAGCGGCCGCCATCGCGAGTCCCATAGCGGTATTGCCTGCTGTCGCTTCTACGATAACACCGCCTTGCGCCAGAACACCGCTGGCGCGTGCGCTTTCAACCATATGAAAACCAATGCGGTCTTTGATCGATCCGCCTGGGTTGAGGAACTCACATTTTCCATAAAGGTTGAATTGTCTTGAACCACTGAATTTTTCAAGTTTAAGAATAGGCGTGCGACCTACCATACTTTTTAGATCCGGAAGGATATCCATATTTACTCCCCGATAATTGCAGCCATTTCTTTTACGGTTATGGTCGACTTGTAGTCTTCATCGATAACGCCTAACTCATGCAGACGCTCAATCGCTTCCTGGCGTGCCGTCTCCTGCACCGAGTCAAATGAAGTTGACTGCCAACGCGCGATGCTCTTTACCCACTCCCGCCCCACTTTGACATGCATCAACTCATCGGCATTGGTGAAGTCCAGCGCATTGGCGGAAAACTCGTCTCCCGACAACCTTGCTTCAAGGGAAAAGCGGCGCAGGCTAGCCACCTGCTGAAGTTCTCCAAAGATATTGATCTGGGCGAATGCCGTATAAGGCTGCATGGTTGTCCGTACATCGATGCCAATTGTGCTGCAGGGAACTTCGAAGGGGTCATAGCCCGACCGGCTTAACCACTGCTGGCCCATTTCGGAGTGGCGTGCCTCATCGGAAACCAATCGCGCCAGAAACAATTCGAACTCGAAGTTTTTGCCCCCCAGGTCGAACAACACATTGGCAAATGTTTCGATGGCATCCAGTTCGTCACGTTGTGTGCGAAAGGTGTCCATGAATCTCGATACGCGCTGATTGCCACCTGGCACCGCACTCGGGAGATCGCCAGTGGAATAGTTGCGACTGTGCGAAAACACTTTCAGCCGCGGGTCTCGCCGAGCCTTGCACTGGCGCAATACAGATGTACCGGCCGGTGCAGATTGCTTCACGGAGGCTTTATCGCGTAACTCGACGAGGATCAATTCTCTGATGTATGCGGCAAACTCCTGACTCCAGGCGACAGAAACCTCACCCGCTGCATAACAGCATGAACTTTTAAACCACGTGAGGGCTTCTTCTAGAAATCTCTGTGTTTCTACAAGCATTTGTCTGGATGGCATGTCCAGGACGGGATCACTGAGCGACAGGTACTCGCTGATTTTGTGCTCAATCACTCGGAAATAGCCCAGATAGACGACACTGACAAACACAAGATCCGAACCTGCGTTCAAGGCTGTCGTGCATGAGGCGAACCCGGAAATACCCTGCCACTCTTCAATTCTGTCTTTATCGATCCTGAGTTCACTCAATCGTGTCCGAAACTTTTCGACCGACAGGGAACAGGCATAGAGGTGATGAGCCGCTTCGATTTCCAGCTCATAAGAGCGAATCGCTACTAGCGAGCCAGCAATAATGTGGCTCGCACGTCTGAGCAGATTCAGAATATCGATGAGTTTTTCAGCGGCCTGCGCAACGTTATATTCGGCGCGCATATGACGACCTGACGGTTCGAAAACAATCTCGCCCAATGCTGGAGACAGTCTCGTGAGCATGTCATTGATAGACGTCGCATGAGCGTCACTGCGCACATCAAATGGTTCCATGAGTTACCTCCCTGATTGAGTCGACTAGTTGTGCAGCAAGGCACATGACGGCACGTCGAGACTCCAGCCCCACCGATATCCTCATGTAGGAGGGAGCATTGGACTGGTTAAGTTGACTGCCTTCGTAACAGCGGATCGAGGTTTTCCTCCAGCCAAAGCCGGAACGAATATCAAATGTTTCTCCATGACGCCGACTGAACATCTGCCATTGGCAGACGACCGCACGATGACTCTCAACTAACTCGGGCGAAAAATAATCCTGTCCCTGACGAGGTATGAGCGCAAAAAAAATCAGACAACCGTGAGCACCCGAACCGTTGGCAGTATCGCCAAGAAAATCACGCTCCAGCGTTCGCAACAGAGAAAGCTCCTCCTTAACCTGTGTTAACGCATCCATGAACAACTGCACGTTCAGTTGGTGAAGCTCCATACGGTAGTGGACGCAGGTGATATCCGAATGCCGGATGAAATTGAAAGCATGCTCCTGAAGATTCTGTCCTGAAAACCTGGCGATCTTGCGACAACGATCGACGCTCGAAGCCCGGCCAAAAATCAAACCTGCACTGATGCTGTTCGTGACAAACTTTGAAAGACTGGCCAAGTAGACGACATCACCCGGGTAGTTCAGTGAAACGTCGGCATCGGGAAAGCCGACGATAGTCTGATCACAAATGATCATTGGCCACTTCTTCCCAAAATCCACCTGAGAGAAATTCGGCAATGATTCTGGTGTCGGGCAATTGGTCGCCGTTTCCACCACGAGCAACTTTGGTGAAAACTCGCGCAGTGCAGACTCAAACGCCGGAATGTCCAGAAAATCAATACTATGAATCCGACAGCCGATGACATCTACAAAATGCTCAAGGACTTCATTGGTTTCAAAATAGGAGCTTTTTCCGACAAACACGGCATCCGTCGGCTTCAATCCAACAGCATTGATTGCCACCGAGATGGCAGACATTCCGCTATTGAGCAGCAGTGCCGCCTCTACATTCAGCACTGCTGCGAAGCTGCCTTCCAGTCGTCGCCTCGAACCATGTTCGTAAATGTCCCAGATCGTATTTGAGCTTTTGCCATTTGCCTGGGCCTGAGCATCGCGCCAGTATTCGTCCATGGAGGAATAACAAGTCGCAATGGTTGCTCGGGCATTCAGAATATTGGCAAAGTTTACCGCTGCAGTTTCGTATTCTGTCCAGAGCATGGCTTCCTCGGCTGCACCGATATCGGCTCCATGCTGGTGGCGTCCCCAGTACTGATCGTGAATGCGGACAACATGCTCAACCAACTCGAGTAATGAATGCGAAATTTCTGCATGACGCAAGCACGTCTCTCGCAGCTCTTCTATTATCAAACGATACAGTCTTGACAAGTAATTTATGCTGATATCCGTATTCATGCCTTTGTCCGGTAATAAATTAACGAATGGCTGGGTCACCCACTCGGGCACGAACCTCATTCTTGATTTTTTTATAGTCCAGCTCACCATCTAGCGAACAAAAATCATCGGGAAACACGGTTTTCAAGTGACTGTAATGCACAACCACCGCATCTACGCCCGCCATATCCAACTGCTTGAAACTATCGGGCCCGATATAACCGGCGATATGTAAAGGAATATTTTTTTCCGCGGCTATTTCCACGCAATGCTTCAACAGCGTCATAACCGCGCCAGGGATTACATCAGCCGTCAATCTGTCCCTGGCTATACCCAGGCAAAGGCTGCGTAGATCATTCAAGCCCACGACAAAGAGTTCTGCGGAATTGAACTGCGCCAGATCCAGCGCCATTGCCGGCGTCTCGATCATGGCCCCGATCTTGTTAGAGAATCCAAGCGCTCGCATACGTGCGGCAAGCCTTTCGAACTGGGCGACCGAGGTGACATAAGGAATGATCACATGCAAATTACGATTTGCCTTTGCACATTCGACCAGCATGCTGACCTCCAGATCGAAGGTGGCGGGTATCTGCAAGGCCCTGGCTGCTCCACGCAAGCCCATCATTGGGCTCTTTTCATACAACGGCACATCGCACCCTTCAAAGGTGTTTACTTCACTGCTTTCCATCTCGACGAGCCGGTACCAGATATCTTTGTTTCGTGTACATTCACCAAGTTTTCCAATGTAGTGCCGAATACCGTCTCGCACTTGTTCGCTGGTAATGTAATTACCGAACAATCGACACAGGTATTCCCCCCGAATCAGGCCGACACCTGCCACATGCGAAATCACCTGCGGGGTAACCGGCTCGCCGTTCAACCCCAGATAGCGCGCCGTCATTTACTCGCGACCATGACAGTATGGGAAAGGGGAATGCCTGGAACTTGAGTAGTTCGCTCGACGACATCGACCTGACGGAACCCGAACTCATAAAGAATTGCGATCCATTCATCTTCCCGCAAATGAGCCCCGGGCGAATCGAGTTTTGTTTCATTCAGGCAAGTGTTAAAAAAAAGGTCGACGAACACCTGATATTCGGCGTCGAATACATCATCGATACAGTTTTCAATGACAACCAGTCTTTTTTTGGTCTTCTGAACAGCCGTGCGAATCAAGTCTCGCGGGAACTGTTCATGATGCAGAACGGTGGACAGCACAACAGTATCGGCTTCAATGCCTTCGAAACTCACGTCAATCGATTCAAATGGGCGAATTCTGTCAATCCAGGGTCGCCAAGTGTTAAGAACATCTTTTGGTCGCTCGACCAAATGCACCGGCTGCCCGGTCATTTTCTCCAGTTCGATAGCCAGTGCACCATCACCGCAGAGCAGATCCATCGTCACCCCTTCCACGTGAGGCGCAATCAATTCGGCGAGATAAGCAGAGCGGGCGTGATCGAGAACCCGATTCCAGGTATCGCGCAACCCCGTCCGAGTAAGTTCATGGCGCAAGTGTGACAACGCCAGATGTGACGAGTGCTCATAACAGTCAAGAAAGCCACGCTCGATTCTTTTGAGAACAGAATCGGATGCCCCCATGGTTTTCAATATCGGAAAAAACTGCTGGCTGATTTGCGTCTCCAGGCTGGAAAAGACGCGCTCCCTCACGCAACTATCCATTGAATTCACCGTTCATGTCCTTGGCGACGGAAACTCCCTGCAGCAGCTTTTTTTCCACGAACACTTTCAGATTTTCTGCCGAAACATCTTGAGGAATCTGGACAGACAAATAAAAAGCCAGGAACTGGGGAACGTTCATCGTCCTAAGTTTTGGCAGTCGCCATTTCCACCGGTCACAACTGGCCCTGCCTAAAAAAATCTGTGCATCAGCCAAGCTGTTGAGGAAATAACACAGCTTTAAATAAGCGCTTTCGGGATCTTCAGCCTTCAGGCTTCTTTTGGTTCCTTTGACAAAATCCTCGCTCTCCATCAGATGAAACAGCGCATTCCATGAGAAGAACGCGTCCTCGTCAAATCGAGCTTTCACTGAAGCGAATCCCGATTCATTGAAGAACGGTTTACCGATTCTGAAGCGATGCAGGATTTCGACAGCCTTGTCCCTGGGGACGTCACCCAACGACCGATAGTTTTCATGCAGGGACTGACGACTGATCGGTTTGAGGCGGTCCAGTGAATCAAACAACTTCAGCAAGTTTTCCTTGGCATGAAACTCGACATCGAATGACACACCCTCGACTTCGATGTACTGAATTCCAAACTTATAATTGTGCTGATCGTTTTTTCTTTCGCTGTCAAAATCCGCAGCGCGTCGCTGCAGGGAATCTGCAGTGGTCAACACATAGATATCAAAATCGGAATCTTCGTCGCCCAGTCCATCGAATAGAGAACCGCTGGCATAGCCAATGTCATCAGGCGCCAATGCGAGCACTTTGCTCAGTTGCTCAATGGCTCGTTTTATTTTTGGTTTATTGAAAACCCCATTGATCATATCGAGTTCCCCTCTCTGGGCTTGCCCAAGTCCGTGGTCAGTTTTGTTTTATTCGTTGTTTGGCGATATTTTTTAATGGCTCGTCTCCGACCCGATGCAGCGTGCCAAAAAAACCACCCCAATCGACTTCGGAAAACGACTCGAAAGCATTGATGACATTCGACTGGCAAGCAGAGGCTTCATACAATCGCGCGTCGACCGGCACACATTGAATCAATGGTGTACTCGTGCGAAAAATGACGGGCTCATTTTCTTTACGCAGTTTTATTACGGTAATAAGCGGGCCATGCCATCGTTCACTTTCAATGACGCCTTCAATCACTTCATAGGCACTGCGCTGCGGGTGATTGATCGGCCCTCTTACTTGCAAGGCAATATGTTGCGAACTGCGTACTGAATAACCGAGCCAGATCTGAATACAGCGTTCTTCCGGCAATGCGGTCAAAAAAGGAGGCGACGCGCCCTGATGGGCACCAAGCCGGGAGTCTACAAGACCGGCCATCCCTGGAAGTTGGGCACTTTCCAAAACATACCATTCGGTAAATGCTCCATAGCTCCAGAGAATTCGGTCCTCTTTGAGGACGACAGCGAAGTCTATGGGCGCATAAAACAACCAACCGATTTTGGAGGCCATTTTTACAGGGCGACAATAGCGCAACGCACGCGCACTTAATGCATGTTCGGCAAAGCCGGCTTTGACAGGATCCGGAGCGTCAGGGTAAATCCTGCAAAGATCAAAATTTGACATCTAACCTCCATAAATCCCTTTTGAGGCAAGTAATGCACCTCCCCTCCATGGGGAAAGGAGGCGCACCGGTACTTACTTGACCTTCTCGTGCCAAGCGCCACCACCGCCTACGGAAACATAACGCTTATCCGCAACATCCGATGGCACAACGAGGTGGGTGACGATATTTTCTCCAAAAGGAGTTTCAACGCCCTGAACGAGTTCCTGAGCCTCAACTTGAGCACTGACAAGACCTTTAGCGGCTGTATTCTCAGTCATGATTTTATTCCTGATGAATGTGAGGTGAGTTTCTTTTTTTGTGACTGTTGTTGCCGGTCTAAAAGTAAACACTTGCTCCGCCGTGTCAACGAGCAGCAATCAGCCGCCTGGCAAAAACCAACTCTTCGCAAGCTTTCGGCAACTATGCAAATCCATATTTTTTAAGGTTTTTCCAAAACGCCATCATCTAAAACCTAAAAATTAAATAACACTGAAATCAATTTGGTTGGCAAAAAAAATGTAAAAAAATTGGATCCAAGCAATTTTATAATCTATGGTTCTGCGACACACATACCTGTTCGCGTCGAAAACCTGCGAGTGCAAACTGCAAATCAAGTAACCATCCGGATACTCTACCTGTGCACTCCCGTGACCATTTTGTTAAGACTGGTACAACCCGCTCGCACCTTCATCGACTACCAATAAAAGACGAACGGGTTTCACCATCAGAGATTTCAGCTATGACAACCGACACACCCTCCGCCGATAGCAACATAGCGTTGATCGGCGACATCCGAAGGAATGTTGAGACTGACAATACATTCCGTCAGACCAAACGGAGTTTGAACTTCGTCTGCCTGGATCTCGTTTTCGACCTCATCACATCCTTTTTCAAGTTCTTTACTCATAGTGTTCTCCATGACAATGATCATTTACACCGCTCAGCCGAGCGGCTCCTTAACTGTTGATGAGTTATGAGATTCTGCAAATACCATATGATTCTAATGAGACATCTTCTTATGCCTCAAAAAGAATGTAGCCTTATAGGCTCGCTATTATCCATGGTAACTCGCCAGGCGCGCATCACTTCAATGTCAATTCACCACCCGGCTTGACGCCTTTTTGGATCTTACCTATTTTTATTTATTGAGGCAGTGTCGAGTACATTTTCTTACAGGGATGAACCAAGCACTTTATGGATAAAAAACACCAGCTGTACACCTATGCTTTTTTCTCCCGTGCCAGCGGACAGATCATCGGCGCTTACTTCGTACTTTACTTATCCCATGTCACTTCAAACAGCTTGCTAATATCACTACTACTGGCACTGCCCATTGCGGTTCAATTAACGGTTGGCCATCTTCTGGGCCAACTGACTAAAAGACTCGGGGCGGCACACACATGCAGTTCCGGGATGATCTTCCACGCACTGAGTTACTTGGTTCTGACGTTGACGCCTTCGCTATTTCTGACCACGACAAGTCGATTGTTAACGGGCGCTGGCAGTTCCCTGGGCCGAACAGTTGATTTATTGATCACCAGCGTTAGTCGTCACCTCGATCTTACGATCGAAATGTCCAAATACAATGCTGCTCGGTCTTTTGGTGCGTGTCTTGCGCCAGTATTGGGGTCCGTCATCATTCTGGTGCTTCCGATAGAACCTCTTGGTTACCGGGTTATTTTTGCGTTCTCGACTTTGTTCTGTCTTGTCTCGCTATTTTTTCTGATGTCTTTCATTTCTGCCAACCATCATCAGATTACCGAAGATGCAAAGGAAAACGGCGAGGCAAATTCGAGAAAATTGCGGCTGTCCGAACGGATTTTCTTCAGCGATACCTCTTTTTGCCTAATCCTCATGTTGATGCTTCTGACCATCGGCAATGAAGGTTTCTACCGGACTTTTCCATTATGGTTAACCGGCGTGTCCGGATGGAAAGATGAATATTTCGGCATCTTCGGGGCGGCACGCGCACTCTTGGGCGTCGCATTTCTGTTCTGGGTATCGCCAAAGATCAACGCACGCTACAAGCCTTATCTCAATCAGCTCAATGTCGCTGCAATCGCCCTCCTTCTGATGACCTTTGTCATGATGCAGAGCTCAAGCATCGCCGTCATTGTGGTATCGATTTCGCTCAACTCCCTTCTGTTTGCCTTCGTAACCAATAACCTTTATGCATCGTTCCTGACGTCCATTCCTCGCAGCGCTCGTGGCCCTGTTTTTTCAACTTACTTGAGCCTGAGCATGATTGCCCAAGCGGCCGGGCCGTTTGTTGTCAGCGGACTTGTGCCCGACAAAAGCCATATTCCCCTGGTGTCGGGCTTGATCATGTTTTTGACATTGGTCGGCTCGATCAGGCTGATGTACGCGAGGAGATCGGAAAGTGCTTATGGACAGTAGCCTGGATTCGATGCTGATACGGCACCTTGAACACAACCTCAGAGCCAACCTGCTGATCCGGTCGGCCCCCATGACCGGAAAGACCCAGGCAATCCATGCAGCGCGGCAATGGGCTACCTTGCATCCGCATTTCGACCTGGTCTGTTTCGCGGCACACCACACGCCGTTTGCCAAGATGCACAAGCAACTTTTGAATACCGCAGAATACGTACAAAACCGGCACACAGTATTCGTGATCGATGACATTCATCTGCTGGACACCTACCAGCTTGAGTGCATGGCAATGGCTGCAAAAAAATCGTCTCAGGTAAGTGTCATCGGACTGGGATTGCCTGTCGAGCCACTGGCGGACGCCTGCAGATCCAGTGCCCTCTTCGACTTGATCAATGAATACCGGGCAGCATCCGGGCTATCGACTCAGCAACGGATTCCGGCACTCGATCAAGAAGCTCTGCGCCACACCCTTTATATGGCCCACCAACTGGAGATGACCCATCGTGGTGAGCACGGCTCGAGCCCGGCCGAGAGGGTTTTGCGAGTTTTGCCCGAGGCAAAACACATTCGTGAATGTGTCGCCAGAGGGCTGGCCGCCCCCCACGAGATATTGGAGCAATGGCTGGGCAGCCGTAATCACTACAACAACATTCGCGTAACAGAAACCAACGCCTGTGGATTGGCTCAGGTCTGGCGCTGGACAGTTTCCCGGGAAAGCGGATCACCGCAAATCATTGCCCATGTGTTTGTCACCTACATTACTTGTTCAACAGGGGAGTAAGTCCATGGTTCAACAGGCCGATATGGCAGGAATGGAATTGTTGCGCGCCTATGTTCAAGGTGCCCCCCTCAGACATTCCTGTGCTGAACATGACGAGAGTTATTTTCAACGCACCCGCATAGAAGGCGTGCACGCCTTGATGACGGGCAATCCCACCAGTTCTTCGGCGCTGGCGAACCTCATCTGGACCCACCAGAAACAGGCGACTGAATTACTCTCTACCATCTCTGGCGACGAAGGACTGCCGCTGCTCTTGGCCAAGGGGGCCTATTACACTCTGGGCATCCATCAAGGCCATGTCATGGGCCGACGCGGCGACATCGACGTCTACATCAATAAAAAGGACTGGCCAGCCTGGCAGTCAGCCCTGGCAAAGTTCGGCTATGAAGAAAGTAAAATGGATACGCTTACCGGGCAGTTGATCCCTCTGACAGAGTCCGAGCGCGCCACGGCTTACGTCCGAGATACCGTGCAAATCGCTAAAGTCGCAAAGGCCTTTCCGTTTACGCCCGGGCAGGCGCTTCTGGATCACAGAACACTGAATACCAACGCCTATATCCATCCGACGTTCGTTACCCCGCATGATTCGAAGATCATCGTGGCCATCAACTTCCACCACTCCCTAGTAGCCGGCATGCCCAGTCAGCGCTTTTTCAGCCATTCGAAGATAGCGCACAGCCATCTCCATTGCCTGACACCGGCCGATGCCCTGTGGCACAGCTCGTTGCTGTATTACCTGGATGTGGCGTTGAAACTTTCCACCAAACTCCCCCCCCTGTTTGATATCGCTAAACTGGCCGGGGAGGTGGATATCGACTGGGAGCATTTCCTGGCGATCGCCAGGGAACTGCAAATCTACAAACCATTTTTTTATACGATGGACAGCATCAATCTGATCTGTGACGCCCAAGTGTTTCCGCAGTCTGTCGTCACGTCCCTACGCGACGAAACCTCGCGCCGGTTCGACTACGGCTATCAGATCCACAAACTGTTCTGCGTTCCAGAGTCCGCGCCACAATTCAATACCGCAAGATAATCCTTGAACCGGTCGATCCCGTCGGCTGTCAGCGATATCGACTCAAGGTTTCGCCAACCTTCGCAGCGGGGACTTTCTGCAATTTGCACAACAAATCATGGCTCAACTCCCGCACCCCATGCTTCTGCCGCAACTCATCCGCCAGATGCGCCAGCAAATTCGCCGCCATCTCCGCATCCGCCATCGCCCTGTGCGCCTGGCCGGTGTGTGGCAGGCGGGCGAAAGTGGTGAGCGTACCGAGTTTGTGATTCGGTGCCGCCGGCATCAACCGCCGGGCCAGCAGCAGCGAACAGGCGAAGTTCTGCAATCGGGTGCGTTTGATTCGCCCCAGTTCGAAGTCCCAGAACTTCTGGTCGAACGAGGCGTTGTGCGCCACCAGCGGCGTGCAGCCGACGAACTCGTTGACCTCTTCCATGACCTTTTCCGCCGAGGGTGCGCTGCGCAGCATGGCGTTGCTGATGCCGGTCAGTTGTTCGATAAACGCAGGAACGCGCACGCCAGCGTTCATCAGGCTCTGGTAACGCTCGACGATACGGCCGTTTTCCAGCATGACCACGGCGATTTCCGTGGCGCGACAGCTGCTGTTCGGCGACAGGCCGGTGGTTTCAAAGTCGATGACTGCAATGCGTTCCAAACCGGGTTCAACTCCGTTCAAATCAATTCTTGAGCAACGCTCAGTTTTTCAACAGCAGTGCGCCTTCGATCGGCACATAACGGCTGGCGGCGCGGATCAGCGAGTTGGCGGTCAGGCCGGGCACGCCGTAGGCGACTGCCTGTACACCGTGCTTGCTGATGATGCGTTCGAGCAGCATGTCAAAGTCACCGTCGCCGGAAGCCAGGACGATTTCGTCGACGTGGTCGGCGGCGTCCATGATGTCCAGGGTGATGCCCACGTCCCAGTCGCCCTTGGCCGAGCCGTCGCTGCGCTGGATGTAGGGTTTGAGCTTTACGGTGAAGCCGAGGTTGCGCAGGATCTGCTGGAACTGCTGCTGTTTGCTGTCGCCACGGTCGATGGCGTAGGCGTAGGCCTCGACAATCTGCCCATCCTTGCTGATGTCCGCCCACAGCGCCGCATAGTTGAAGTGGCAACCATAAGCCTGACGCACGGTGTAGTAGAGGTTCTGCACATCGGCGAACACTGCGATTTTTTTCACCGGAGTTCCTGTGGGCGCGCAAGCGCACGAAGCGGGATCAGGCGCTGGGCCCGAAAAAGGCGCTCAGTATGCCAGCCAACAGGAACGTTCCGCGAATAATCGCCCCGGAGCCCTCACAGGCTCCGGACGAATGGTTAATCAGACGAAGGAATCGTCGTCATCGAAGAACGATGAACTGTCATCGCTGTAGTCGGTGTCGTTAAATCCGCCCTGGTCATTGCCGTAGGAATCGTTACCGGCCATGCGCTGATCGTCACCCCAGCCGTTGTTGCTCTGGTCGGCGACTTGAGCCGGCTCTTCCTTGATCACCTCAACAATCTCTTGCGGCTGCTGATTGTGGTGGAACAGGCTGCTGATTCCCTGCGCCAGCATCACACCACCGGCTACACCGGCCGCGGTTTTCAAGGCGCCGCCGAGAAAGCTGCTGCCGGCCGCCGGTGCGGCTTGTTGCGCATAATTGGGCGGTGGCGCAGCAAAACCCTGTTGCGCAGGTGGAGCACCAACGTTCTGCTGTGGTGCAGGCTCGCGCCAGCCACCCGTGGACGCCGGAGCAGCACTCGGGGTCGGTGCCGGACGCGGGCTGCCACCAAAGATGCTCGACAGGAAACCGCCGCCACTGCTCGGCGCCGGCGCTGCACTCTGCGCTTTGGCCGCTTGCAGTTCGGCCTGCAACTGCTGGACTTGCCGGGTCAGTTGCTTGTTCTGCTCATCCAGGCTTTTGAGCGCCGCCTCTTGAACCAGAATCGCCTGGGTCATGAAATAACCTGCCGCCGGCTGGCGCGTCAGGTGTTCCTTGATCCGCGTCTCGGCCTGGGCGTCGCGCGGGGCTGCCTCCGTTTCGGCCTGTTGCAGCCGGGAAAACAGTCCATCGATCAGGGTTTGCTCTTCGCTGTTCATGGCGACCTCGTAGATTGCCGGGGATAACATGGCCCTCGCCCACTTTTGGACAAGGTGCTCGTCCGTAATGGAGGCTGCGACAAAACCTTTCAATGACCTTTACCGAATGTTTACGTTTGTGTGGGCTGGCGCATCATCGGTTAAAGTGAGCCACTGTTTTCGACCTGCGATACCGACTGATGAATGCCTTCGAAGTGCTGCGCGACTCTCTGTTCTTTTTCAAACGCCATTTGGCCAGCATCGTGCAGTTGTGCCTGCCGCTGGTGATCGTCGAAGCGCTGCTGCAACAAGTGGTGGATCACGCCAGCGACCCGGACAGTTTCTCATCCGTCAGTGTGATCGTCGGCTTGCTGGTCTATCCGTTGTACACCGCCGCATTAATCCTGTTTCTCGACGCCCGCACCCGTGGAGAAGCCCCGCGCACCCTTGATCTGCTGGCGATGTCTGCGCGG
Organism: Pseudomonas sp. EA_65y_Pfl2_P78; assembly: GCF_963970495.1. Lineage (NCBI taxonomy): Bacteria > Pseudomonadati > Pseudomonadota > Gammaproteobacteria > Pseudomonadales > Pseudomonadaceae > Pseudomonas > Pseudomonas sp. EA_65y_Pfl2_P78. The sequence continues at coordinate 151,435 of NZ_CAXAON010000005.1, read as the reverse complement.
TTGTGGCCGCGTTTCGCCCTGCTCACCGCGCTCAACACGTTGCTGATTCTGCTGGGCCTTTCGCTGTATTTCCTGCCGGGCCTGATTTTGATGGTGATGCTGGCGTTCGGCGAATACCTGTTGGTGCTGCGCGGCCTCAATCCATTGCACGCCATGAAGGAAAGCCTGCGGCTGAGCCGCGGGCATTTCTGGCGGATTCTGCTGTGCATTCTGTGTGTGATGACGCCTTTGTGGTTGCTCAAGGGGGCGACGCTGGCGGTATACCCCGAGCCGCAGAACCCGATAGTGTCGGTGCTGATCGACAGCGGCCACAGCTTCCTGCAACTGTTCACCAGCGTGGTGCTGTTCCGCCTGTTCATGTTGATCAGCCAACTTCCGGAAAAACGTGACGGCGCGGTCTGACCGCTCCGCAATTGGGCTTCGAGACCGCCGTCAGGTATGCTCGGGGCCACTTTCTGTAACGCTATAAGCCGAGCCATGACCCGTCTACTGCGCTACACCCTGTTGCTCGCTCTGCTCGCCGTCATCTTGATCGGCGGGCTGATTTTCGGCCTGACCTGGCGCCCCGACGCCCGCGAAACCCTGCCGGTCAGTTGCACCGGCACACCGCCCATGCTGGTGCCCGGGCAAGCGCTGAAAGTCATGACCTGGAACGTGCAGTATCTGGCCGGCAAGCGTTATGTGTTCTGGAATGACCTGGCCCAGGGTAACGATGAAGCGCCGACGCTGGAGGACATGGCCTTCAGCCTCGATGAAGTGGCGCGGGTAATCCGCGACGAACAACCCGATCTGGTGCTGTTGCAGGAACTCGATGACGGCGCCAAGGCCAGCGACTATCAGGATCAACTCAAGTTGTTGCAGGAGCGGGTCGCCGATCTGTACCCGTGCAGCGCCAGCGCTTTTGACTGGAAAGCCGATTTTGTCCCTGAGCCCCATATCTATGGCAGCGTTGGCCGGCAACTGGCGACGCTGAGCCGCTATCGCATCGAACATGCCGAACGCCTGCAATTACCGGTGGCCCCAAGCAATTTCATCAGCCGCCAGTTCCAGCCCAAAGACGCCCTGCTCGCGACCAAACTGCCGCTCAGCGATGGCGGGCAACTGACCGTATTCAATACCCATCTGGAACGCGCCCACCGACCGGACGACACGTTGCATGCGCAAGTGACGGCCGTGGCCAAGGTGCTCGACAAGTATGAAAGTCAGGGCCTGCCGTGGCTGATCGGTGGCGACTTCAACCTGTTGCCGCTGGGCCAATATCGTCGTTTGCCCGCCGAGCAGCGCACGCCCTACTCCGCCGACAGCGAGCTGCATCTGCTGTGGGACAAGTACCCGATGATCCCGACCAACAGCGAAGCCAGCGGCATCGACCGCGCGCAATGGCTGACCCACTACCCCAACGACCCCGGCCTCAACGGCCCGGATCGCACGGTCGACTATCTGTTCTACAGCCCGAAGATCAAACGGGTGGAAGCGAAGGTGCGTCAGGACGACACGCTGCGCATTTCCGATCATTTACCGGTGATTGCGCGGTTCCTGCTGCCGGCTGCGCCTTAAAAACGCAGCATGGCCACAATCAGCTGCGGCGCTTGACCACACGCCGATGGCAATCCGCCGGGCCCAGCAACTCGCCAGCTTTGGAGCGCACCGTAATGGTCTCGACCGGCTCCGAGTGCTCGTTGTCCAGCAACACCGAATAACTCTCGCCCTTGCTGAACAGGAAGTCCTCGCCCCACTGGCGCATGCTGATCACGATGGGGAACACCGAACGTCCCATCTCGGTCAGCACGTACTCTTTGTAAGCGGTGCCATCGGATGCCGGCTGCACCTCAAACACGCCCAGTTCGACCAACCTCTTGAGCTTCGCCGAGAGGATATTTTTAGCTAGGCCCAGACGTTTCTGGAATTCACTGAAGCGACGCACGTCATCGAAAGCGTCGCGGATGATCATCAACACCCAACGATCGCCAATAGCCTCAAGCGTGCGGGCCACCGGGCATTCGCTTTGTGCCAGTAGCAACTGTCTGGCCATGAGACTCCAATTTTTGCGAGATCGTGCGCGTTAGAACAGTTCTAACGGCAGAAGAAAATATTGCGTGAAAAACCAGTTGCAGATTAAAACCCGTTTCGATAAAAATCAACGCATCGGTTTTGTTTTGAAACCTGTTATTCCCAAGGATGGAATGATGACGTTGAACCTCCTAAGGCCCTCGAAAAGCGACGTCAACGCCGAAAAGACAGCCGACGCCGTTACTGCTCCAGCCCCTGATGGACGCACAACTGCCCGTGGTTTAAGTCGTCAACAGACGTTTCTCTTCGCGATTACCTGCGCCATGGCCGTGGCCAATGTCTACTTCGCACAACCGCTGCTGGAGTCGATGGGCGCCAGCCTGTCAGTGTCGCCCGACACTATTGGTGTAGTGGTCACGGCGACTCAGGCCGGTTATGCAGTGGGCCTGTTGTTCATCGTCCCGTTGGGCGATCTGCTCAATCGCAAGCGGCTGATTCTGACGCAGATGCTGCTGTCGGCCGTGTCGTTGTGTGCGGTTGGGCTGGCGCAGAGTTGGGGCATGTTACTCGGCGCAATGGTGCTGGTCGGCCTGATGGCAGTGGTCGTGCAGGTGGTGGTCGCCTACGTGGCCACACTCGCCAGCCCCGAGCAACGTGGTGAAGCGATTGGCACGGTGACCAGTGGCGTAGTGTTGGGCATTCTGCTGGCGCGCTTTGTGTCTGGCGCGGTGGCCGATCTGGCCGGATGGAGAGGCGTCTACTTCGTCTCGGCAGCCTTGATGATCGGCATGGCGCTGGTGCTGTACCGCACGCTGCCGACATCGAACACGCCACCGGCCAAAGACAGTTACGTGCAGTTGTTGCGCTCAGTGTTCCAGTTGTATCTCACCGAACGGACGCTACGCGTCAGGGGCACCTTTGCCCTGCTGATATTCGCTGCATTCAGCGTGCTGTGGACCGCCATGGTATTGCCGCTAAGCGCACCACCACTGTCACTGTCGCACACCCAGACAGGCTTGTTCGGTCTGGCCGGGGTAGCGGGCGCGCTGGCCGCCGCAAGGGCCGGGCGAATGGCCGATCAGGGCCTGGGCAATCGCACGACAGGGATTGCGCTGGTGCTATTGACCCTGTCCTGGCTGCCCACCGCGTTTGTTGAAAGCTCATTGCTGGCGATGGTCGTAGGTGTGGTACTGCTCGACTTTGCCGTGCAAGCGGTGCATGTGACCAACCAAAGCCTGATCTTCGCCGCGCGGCCCGACGCGCAAAGCCGACTGGTGGGGGCCTACATGTGCTTCTACTCCGTGGGCAGCGGCATCGGCGCTATTACGGCCACCTACACTTACGCCCATTTTGGCTGGGGCGCGGTTTGCCTGCTGGGCGCGGCCTTCAGTGGGATAGCGCTGTTGTACTGGTTATCTCTGGAGCTGACCTCCCGTAATTGTCTGACTACCTGAAGGCGTACCTGTAATGAAACCACTGCACGTCGTATTGGCTGTACTGATCACCGCAATCTGGGGGGTCAACTTCTCGGTCATCAAGCTGGGATTGGCGACCGTAGATCCTTTTATTCTGGCGGGTATCCGCTTCAGCCTTTGTGCATTACCGGCGATCTTTTTCATCCGCAAACCGAATGTGCCATGGCGCTACATCATCGGTTACGGACTGGTGTTCGGCATCGGCTTGTGGGGCATCGTCAACCTGGGTATCAAGGCCGGGCTTTCGGCGGGCATCGCTTCGCTGGTGCTGCAATTGAGCGCGTTTTTCACGATTCTGTTGGGCGGCTGGGTGTTCAAGGAAGCGCTGACCCGATTTCAGGTACTGGGCATGCTGATCGCACTTGGCGGATTGTTGTGCATCATCATGATCAGCGATGGCTCGGTCAGTCTGCCCGGCGTGCTGCTGGTGCTGGTGGGCGCGGTGTCATGGAGTGTCGCCAACATCATCAACAAGAAGGCCAGCACCCTGGAAGTCTTCGGGTTTCTGGTCTGGTCCAGCGCCTTTGCACCGATCCCGTTGTTCGCTCTCGACTACACGGTGAACGGCAGCGCCGGCTTCACCTCGTTCGTCAATCAGGTCGATACGACCGCCGTGCTGTCGATCCTGTTTCAGGTCTACCCGAACACACTGTTCGCCTACTGGATCTGGAACTCGCTGCTCAAAACCTACCCGGTTTCGACCGTCGCGCCACTGTCGTTGCTGGTGCCGATTTTCGGCATGCTCGGTTCGGTGCTGATCTTCCACGAGAGCGTGCCAGCGAGCAAGGTGCTGACGGTGATGCTGATCGTGGTCGGCCTGGCCGTTGGCCTCTATGGGCAGCGTATTTTCAATGCGATGCTTGCGCGCCCTGCGCGCACTTCAATATGAATCGCCAGGGAGTAAGTATGGGGCCGGGGAGACGTGAATTCGTCAAGGGCCGCTGTTAGCCCCTGAATCGGCGCCTTGCATTGGCACAGCCCCGGATCAGGTCCCCCGGGGCTTCGCCCGTGCCGTGGCTTCAGCCACCAACGGATCATCTGGCCAATAATGCTTGGGATACCGACCTTTCAAATCCTTCTTGACCTCGGCATACGTGCTGCGCCAGAAGTTGGCCAGATCCTGCGTCACCTGCACCGGTCGTCGTGCCGGGGACAGCAGGTGCAACTTGACCACCTGCCGCCCGCCGGCAATCCTTGGCGTCTCGGCGAGGCCAAACAGCTCCTGCAAACGCACCGCCAGAATCGGCGGAATCTCGCTGTAGTCCAGACGAATCGACGACCCCGACGGCACGCTCAAATGGTGCGGTGCCAGCTCATCCAGTCGTTGCGGCAGCGGCCATGGCAGTAGATTGCGGACGATGCTGGACAGATCGAGGTTGGCAAAATGACTGAGCCGCGAGACCTTGCCCAGATACGGCATCAGCCAGTCTTCAAGAGTTTTCAACAGCGTCGCGTCGCTGACATCCGGCCATTGGCTTTCGTCCTGAGTGTTCAGATCAAGTTGCCGTAACAACGCAACACGGGCCTGCCACTGGCGCAGCTCCGGTGTCCACGGCAGCAGTTCCAGCCCCTTGCGTCGCACCAGATTGACCAGCGCCTGACTGCGGGCGGCTTCATCGAGACCGGTTAGCGGTTCGCGGCTGAGGATCAACTCGCCGACCTTGCGCTGACGCTCGGCGCGCAGCACGCCTTCGCGCTCGTCCCAGTCGAGTTGATCGACGTTGCGCACTTGTTCGGCGAGCACTGAGTCGAACAGCGCCGGATCGAAATCCGCTGCCAGATAAATCCGTTCCTCGCGCTGGCCCTGACGGCTGCCGAGGTCGGCAATGACAATCCACGGCTCTTTCATCAAGCTGTCCGCTTCGGCGAACAGCGCGGCGCGACCGTTGGCCAAGCGGTATTCGGCGCCACCGGCACGTCGTTGTTGGGCGACGCGGTCCGGGTAGGCCAAGGCCAGCAGTGCGCCGAGCCAGCGTGGGTGATCAGGGTCGCTGACCGGCTCGCTCGCCTTGCCCCGCAGGTAACCACGATATTGCCGCGCCAGTTGCCGTGCACGTTGCACACCGCCCTGCGCGCCACGAGCCGCACGTTCTTCGCCGGACAGCAGCACCAGGCGGCTGTGCAGATCCGCCCCGGCACCGCGCAAGATATCGCGCTCGCCAAGCAACGCGGCGACATCGCAGGCCATGTTTGCCAAGCCCAACGCTTGCCCCCGCAGCAACAAATGGCCGATACGCGGATGCGCCGGCAACTCGGCCATGGCCTGACCGTGCGAAGTCAGAGCCTCCCCTTCCAAAGCGCCGAGTCGCTGCAGCAGATCCTGCGCCTGTGCATAAGCCGCCGCCGGTGGCACGTCGAGCCAGACCAGTTCGCCCGGCGTAACGCCCCAGCGCCCCAGTTGCAGCGCCAGGCTGGCCAGATCCGCTGAGAGAATTTCCGCGCTGCCGTATGCCGCCAGTTGTTCGTGCTGATCCTGCGACCACAACCGATAACAAACACCCGACTCCAAGCGTCCCGCCCGACCCGCACGCTGCGTGGCGCTGGCCTTGGAGATGCGCTGAGTGTCGAGCCGCGTCATGCCGCTGCCCGGATCGAAACGCGGCACCCGCGCCAACCCGGCGTCGATCACCACGCGCACGCCGTTGATGGTCAGACTGGTCTCGGCGATGTTGGTCGCCAGCACCACTTTGCGCTGCCCGGCCGGCGCCGGATCGATGGCGGCGCGTTGGGCATTGAGGTCAAGTTCGCCGTGCAGCGGGCAGAGCAAGACGTCTTGGCGCTCGCCAATGGCATCGCTCAATTGCTGATGCACACGGCGAATTTCCGCCTGCCCCGGGAGGAACACCAACAGGCTGCCGGTTTCATCGTTAAGGGCTTCGAGCACGGTCTGCGTCACGCGCTGATCGATGTATTCGCCGGGCTGAAACGGCCGCCCCCAGCGCATCGTCACTGGATACATGCGCCCTTCACTGCGCAGGATCGGTGCGTCGTCGAGCAACCCGGCCAGACGCTCGCCTTCCAGCGTGGCCGACATCAGCAAAATTTTCAGCGGCTGTTCAGCTCGAAACAGCTCACGACCGTTCAAACTCAGGGCCAGCGCCAGATCGGCGTCGAGGCTGCGCTCGTGGAATTCATCGAAAATCAGCAGACCCACGCCTTCCAGCGCCGGGTCGTCCTGCAAGCGGCGAGTGAGAATGCCTTCAGTGACCACTTCAATGCGTGTGTTGGGGCCGACCTTGCTGTCGAGGCGGATGCGATAACCGACGGTTTCACCGACCTTCTCGCCCAGTTCGCTGGCCAATCGCTCAGCAGCGGCGCGCGCGGCCAAGCGGCGCGGCTCAAGCATCAGAATGGTTTGCCCGCTCAGCCACGCTTCGTTGAGCAAGGCCAACGGCACGCGGGTGGTTTTACCGGCGCCGGGCGGCGCTTCGAGCACCGCTTCGTGGCGTGTCGCCAACGCGTCACGCAATGCGGGTAAAACTTCGTCGATCGGCAAAGAAATCATGCTGGCTCCCAAACAGAGGCGCGAGTATAACGGCGAACTGCCGGGCGTTTGTCAGGGTCTTAACTTCACTCGACGACGCTTCGTTTACAAATGACTCAGGAGATATCCCATGCGTTTACCTTTTCGCCTGATCGGCGGTGTACTGGTCGCCACCCTGCTCACTCAAATCACCGCGTGCGGTTCGATTTTCTACCCCGATCGTCGCGGCCAGATCGACGGCAAGATCGATCCGGCGATTGCCGTGCTCGACGCCGTGGGCCTGCTGTTCTACGTCATTCCCGGGCTGATCGCGTTTGCCGTCGACTTCGCCACCGGGGCGATCTATTTCGAACCGGGCCACACCGCGCAGATCGACCCGGCCAAGCTCAAGCAAGCCATCGGCCCGGACGGTCAGGTCGATAACCACAAGCTGCAGGCTATTCTCCAAAGCGAGCTGGGCAGTGCTGCCGTTGAAATAAACAAGGCTCTGGATGACCCACGCCTGATCCAGCACAGAGGCAGCACGCAACAACTGGCGATGTTTGGCCTGCAACCTGCCGCATAAGGAATAACTGCACCATGACATCCAGCCCCGAACACGCCCGCCTGCTGCGCCTGGCAACCCGCGCCTCGGTAGCAGTGGCTTGTACGCTGATCATCGCCAAAGCCATCGCCTGGTGGCTGAGCGGCTCGGTGAGCATGCTCGCTGGCCTCACCGACTCGGCACTCGATGGCATTGCTTCGTTGATTAATTTGCTGGCGGTGCATTACGCATTACGCCCGGCGGATGACGACCACCGTTACGGCCACGGCAAGGCCGAATCACTGGCCGGCATGGCGCAGGCATTGTTCATCGGTGGCAGTGCGGTGTTGATTGCCTTCCAGGCCTATGAGCGAATCAAGCAGCCGGAACCGCTTGGGGCGCCGTGGATCAGCATTGGCGTGATCATTTTCTCCCTGGTGCTGACGGTCGCCTTGCTGATGTTGCAGCATCGAGTGATCAAGCAGACCGGCTCCAACGCCGTGCGCGCCGACTCGTTGCATTACCGCTCCGATCTGTTGCTCAACGGCAGCATCCTGCTCGCGCTGGTGCTGGCCGGTTTGGGATTCTCTCAACTCGACGCGTGGTTTGGCCTCGGGATTGCGGCTTACATCTTGTGGAGCGCGATCCAGATCGGCCGGGAAAGTTTTTCGGTGTTGATGGACGAAGAACTGCCGACAGATGTCAGCCAGCACATGCTCGACCTGGCCTGCAGCGTGCCGGGGGTGTTGGGCGCGCATGACTTGCGCACGCGGATTTCCGGCCACCACTGGTTCGTGCAGCTGCACCTGGAATTGCCGGGGGAATTGACCCTGTCAGTCGCTCACAGCATCAGCGATCAAGCGGCGGATGCGATTCACAAAGCCTACCCAAGGACCGAAGTGCTGGTGCACGCCGACCCGCAGGAAGTGGTCAAGACTGAACGGGTGCAAACCCGGATTCAGTAAGACACCTGGTAACCGCGACTGCTCAGGCAGTTGCCCTGCGCCTGACGGTAAGCCTGCACCACCTCGGGCGCCGGTTGATAAGTCGCGGTGCGCGGATCGAAACCGCTTTGCTGCACCGCGTACTGATAGCACTGATAGCCATCCTGCTGGACCTGTTCCGGCGACTGACCGTTAGCCGGATACGCCTCGACGTCATAACCTTGCGATTGTGGCTGCGGCGGCTGAACCGGCGGCTCGACCACCACGTAATCCTGCGTCGCTTCCTGATAGGCGTAGTAAGAACCGGCGGCGAGGAACAGCAGCGCGCCGCCGATCCATACTTCACGGGCGTAATCCGGCAAATACTGGATGCGGATCCCGCGCGGCGGTTGCACGACGATGTAGCGTGGGCCCTGCGGGCGATACCAGTAGCCGCCGGAATAAAAGTAATCCTGGCCTCGATACGGCACGCGATAGTCGCGATCCGGGAAGCGGTCGATCACATGCCCCGGCCGGTACTGCGGGCCTGGGCCCCAACCATTGCCATGCCCTTGCGGACGCCCCGGCCAGCGATTGTCGTTGGGCCGGTTGCCGTTCTGCCAATGCGGGTTTTTGTAGCCGTTTTGCGGACGCTCGTCGCGGTAGTAGCCCTGGCGCGGCTCCTGAGTCTGGCGCACGGTGTCGGGACGTGGCTGGATCGGCAGACTGTTGCCTGGCGGTGGTGAAGGCTGATGAACCGGATTCGGCTGATTTTGCGCACGATTGTGTGTCTGCCACTGACCCTCGTCGTGCGGCTGGCCGTTGTGTTCGAACTGGCGACTGTTGTCGCCACGAATGATCTCGTTGTTCTGCGCACGCGGCTGATCGTGGCCGCCATGCCCCCGATTATTGCCCTGATGATCCGGCCCGCGGCCACCACCATTGGGGGCGCGGCTTTCCGGGTCATCGGCCAGCACTTGCGCACTGACACTCACACACAGCAAACCAACACCGGCCAGACGCCAGATGCGCGACTTCATGCTATTCCTCACTGCGGGTTCAGGGCGTGTAACTAAGACCGGGAATGTACACACCGGGTTCTGCAACAGGTTATCAGTCACGAAACTTATTTATTGAGTCGCGTGTGGGCGAAGGCAAAAAATCGCAGGCAAGAAAAAAGGGAGACCCGTCGGCCTCCCTTCTAGAGAACTTCGTCCTGGCTCGACGCTTTTGACGTCGGCTCACCTCACGCCGTCTTCTGGACAGTGTGCAGCTCGGGGGCCGGCACAACCCCGGTGGGGGCGGCGGCCGCGGCGGGCCTGATAGGCGGGCCGCTGTGGACTGTGTTACCGAGCAGTGATTCTGGTGATAAGAATAGGCCTGAGCCGGCGACAGAGGATTGCGAATATTGCTCAAATAAACATCACTTGCGCAATTTTTAACCCTGGATAGATAATCCACCGCAATAGTTATGACAAAGGCCTGATTCATGAGCAAACTCGACCGTTACGACCTGAGCATTTTGGCGGAACTGCAGCGCGACGCCCGCATCTCCAACCAGGAACTGGCCGAACGTATCGGTTTGTCACCGTCGCCCTGCTCGCGCCGGGTCAAACAACTGGAAGACGACGGCTATATCTCACGTCAGGTCGCCCTGCTGGATCGCAAGATGCTCGGCCTGAGTCTGACCGCGTATGTACTGATCGGCATGGACCGGCACACGCCGGAGCGTTTCGAGAACTTCGAAGCGGCAATTCGCACATTGCCGCAGGTGCTGGAGTGCAGTCTGGTGACGGGCGTGGATGCCGACTATCAGTTGAAGGTGGTGGTGCCGGACATGGATCACTATCAGAAACTGCTGCTGGGGCACCTGACGCGGATTGAAGGGGTGACCAGTGTGCGCTCCAGCTTTGTGCTGAACCAGGTGCTCAATAGCACTGAACTGCCGCTGACTCATTTGCGTAGTTGAGATCGCCTTCGCGAGCAAGCCCGCGCCCACATTCTGGAGTGCATTCCCCTGTGAGAGCGGGCTTGCTCGCGAAGAGGCCGGAACAGGTCATCAACGACTGCGGCACACCGACGCAGGTCAATGCGGCTTCAGCCACCCTCGGCGTATAATCGCCAAGCCCTTTCAGCCGCGCCCACGCCGGAGATACCCAATGGATCCAGCCGTATTCGAAGAATGGATGATGACGGGCCTCGTCAGCATCCTGATCATTTTCATGGGTTTCATCGTCTGGGATCTGGCGAAGAAGTCCAAGGCCGGACGTTTCGGCTCGTTCATTCTGTTCTTCGTGCTCGGCCTGGGCGTGGCCGCGTTCGTCATCAAGAGCGTAGTAATTGGCCTGATCGAATCCGGCGCTCTATAACCGCGCCGGCACTTCCTTCCACTGGCCTTGATCGAGCCCCTCGATCGTCCAGTCGCCAATTCTGACCCGCACCAGTCGCAACGTCGGCAGTCCTACCGCCGCGGTCATGCGCCGAACCTGACGGTTGCGCCCTTCACGAATCACCAACTCCAGCCAACTCGTGGGCACGCTTTTGCGAAAGCGTACGGGCGGGTTGCGTGGCCACAACGCGGGTTCGTCCAGTTGCCGCGCCTCGGCAGGCAAGGTCGGGCCGTCGTTGAGTTCGACCCCATCGCGCAGGCGCTGCAATTGCTCAGCACTTGGCTCACCCTCGACTTGCACCCAATAGGTCTTGGCCAGTTTGTGCTTGGGGTCGGCGATCCGCGCCTGCAACTGGCCGTCATTGGTCAGCAGCAGCAAGCCTTCGCTGTCACGATCCAGGCGCCCGGCCGGATAGATGCCAGGCACATCGATGAAATCCTTGAGTGTCGCCCGCCCTCCTTCATCGCTGAACTGCGTCAGCACATCGAAGGGTTTGTTGAACAGGATCAGCTTCGGCTCGGCCGGCGGCGCCTTGGCAATACGGCGCGGGGAGGAAGACTGAGGCTTCGCGCCAGGGCGGCGGGAAGGTGGACGCGGGGGACGGGACATGGCGAAAAGAACATCTAACGGTCAGGGCTGCTAATGCTAGTGCCCTGACCGCCAAATGACCACGACAAACCGTTAACGGAACGGCGGTTCGTCGAAGCTGCGCAGTTTGCGCGAGTGCAGCGAGTTGAGTTCGGTGCGCAGCAGGTCCACCGCTTCGATGCCGATTTTCAAGTGCTGGCTGACCGCACGCTCGTAGAACGCATTGGCCGAGCCCGGCAGTTTGATCTCGCTGTGCAGCGGTTTGTCCGACACGCACAACAACGTGCCGTACGGCACCCGCAGGCGATAACCCTGCGCTGCGATGGTGCCGCTTTCCATGTCCACCGCCACGGCGCGGGACAGATTGATCAACGGACGCTCCTGCGCCCAGCGCAACTCCCAGTTACGGTCGTCGTAAGTCAGCACGGTGCCGGTGCGCAGGCGCTTTTTCAGCTCTTCACCTTTCTCACCGGTGATATTGGCTGCCGCTTGCTGAAGCGCGAGCTGTACTTCGGCCAGCGCCGGGATCGGAATGTTCGGCGGCACCACCCGGTCGAGAATCCCGTCGCGACGCATGTAAGCGTGGGCCAACACGTAGTCGCCGATGGTTTGCGACTGACGCAGCCCTCCGCAGTGACCGATCATCAGCCAGCAATGCGGACGCAACACGGCCAAGTGGTCAGTGATGTTCTTGGCATTGGACGGACCGACGCCGATATTCACCAGCGTCACACCATGACCATCACTGGCGATCAGGTGATAGGCCGGCATCTGATAACGGTGCCAGACCACACCCGCGGCAATCGCCGACGCTTCGCCGTGATCCATGCTCTTGTCGATGATCACGTTGCCCGGCAGCACCATGCGCACGAAACGCGGATCGCTGCGCAACTGCTCCAGACCATGGACGATGAACTGGTCGACGTAGCGGTGATAGTTGGTCAGCAGAATCCACGGCTGTACATGGCGCCAGTCGCTGCCGGTGTAGTGCACCAAACGACGCAGCGAAAAGTCGACGCGCGCCGCATCAAACAACGCCAGCGGCAGGGGGTCGGTGTTTTCCCAATCGTAGAGACCGTCGGCGATGCCATCGGTGGCGGCCGACAGGTCGGTACTGGGGAACACCCGCGCCAGCACTGCCGCCGTCACGCCGGAACCGGCGAGTTCATCGCCCTGTTCGACCACGTACGGATACGGAATATTTTGCTGACTGACGCCGACTTCCACGGTCACGGTGAAATCGTGCATCAACGGCGTCAGTTGTTCGAGCAGGTATTTGCGAAACGCCGCCGGGTGGGTGACGGTCACGCTGTAGGTGCCCGGCAGCTGTACTTTGGCGTAAGCGCGGGTGGTCTGCGGGACTTCGCCATGGCAGTGGTAGGTCAGACGCAGTTCGGGATAACGAAAAAGAGCACGCTGCTCGGCGTCGGGCTCGACGCGATCCTTGAGGTAACGCTTGAGCGCCGAATTCAGCGCAGTAGTGGCCCGCTCATGCAGCTGGGCCAGACGATCCACGGCTTGTTCAGCGGTTTGAACAACAATAAACGCTTCGGTCACGATCAGCTTCCTGTGTTCTGACTTGCAGAGCTTCATCTTGCCTGCATCGTGGCGCGACGGGAACAGTGGCGTTGTGGCTGTACCTCAATCTTTCAAACAAAGAAGATCCCCTGTGGGATTTGTAGTGTCTCAGAAACCTTGCGGGGTCGAGCGGGCGACAATGGCTTCGACATCAAGGCCCCGCGGTAGCGCGCCGTAGACCCTGCCATTGCCACCCAACCGACTGGCAATAAACGCATCGCTCACCGCCGCATTCCCCGCCTCCAGCAACAGCTTGGCCTGAAGCCCCAGCGCAATGTCCTCGGTCAACTGCCGCGCCCGATACTGAATATCGCCGGTGTCCTTGAACTGCGCCTGCAACTGCTGAATATGCGCAGCCAGGCGTTTGTCACCATGGCCGTCACCCAATTCATGGAACAACACATCCAGCACGCCCGGCTCTTTCGACAAGGCGCGCAGCACGTCGAGGCACTGCACGTTGCCCGAGCCTTCCCACGTCGAGTTGACCGGCGCCTCGCGGTACAGGCGCGGCAGGATGCTGTCTTCGACATACCCCGCGCCGCCCATGCACTCGGCCGCCTCGTTGATCATTGCCGGGGCGCGTTTGCAGATCCAGTATTTGCCCACCGCCGTCACCAGCCGGGCGAATTGCGCTTCGTGGCGATCGTCCAGATGATCCAGCGCACGGCCCATGCGCAGGCTCAAGGCCAATGCGGCTTCACTTTCAAGGGCCAGATCGGCCAGCACGTTCTGCATCAACGGTTGCTCGCTGAGCAGTTTGCCGCTGACCTTACGGTGCGCGCAGTGATGGCTGGCCTGAGTCAGGGCCTGACGCATCAAGGCGCTGGAGCCGACCATGCAATCAAAGCGCGTCATCGCCACCATTTCGATGATGGTCGGCACACCACGCCCTTCTTCGCCGACCATCCACGCCAACGCGCCGCGAAATTCCACTTCGCTGGAGGCATTGGACTGATTGCCGAGTTTGTTTTTCAGGCGCTGGATATAGAACTGATTGCGCGTGTCGTCCGGGCGATGGCGTGGCAGCAGGAAACAGCTCAAGCCCTTGTCGGTCTGCGCCAGCGTGAGAAACGCATCACACATCGGCGCCGAGCAGAACCACTTGTGCCCGACCAGTTCATACGCCTGCCCCGGCCCACTGGCGCCGACCGGATAAGCCTTGGTGGTGTTGGCCCGCACATCGGTGCCGCCCTGTTTTTCAGTCATGGCCATGCCGAGGGTGACACCGGCCTTGTGCGCCATGCCGACATTGCGCGGATCGTATTGGGTGGCAAGGACTTTCGGCAGCCATTGCTCGGCCAGGTTGGGTTGCAAGCGCAGGGCCGGCACACTGGCGAAGGTCATGGTCAACGGGCACCCGCTGCCGGCCTCGGCCTGGCTGTGCAGATAACTCATCGAGGCGCGGGCGACATGGGCACCGTCCTGTGGATGAGTCCACGGCGACGAAGTCAGGCCATGCTCGATCGCGGTACGCATCAGTTCGTGATAAGCGGGATGGAATTCCACCAGATCGATGCGATGACCGTAGCGGTCATGGCTGGCGAACACCGGTTTGTTCTGATTGGCGAGGAACCCGGCTTCCATCAACGGGCCGCCGGCCAGTTCACCGTAGGCATCGATCCGCGACTCGGCCCAACCGGCACCGAACCGCCGCGACCACTCCTGCAATGGCAGGTCGATGCGGTAGAGGTTGGTGCCGTCCAGCGACGGTGGCTGATTGGTGACTTCGTGGGTTTCGGCGAACTGATGCAGGTTCATGACGGGGCTCCTTGGGATCAGCCAGAGACACCAGTTAAGCACCGGCCCATCGTCGAACAAAGTGTCATAGCCGCCGAACTGGCGGCGCTTTTACCCTGTCAGCAGCACAATACCCATCGCTCCAGCGCCGACTGCAGATCTTCGAATTTCACCGGTTTGTTGAGGTAATCAATCGACGCGTCCGTGGCACAAGGCTCTCGATCAGCGCTCAACGCCAACATGAATACCGGCAGATGGGCACAGCCCGGCAAAGCGTGAATCTGGCAGCATAGCGAAACACCTTCGTGGCTGGGCAGTTGGCAATCGATCAGCACCGCGTCGAAGCTTTCACGCTGCAACAAGTCCAGCGCCACTGCAACGTTGTCGGCGGTACGCACGCGAAAACCGAGTTTGAGCAACATGCCGCGCATCACCAGTTGATTGACGCTGTTGTCATCCACCAACATCACCGTGCAGTCCTGCGGTGCGCGGATGCAATCGCGCAAAGGCGTGGGGGCAAGGGCAGGCTCGACCACCGGCAACTCGAACTCGACATCCAACTGGAAGCGACTGCCACTTCCGGGTTCAGAACGGTGGGTGAGCGTGCCGCCGAGCAA
Organism: Pseudomonas sp. EA_65y_Pfl2_P78; assembly: GCF_963970495.1. NCBI lineage: Bacteria > Pseudomonadati > Pseudomonadota > Gammaproteobacteria > Pseudomonadales > Pseudomonadaceae > Pseudomonas > Pseudomonas sp. EA_65y_Pfl2_P78. The sequence goes on along the minus strand of NZ_CAXAON010000005.1, from coordinate 136,110 downwards.
TTCGACCAATTGCCGACAGATCGCCAGACCCACGCCCAATCCTCCATATTCGCGGGTCATCGAACCGTCGAGCTGGAAGAAACGCTGATACAGCGTCGCCTCGCCCAGATCGGTGAAGCCGATGCCGGTGTCGATCACCGCAAACGACAACGCCAGACGATTGTCCGTCGACGGCTTGCCGGTCACGCGCAGCGCCAGCCCGCCAACGCGGGTGAACTTGAGGGCGTTGTCCAGCAGGCATTCCAGGCATTGGGCCAGTTTCGCGCTGTCACCGTGCAGGCGGTCCGGCAGAGTCGGCAGAACATCGACCTTGAAGTCCAGCGACTTGCTCGCGGCATTACCGTCGAACTGCACACGCAATGCTTCAACCACACCGCGCAGGCTGAAACTGCCAGGGGTGGCCTTGAGCTTGCCGGCCTGCAATTCGGTGAGGGTAAGGATGCCATTGACCATGCGCATCATGTCCCGGGCAGAACCGGCGGCGGTCTGCTGGTATTGCTCAAGCTCGGGGTCAAGGTCGACGGTCTGCATCAGTTCCAGCGAGCCGATCACACCGTTCATCGGCGTGCGCAGTTCATGGGTCAGGGTCGCAAGGAATTCATCCTTGAGCTTGTTGCTGTGGGCCAGTTGCTGGTTGAGCACTTCAAGTTTCTGACCGGCGTCGTACAGCGTTTGCGCCTGCTGCTCGCGCATGGCGTTGATGCGATCCGCCAGTGCCAGCGACAACAGCGCCACTTCGATGGCCGAGCCGATCTGGCTGGCGTACATGGTCAGGAATACGTTCGGCAGCAAGCCCAGCACCATCAGCGTATTGATGACGCCGCCCAGCAGGAACGCCGACCAGGCAATGATGAAGTACCGCGCCACGCGCAAGCCGCGCCACCAGGCGAGAATCCCCGCCGCGAAAATCACCACGGTAAAGGTCAACGCCAGGGTCGTCGCCAGCCGCAGGGCCAGGGCGTAACTGGTCATCAGCGACAACCCGACCACCAATGCACCGAACGCGATCAGGGCGATCAGCAGGCGATCAAGCCAACGACTGTGGTTTTTGGTCTGCAAGAAGCTGCGGGCGAACTGGCTGCCGAACAGGCCGGCGCAACCGATAAAGAAGGGGGTGGAAGCGTTGGCCCACCACGGATTGTTCGGCCAGAAATACTCGACGGCGGCGCCGTTCACCGACAGTTGATAAAGACCGAACGAGGCAATGTAGAAGATGTAATAGAGGTAACTGGTGTCGCGCACACTGAGGTAGATGAACAGGTTGTAGACCAGCATCCCCAGCAACACACCATAAATGACGCCCAGCACATACAGGCGCACTGGCTGGTCTTCAAGGTACGCGGTGCTCGACCATAATGTCACGGGTGCCTGGATCGAGCCTTCACTGGCCAGGCGCAGGAACACGGTTTGTTGCTGATCGGGTTTGAAGGCGAGGTCAAACAGATAACTGTTCTGACGAATCTCGCGGCTGGCAAACGGCAGCGCATCGCCGGTCTGACGCACCAGGCGGTAGTCGCCCTTGGCATCGGGCAGATACAGGTCGAGATGGTCGAGTGGCGGATAAGCCAGTTCCAGCAACCAGGTGCGTTGTGCGGTCGGATTATTAGGACGGTAATGCAGGTCGATTTTCAGCCAGAACGCCGAACGCGAGTACCCGGCATTGAGCGTGGCTTTGTCGTTGGGTTTGAAATGGCCGGCAGCAGCCTGCGCGCGGACATCGGCAATGCTCGCCTGACCGCCCGGATCTTCGAACACTTGCAGTGACCGGCCCAGAGGGAGGCTCTGGGTAAACTCGTCGAATTCGACGGCGCTCGCCATGAGGGGCAAGCAGAACAGCAACATCAGCAAATAGCGCATTGAAGCCCCAGCGTGGCTCGTCCGGTTGTGTCAGGAAGCCCCCCCATTCCCTTTGAGTAGACGTAAAACCGGTATTACCTGTTATTGGTTTGGATCCAGCCTAGCATAGCCGTTGATGGCCATTGAGCACCATCGAAATTTTTCCTACAAAGGCTCTAGAACGGGCGTTTCAGAGCAAAGCAGCGAGCTAGAGCTGTTGAGTCGGTCAAGTTGTGACAATACGGTCGGGGTTCTATGCCCGGGCTATCGACAGGACACAACGGCACTGAACCGGAAAATCAGGTTTGGTGGTAAGCTCGCGCACCATGAATATCTACAGCTCACGCCCCGTTGTCCTCTGTCTCTCCGGCCACGACCCCAGTGGTGGCGCCGGCTTGCAGGCAGATATCGAAGCCCTGCTCGCGCAGGGTTGCCATGCGGCTCCGGCCGTCACCGCCCTGACCGTGCAAGACACCGTCAACGTCACTGACTTCCGCGTCCTCGACCGCGAGTGGGTGTTGGCCCAGGCCAATGCCGTGCTCAACGACTCCGACGTCGCTGCGGTCAAACTGGGCATGCTCGGTTCGCTGGAAATGGTCGACACCGTCGTCGAACTGCTTTCAGCGCATCCGCACTTGCCAGTGGTCTGCGACCCGGTGCTGCGCGCCGGCGGCGGCGGACGTCTGGGCAAGGACGAGGTCGGCTATGCGATGCGTGAACGTCTGCTGCCACTGTCGATCATTGCCACCCCCAACCTTCCCGAAGCCCGAATCCTCGCTGAACTGCCCGAAGGCACTGCCGACGAGTGCGCTGAAAAACTCTTGCCGTTCGTCAAAAACCTGCTGATCACCGGCGGCCACGGCGACGAAACTGAAATCCACAATCGCCTGTACAGCCGCGACGGCCTGCGTGAAACCTTTTATTGCCAGCGTCTGCCGGGTAGCTATCACGGTTCCGGTTGCACCCTCGCCAGCGCTCTGGCCGGTCGCCTGGCTCAGGGCGAAAACCTCGCCAGCGCTGTGCGCAGTGCACTGGATTACACCTGGCGCACCCTGCGCGACGCCGAACAACTGGGCAAAGGCCAGTTCGTGCCGCGTCGTCTGCCGCTGGATTTCTGCTCGTAACGTCGTGAGGTCTGCCTGATGAAACTACGTGGCCTGTATGCCATTACCGACAGCCAATTGCTGGCCGGGAAGTTTCTGTCCTACGTGGAGGCGGCGCTCGAAGGCGGCGTCACCCTGCTGCAATACCGCGACAAAAGCAGCGACGAGGCCCGCCGCCTGCGCGAAGCCGAAGCGCTGCGCGATCTGTGTGAGCGCTACAAAACGCAGTTGATCATCAACGATGACGCCGAACTGGCTGCGCGCCTCAACGTTGGCGTGCACTTGGGCCAGACCGACGGCCCACTGTCACCGACCCGCGCTCTGCTCGGCTCGAAAGCGATCATCGGCTCGACCTGCCACGCGCAGATCGAACTGGCCGAACAAGCCGCCAAAGAAGGCGCGAGCTACGTCGCCTTCGGCCGCTTCTTCAACTCCAACACCAAACCCGGCGCACCGACTTGTAGCCTCGATCTGCTCGATGACGCCCGTCGCCAACTGCATCTGCCGATCTGCGCGATCGGCGGCATCACCCTCGACAACGCCGCGCCGCTGGTGGCCCATGGTGTCGACCTGCTGGCCGTCGTCCACGGCCTGTTCGGCGCTGAAAGCACCGCCGAAGTGACCCGCCGCGCTCGCGCGTTCAACGAATTGTTCAAATCCTGAAGATTGAGAGCCCGATCATGTCTCGTTCCGAAACCCTGTTTGCCAACGCCCAGAAACACATTCCCGGTGGCGTCAACTCGCCAGTTCGTGCGTTCAAAAGCGTGGGCGGCACACCGCTGTTCTTCAAGCACGCCGAAGGCGCCTACGTTACCGACGAAGACGACAAGCGTTATGTCGATTACGTCGGTTCGTGGGGCCCGATGATCCTTGGCCACAGCCATCCAGACGTGCTCGACGCCGTGCGCAATCAACTGCAACACGGCCTGTCCTACGGTGCGCCAACCGCGATGGAAACCGAGATGGCCGACCTGGTCTGCTCGCTGGTGCCGTCGATGGACATGGTGCGCATGGTCAGCTCCGGCACCGAAGCGACCATGAGCGCCATCCGCCTGGCTCGCGGTTACACCGGTCGTGACAGCATCATCAAGTTCGAAGGCTGCTACCACGGTCACTCCGACAGCCTGCTGGTCAAGGCCGGTTCCGGCGCACTGACCCAAGGCGTGCCAAGTTCGGCCGGTGTGCCGGCGGCGTTCGCCAAACACACCCTGACCCTGCCCTTCAACGACATTGACGCCGTTGAAAAGATGCTCGCTGAAGTCGGCCAGGAAGTGGCCTGCATCATCGTCGAGCCCGTGGCCGGCAACATGAACTGCGTGCCGCCAGCACCGGGGTTCCTCGAAGGCTTGCGCTCGCTGTGCGACAAACATGGCGTGGTGCTGATTTTCGACGAAGTGATGACCGGTTTCCGCGTCGCCCTCGGCGGTGCTCAGGCGTACTACGGCGTCAATCCCGACCTGACCACGTTCGGCAAGATCATTGGCGGCGGCATGCCGGTCGGCTGCTTCGGTGGCAAACGTGAAATCATGGAGCGCATCGCGCCACTGGGCCCGGTGTATCAGGCCGGCACCTTGTCGGGCAATCCTCTGGCCATGGCCGCTGGCTTGACCACCCTGCGCCTGATCAGCCGTCCGGGTTTCCACGCCGAGCTGACCGACTACACCACGCGTCTGCTCGACGGTCTGCAACAACGCGCCGATGCCGCTGGCATTCCATTCGTGACCACCCAGGCGGGCGGCATGTTCGGCCTGTACTTCAGCGGCGCCGACGCCATCGTCACCTTTGAAGACGTGATGGCTAGCGACGCTGCACTGTTCGGTCGCTTCTTCCACCTGATGCTGGAGGGCGGCGTGTATCTGGCGCCGAGCGCATTCGAAGCCGGCTTCACGTCGATCGCCCATGGCGAAGCCGAGTTAAAACTGACGCTGGACGTTGCCGAACGCGCCTTCGCTGCGTTGAAGTAATTGCCGTACCGCTGACGTTGGCCATTGCCAGCGTCAGCCTTCACCTACATCCCCACGCTTTTTCCACGCCTCTGCCAAAAATCTTCCTGAAAGTGGGCGATATATTCCCCGCGCAGCAGAAAAACGAGTAAAGACTTTGTAAGGTTGGCCCTGCTTATTTCATAATGCGCGCTTATTGGATCCCTCGATGGGTCCGCGTGCCCTTCAGAGGTAAGTCGATTCCCATGAACCGCACCGGCCGCACCCTTGCCTTGGGCTGCCTGTTGCTCCTTCAGCCCCTGCTCGCGCATGCACAAGCAGGCGGCAACTCGTTGTTGATCCCGGCGATGGGTCGTTGCACCCTCAATACTCAGCCGCAAGACGTCACGCAGGCATTGGCTGCCTGCCAGAAAGCGGCGGATGAAGGGGATGCGCAAGCGCAATACGAGTTGGGCGAGTTCTACTACGACGGCAAGAATGCGCCGCGCGACCTCAATCAAGCCCTGAGCTATTTCGAAAAGGCCTCATTGCAAGGCCACGCCCAGGCGCAATTCAAGCTCGGCACCATGTTCTTCCACGGTGAAGGCGTGCAGGCCAACAACATTCAGGCGTACATCGTACTGAAGATGGCCGCGGTCAACGGCGCCGAAGAGGCGCTCGATACAGCCGACGAAGTCTCCGAAAAAATGTCCCGCGAAGATCTCGAAACCGCCACTCAGGTGCTCGGGCAAATTTTCCGTAAATACCTGATGGAACTGCAAAGCGCCGATGGGCGTACGCCGTTCTCGCCCCTTCCCTGAATTCTGTACGGATTTTTCTGGCCTCTTCGCGAGCAAGCCCGCTCCCACATGGGATCTTCTGAACACTGAAGATCAATTGTGGGAGCGACGGTGCGACGATTCGACTTGCTCGCGAATGAGGCGACTCGGTCCTGAGCCTTACTTCTCAGGCATCGGCATCGGAAACGGCATCACATTGCCGACCGCACCGCGGGCTTCGCTGATTTTCGGGGTGCCGAGGCGTTCGACTTCGTCGATGCGCACGATCGAATGCATCGGCACAAAGCTGCGCACAACGCCTTCAAACTGTGCCTTGAGCTTTTCTTCGCTCGGGTCGACGACCACTTGCGTGCGCTCGCCAAAGACGAACTCTTCCACTTCCAGGAAACCCCACAGATCACTTTGATAGATCTGCTTGGCGTACATTTCGAATACCTGGCCCTGATTGAGGAAAATCACCTTGTAGATTGGAGCTTCGCGTTTGGTCATGGCGGGCGGATAACATCGGGGATAAAAATGAGGGCGCAAACTATAGCATAGCCACCGGACGCACAGCGGTAGGAACCTGAGGGCTTGTTCCCTATAATGCGCGGTTCTTTGAATCACGTGACGATCAAAATCCATGGCCAAGAAGCTTTACATCGAAACCCACGGTTGCCAGATGAACGAGTACGACAGCTCGCGCATGGTCGATCTGCTGGGTGAACATCAGGCCCTGGAAGTCACCGCTCGCGCGGAAGACGCCGACGTGATTCTGCTCAACACCTGCTCGATCCGCGAGCGCGCCCAGGATCGGGTGTATTCGCAACTCGGCCGCTGGCGCGAATTGAAACTGGCCAACCCGGACATGGTAATCGCCGTCGGCGGTTGCGTGGCCAGCCAGGAAGGCGCGGCGATCCGCGATCGCGCGCCGTACGTCGACGTGGTGTTCGGCCCGCAGACCCTGCACCGCCTGCCGGAAATGATCGACGCGGCGCGCAGCAGCAAGCTGCCGCAAGTGGACGTCTCGTTCCCGGAAATCGAAAAATTCGACCACTTGCCCGAGCCGCGCATCGATGGCCCGAGCGCTTATGTGTCGGTGATGGAAGGCTGCAGCAAGTACTGCACGTTCTGCGTGGTGCCTTATACCCGCGGCGAAGAAGTCAGCCGCCCGTTCGATGACGTGATCGCCGAGATCATCCACCTGGCCGAAAACGGCGTGCGTGAAGTGACCCTGCTGGGCCAGAACGTCAACGGCTATCGCGGCACCACCCACGACGGGCGCCTGGCCGATCTCGCCGAACTGATCCGCGTAGTCGCGGCCGTCGACGGCATCGACCGCATTCGCTACACCACCTCGCATCCACTGGAGTTTTCCGACAGCCTGATCCAGGCCCACGCCGATGTGCCGGAACTGGTGAAGCACCTGCACTTGCCCGTGCAGTCGGGCTCGGACCGGATTCTGGCGGCAATGAAGCGTAACCATACGGCGCTGGAGTACAAATCGAAGCTGCGCAAACTGCGCGCTGCCGTGCCGGGGATCTGCATCAGTTCGGACTTCATCGTCGGCTTCCCCGGCGAGACCGAGAAAGATTTCGAACAGACCATGAAGCTGATTGCCGACGTTGGCTTCGACTTTTCCTACTCGTTCGTCTACAGCCAGCGCCCGGGCACCCCGGCTGCCGATCTGGCGGATGACACCCCGCAAGAGCTGAAGAAAGAACGCCTGGACGCGCTGCAACATCGTTTGAATCAGCAAGGTTTCGAAATCAGCCGACAAATGGTCGGTTCGATCCAGCGGATTCTGGTAACCGACTATTCGAAAAAAGACCCGGGCGAGTTGCAAGGGCGCACCGAGAATAATCGTATCGTCAACTTCCGCTGCGACAATCCAACGCTGATCGGTCAGTTCGCCGACGTGCACATCGACGCGGCGCAACCGCACTCGCTGCGCGGCTCGCTGATCCAGTAGCAACACATGTCCCTTGTGGGAGCGGGTTTGCTCGCGAAGACGTCGCTTCAGCCACTATCAACGTTGCTGACACACCGCTTTCGCGAGCAAGCCCGCTTCCACAAGGCCTGTGATTGACCTTGCGATATTTAAGAGCTTTCGCACCCACGCCACTGGCGTTATCCTTGATTTCATCCTAATTGCCCCAGGGCGGCTAAATACGACCTTGAACGCACCCATCGAACCACATCGTTTTATCCTCGAGCCCTTTGAGGCTCGCCGCTTCGCCAATCTGTGCGGGCAATTCGACGAGCATCTGCGCTTGATCGAACAGCGCCTGACCATCGAGATCCGCAACCGCGGAAACCAGTTCGAGCTGATCGGCGACCCCAAGCACACCACTTCTGCGGAAAACCTGCTGCGCCGCCTGTACCGGGAAACCAAAGGTACTGAGTTGTCGCCAGACATGGTGCACCTGTTCCTCCAGGAATCGGCCGTTGTAGAGCTGGACAACCACGCCCCCGCCGAAGCCTCCGTCGCCCTGCGCACCAAAAAAGGCATGATTCGCCCACGCGGCTTGAATCAACTGCGCTATGTGAAGGAAATCCTCGGCAACGACATCAACTTCGGCATCGGCCCGGCCGGTACCGGCAAGACCTATCTGGCCGTGGCCTGCGCTGTCGATGCTCTGGAACGCGAGCAGATCCGTCGCATCCTGCTGGTGCGTCCAGCGGTCGAAGCGGGTGAAAAACTCGGTTTCCTGCCCGGCGACCTGGCCCAGAAAATCGACCCATACCTGCGCCCGCTCTACGACGCGCTCTACGAAATGCTCGGTTTCGAATACGTGGCCAAGCTGATCGAGCGTCAGGTGATCGAAGTCGCGCCGCTGGCCTACATGCGCGGCCGTACGCTGAACAACAGCTTCATCATTCTTGACGAAAGCCAGAACACCACCGTCGAGCAGATGAAGATGTTCCTGACCCGTATCGGCTTTGGCTCCACAGCAGTGATCACCGGTGACATCACCCAGGTCGACTTGCCGCGCGGCACCAAATCCGGGCTGCACCATGTGATCGAAGTTCTCAAGGACGTGCCGGGCATCAGTTTCACGCACTTCCAGCCCAAGGACGTCGTGCGCCACCCATTGGTGCAGCGGATCGTCGAAGCCTACGAGCGCTTCGAAAGCCGCGCCGATGCACCCAAGGAAACTTCGCGCGATGCTTGAGCTAGACCTGCAAATCGCGACCGACGCGAACGCCCCGAGTGAAGCTGCGTTCCGCCAATGGTGCGAACTGGCCCTGCGCCAGCGCACCGCCGACTCGGAAATGACCATTCGCCTGGTCGACGAGGAAGAAGGCCGCGAGCTCAATCACACCTGGCGCCACAAGGACTACGCGACCAACGTCCTGTCGTTCCCCGCGGAAGTGCCCGACGAGTTTCTCGACATCCCGCTGCTCGGCGATCTGGTGATCTGCGTGGCGGTGGTCGAGCGCGAAGCTGCTGAACAGGGCAAGGAACTTAAGGCCCACTGGGCACATCTGGTCATTCACGGCTGCTTGCATCTGCTCGGTTACGACCATATAGATGACGAGGAAGCCGAAGAAATGGAAGCACTGGAACGCGAGTTGCTTGCTGAACTGGGCTACCCCGATCCGTACGCGGACGACGAACCCGAAACATCCCCTATCGTTACAACAAAGGATTCAGAGTAATCGCTATGAGCGAAGATCGATCGAGCAACGGGCAGAAGTCATGGCTGGGTAAACTGACCCAGGCTTTTGCCCACGAGCCGAAGAACCGCCAGGAGCTTTTAGAGCTGCTGCGCGATGCACATCAGAACAAACTGCTGGACAGCGAAGCGCTGGCCATCGTCGAAGGCGCCATTCAGGTGGCTGACCTGCAAGTACGCGACATCATGGTGCCGCGTTCGCAGATGATCAGCATCAAGGCGACCCAGACACCCCGCGAGTTCCTCCCGGCCGTGGTCGACTCGGCCCACTCGCGCTATCCGGTCATCGGCGAAAGCCATGACGACGTGATGGGCGTGCTGCTGGCCAAGGACTTGCTGCCGCTGATCCTCAAGGAAAATGGCGACAGCTTCAACATCAAGGATCTGCTGCGCCCGGCCACCTTCGTGCCGGAGTCCAAACGACTGAACGTGCTGCTGCGTGAATTCCGCGCCAACCACAACCACATGGCCATCGTCATCGACGAGTACGGCGGTGTGGCGGGTCTGGTGACCATCGAAGACGTGCTCGAACAAATCGTCGGCGACATCGAAGACGAGCACGACGTCGAAGAAGACAGCTACATCAAGCCGCTGCCAAGTGGCGATTTCCTGATCAAGGCCCTGACGCCGATCGAGAACTTCAACGAGTTCTTCGACAGCGAATTCTCCGACGATGAGTTCGACACCGTCGGCGGTCTGGTGATGAGCGCGTTCGGGCACTTGCCAAAACGCAACGAAATCACTGAAATCGGCGCCTATCGTTTCCGCATCCTGAACGCCGACAGCCGTCGGATTCACTTGCTGCGACTCACGCCAATCGCACGTTAATTCTAAGGACTGAAATGCGCTGGACAACCCGCCCCGGCTGGCCCGGTAACCTGCTGGCCGTGGCGGCCGGTGCAATCACCACGTTAGCGCTGGCACCGTTCAACATCTGGCCGCTGGCATTGCTGGCGGTCGGCCTGTTCTATGCCGGGCTGCGCGAGCTGAGCCCCCGCCAGGCACTGGGACGTGGCTGGTGCTTCGGTTTCGGCCTGTTCGGCGCCGGCACCAGTTGGATCTACTACAGCATCCACCACTTCGGCGGCGCTTCGGTGTTGCTGGCTGGTTTCCTGATGCTGCTGTTCACCGCCGCCATTGCCTGGTTCTTTGCTTTGCCCGCCTGGCTTTGGGCGCGCTGGCTTCGCCGTAATGAGGCGCCATTGGCCGACGCCTTGGCGTTCGCCGCGTTATGGGTCGGCCAGGAAGCGTTTCGCGGCTGGTTCCTCACCGGTTTTCCATGGCTGTATTCCGGTTACAGCCAACTCGACGGCCCGTTGGCCGGACTCGCACCGGTGGGTGGCATGTGGCTGGTGTCGTTCGTTCTGGCACTCACCGCTGCACTGATCTACAACGCCCCACGCCTGATCAAATCCGGCCGCAAGGGTTTTGTCGCGGCCGGCCTGCTGTTGCTGGTTGGGCCGTGGGTGGCAGGTATTGCGCTCAAGGGCCATGCCTGGACCAGCCCGTCGGGCGCGCCGTTGAGCGTCGCGGCGATCCAGGGCAACGTCGAACAAAGCATGAAATGGGACCCGGCACAGCTCAACGCACAATTGGCGCTGTACCGCGACTTGAGCTTGCGTTCCAAACCGGTGGACCTGCTGATCTGGCCGGAAACCGCCGTGCCGGTGCTCAAGGAGTCCGCCGAGGGCTACCTGAACATGATGGGCACTTTTGCCGCCGAGCGTAAATCGGCGCTGATCACCGGCGTGCCGATTCGCAAAACGGTTCGTCACGAAAAGCGCTTCTTCAATGGCATCACCGTGGTCGGCGAAGGCGATGGCACTTACCTGAAACAGAAACTGGTGCCGTTCGGCGAATACGTGCCGTTGCAGGACATTCTGCGCGGGCTGATCGCTTTCTTCGATCTGCCGATGTCCGATTTTGCTCGCGGCCCGGCCGATCAGCCACTGTTGCAGGCCAAGGGTTATCAGATCGCACCGTTCATCTGCTATGAAGTGGTGTATCCGGAGTTTGCCGCCAGCCTGTCGGCCCGCAGCGATCTGCTGCTGACGATCAGCAACGACACCTGGTTCGGAACGTCGATTGGTCCGCTGCAACACTTGCAGATGGCACAGATGCGCGCACTGGAGGCCGGACGCTGGATGATCCGTGCGACCAACAACGGCGTGACCGGTTTGATCAACCCGTTCGGGCAGATCACCGAACAGATTCCGCAGTTCGAGCAGGGCGTTTTGTACGGTGAGGTGGTACCGATGCACAATCTGACGCCGTATCTGCGATGGCGTTCGTGGCCGTTGATCATTGTCTGCTTGCTGCTGTTTGGCTGGGCACTGATGGCGAGCCGGATGTCAAAAACCCTTTAAAAGCTTCGCGAGCAAGCCCGCTCCCACATTTGAAATGCATTCCAAATGTGGGAGCGGGCTTGCTCGCGAAGAGGCCATTAGCAACACTCAATCAATCGGCGACTGCTTCACTCCGGTAAAACAGTGAATACCCGACCTGCCCCACCGCCTCATTCAACAACTGGCCGCTCTGCCAGATCGACTTGAATTCCGGCATCCAGCCGCCCAGCGGCCTCGCGTTGTCCGTGCCCAGGAACCCGACCGGTGCCGGCACTACTTCAAATCCCGCCTTCTCGAAACTCCAGACCGAGCGCGGCATGTGCCAGGCCTGTGTCACCACGACCACGCGCTTGATCCCCTGCGGCAGCAGCATATCGGCGGTGAACTTAGCGTTTTCCCAGGTCGTACGGCTCGCCCCCTCTTGCCAACGCACAGTCACGCCGAAGTCATCACGCAACGAGTCCGCCATCAATTTCGCCTCCGTCGGCGGCGTACCGTAATGCAGACCGCCACTGGTCAGGATCGGCAAACCCGATGCCTTGGCCAGTCGCGCCGCGTAGCGCTGACGTTCAAGCCCCACGCCGGTCGGCTGATCCGCGCCCCAGGCCAGATCGCCGCGCTCACGGCCCGAACCCAATACCACAATCGCATCGGCCCGCTGTGCCAGCGTCGCCCACTCGTCCCGGGCCAGCGGTGGCTCACGCTCAAGCGCCTTGGCGCCCCACTGCACGACCACCGGCAGGCTCATCAACCAGAACCCGCCAAAACCGATGGCGAAACACAATCCGGCCAGACGCGGACGGGAGCGGCGCAACCACCACGCCGCCAGCAACAGCAATAATAAAATGCCGGGCGGCAATAGAAGTTGTTTGATGAAATAACGAAAAGGCATCGGGCATCTCCAAAGATGCCCGAAGCGTAAGAGTGTTAATAATGCGTGACAACCGATAGGTGGGATCCTGTTGAAAAAGATCCGTTTTTTGACCTGCCATGCGCTTACTTGGCCTGCAAAGAGCGAACCTTGACGGATTCTCTGCCGGGCGCCCGGTCCTTAAGCCAGATGACCTTGGCGGAATGCGTTGCATCGAGCTGCTTCACTGCCTGCGACAAGCATCCGTGCGTTTCACGTTCGCTGCGATCCAGATAAGCCTTGACCAGTTTGAACTCGGCGGGGCTCAAGTCACGCAATTCCAGTTCCAGGGGGCGCTCATCGCGCAGCCGGCCAGCGGTTTTTGCAGCGTCCAGAGCCATGCCCAGACGATCCATCAACCGTTCGTACAACTCGGGTTTCGTAACGTTTTTTTGCTGTGACTCCACCATCCCTCACCTCATTGACAATAAGACTCACTCCCCAGTTAGAGCTTAGCTTCGCTGCACAAACCGGCTGTACGCCGCGACCAACGGCCCTCGCCATGGATTGACCGGGCCAAACAGCTGTAATCAGGGTTTCCCTAGGCCAAGCGCGGTCATGTATGCTACGGCGCTTCCTGTCATTCCACTTCCAGCTCGTCCGGGCCATCCCGAATGCCGCGTTGAAGAGGATTAGGCCACCCCTATCCAGTACAAAAGTAGCCATGCACGAACAATATCAGCCCCGTGAGATCGAAGCCGCCGCCCAGTCGTTCTGGGATGAGCAAAAGTCCTTTGAAGTCAGTGAACAGCCAGGCAAGGAGACTTACTACTGCCTGTCGATGTTCCCTTACCCCAGCGGCAAGCTACACATGGGGCACGTGCGCAACTACACCATCGGCGACGTGATCTCCCGCTACCAGCGCATGCAAGGCAAGAACGTTCTGCAACCGATGGGTTGGGACGCCTTCGGCATGCCGGCGGAAAACGCCGCGATGAAGAACAACGTGGCCCCGGCCAAGTGGACCTACGAAAACATCGCCTACATGAAGTCCCAGCTGCGCAGCCTGGGCCTGGCGGTGGACTGGTCCCGCGAGGTCACTACCTGCAAGCCGGATTACTACCGCTGGGAACAATGGCTGTTCACTCGCCTGTTCGAAAAAGGCGTGATCTACCGTAAAAACGGCACCGTGAACTGGGACCCGGTCGACCAGACCGTTCTGGCCAACGAACAGGTCATCGACGGTCGCGGCTGGCGTTCCGGCGCGCTGATCGAAAAGCGCGAAATCCCGATGTACTACTTCAAGATCACCGCGTACGCGGATGAGCTGCTGGAGAGCCTCGACGAACTGACTGGCTGGCCGGAACAGGTCAAGACCATGCAGCGCAACTGGATCGGCAAATCCCGCGGCATGGAAGTGCAGTTCCCGTACAACGTCGACTCCATCGGCGAAGCCGGCACGCTCAAAGTCTTCACCACCCGTCCGGACACCCTGATGGGCGCGACCTACGTCGCCGTGGCTGCCGAGCATCATCTGGCCACTCTGGCTGCGCAGAACAACCCAGCGCTGCAAGCGTTCATCGCCGAATGCAAGGGCGGCAGCGTCGCTGAAGCCGACGTCGCCACTCAAGAGAAAAAAGGCCTGCCGACCGGCCTGTTCGTCGAGCACCCGCTGACTGGCGAAAAACTGCCGGTATGGGTCGCCAACTATGTGCTGATGCACTACGGCGACGGTGCGGTCATGGCGGTGCCGGCTCACGACGAGCGTGATTTCGAGTTCGCCCACAAGTACAACCTGCCGATCAAATCGGTCGTGCGTACCAGCTCCGGCGAGACCAACCCGGCCCCGTGGCAAGACGCCTACGGCGAGCACGGCACCCTGATCAATTCCGGCGAATTCGATGGCCTGGACTTCGCTGGCGCGTTCGACGCCATGGAAGTGGCCCTGATCAAGAAAGAGCTCGGCGCCTCGCGCACCCAGTTCCGCCTGCGCGACTGGGGCATCAGCCGTCAGCGCTACTGGGGCTGCCCGATCCCGATCATCCACTGCGATGCGTGCGGTGACGTACCGGTACCGGAAGATCAACTGCCTGTCGTCCTGCCGGAAGACGTGGTGCCGGACGGCGCTGGTTCGCCACTGGCGCGCATGCCCGAGTTTTACGAGTGCACCTGCCCGAAATGCGGCCAGCCTGCCAAGCGTGAAACCGACACCATGGACACCTTCGTCGAGTCGTCGTGGTACTACGCCCGTTACGCTTCGCCGCACTTTGAAGGTGGCCTGGTCGAAAAATCCGCAGCCGACCACTGGCTGCCGGTGGATCAGTACATCGGCGGCATCGAACACGCCATCCTGCACCTGCTCTACGCGCGCTTCTTCCACAAGCTGATGCGTGACGAAGGTCTGGTGAGCTCCAACGAGCCGTTCAAGAACCTGCTGACCCAGGGCATGGTGATCGCCGAGACTTACTACCGCCGCGAAGCCAATGGCGCTTACACCTGGTTCAATCCGGCGGACGTCGAACTCGAACGTGACAGCAAAGCCAAGGTCATCAGCGCCAAGCTCAAATCCGACGGCCTGCCGGTGGAAATCGGCGGCACCGAGAAGATGGCCAAGTCCAAGAACAACGGCGTCGACCCACAGTCGATGATCGATCAGTTCGGCGCAGATACCTGCCGCCTGTTCATGATGTTCGCCTCGCCGCCTGACATGAGCGCTGAATGGTCCGACTCCGGCGTAGAGGGTTCGCACCGCTTCCTCAAGCGCGTCTGGCGTCTGGCTCAAGCCCACGTTACTCAGGGCCTGCCGGGCAAACTGGACATCGCCAACCTGAACGACGAGCAGAAAGCCGTTCGCCGTGCGATCCACCTGGCCATCAAACAGGCCAGCCACGACGTTGGCCAGAACCACAAATTCAACACCGCCATCGCTCAAGTGATGACGCTGATGAACGTGCTGGAAAAAGCCGCGCAAGGCACCGAACAGGATCGCGCACTGATTCACGAAGGCCTGGAAGCCGTCACACTGCTGCTGGCTCCGATCACGCCGCACATCAGCCATGAGTTGTGGAATCAGCTGGGTCACGCTGACGCCGTGATCGACGCTGGCTGGCCGGCGGTGGATGACAGCGCGCTGGTACAGGACAGCCTGCAACTGGTCATTCAAGTGAACGGCAAGCTGCGTGGCCAGATCGACATGCCGGCCAGCGCAACCCGTGAAGAAGTCGAAGCGGCAGCGCGCGCCAACGAAAACGTGCTGCGTTTTGTCGACGGCCTGACTATTCGTAAAGTGATCGTAGTGCCCGGGAAACTGGTCAATATTGTCGCCAGCTAATTGGATCGGGCGTCAGGTTCGCCTGGCGCCGAGTAAAACCTTTCGGGCCGCACGGTCGGCCCACCTGGTTTCAAGGGGAGCAACACAATGATCAAACGCAATCTGCTGGTGATGGGCCTCGCCGTCCTGTTGAGCGCCTGTGGTTTCCAGCTGCGCGGTACCGGCACCAACGAACTGGCGATCAAGGAACTCGACCTGAGTGCCCGCAACGCCTACGGCGATACCGTCACGCAACTGCGTCAGGTACTGGAGTCCAGCGGCGTCAAGGTTTACAGCGGCGCGCCGTACAAGCTCTATCTGGCTGACGAGCAGGAAAGCCAGCGCATCCTCAGCTACGCCGGTGCCGGTCGTACGGGCGAGTATCAGGTCAGCACTGTCCTGAGCTACGACATCCGTGGTGACAAAAACCTTTCGCTGCTGAGCGACAAGCTTGAAGTGCAGAAAGTGTTCATTCACGACGGCAACAACCTCGTCGGCTCCGATCAGGAAGCCAACGACGCCCGTCGCGAGACCCGTCGCGAACTGGTTCAGCGCATGATGCTGCGCCTGCAACAGCTGACTCCGGACCAACTGCAGCAACTGCAGCAAGCCGCCAATGACCGGGCCAAGGCAGAAGCCGACGCGCTCGAAGCGGCGCAAAAGGCTGAAGCGCAGACCCCGCGTCAGTCGCCGCTCGAAGTACCGCAGCAGTAAGACGTTCGGGGCGCTCAGGCGCCCCGTTCGACCGATCTTATGAAGCTCGCTCCCGCTCAACTCAGCAAACACCTGCAGGGCTCCCTTGCGCCGGTCTACATCATCAGCGGCGATGACCCGCTGCTGTGTCAGGAAGCCGCCGATGCCATCCGCCGTGCTGCCCGCCAACAAGGTTTTGACGAACGTCAGGTATTTTCCGCCGACGCCAATTTCGATTGGGGCACGTTGTTGCAGGCCGGTGCCAGCATGTCGTTGTTCGCTGAAAAGCGCCTGCTGGAACTGCGCCTGCCGTCGGGCAAACCCGGTGACAAGGGCGCGGCTGCGTTCATCGAATACTGCTCGCGTCCCGCTGAAGACACCGTGCTGCTGATCAGCCTGCCCAAGCTCGATGGCAGCGCGCAGAAGACCAAGTGGGGCAAGGCGCTGGTCGAAGGCCAGCAGACCCAGTTCATTCAGATATGGCCAGTGGATGCCAATCAACTGCCGAGCTGGATTCGTCAGCGCCTGTCTCAGGCCGGATTGTCGGCCAGCCAGGACGCCGTCGAACTGATTGCCGCACGCGTGGAGGGCAACTTGCTCGCCGCCGCGCAGGAAATCGAAAAGCTCAAACTGATGGCCGAAGGTGGGCAAATCACCGTCGAAACGGTGCAAGCCGCTGTCGCGGACAGTGCCCGCTTCGACGTGTTTGGCTTGACCGACGCCGTGCTCAACGGCGAACCGGCTCACGCCTTGCGCATGCTCGAAGGGCTGCGCGGTGAAGGTGTCGAACCGCCCGTGATTCTCTGGGCATTGGCGCGAGAGCTGCGCCTGCTGGCCAATATCTCGCTGCAGTACAGCCAGGGCACGCCGCTGGACAAGTGCTTCAGCCAGGCGAAACCGCCGGTCTGGGACAAGCGCAAACCCTTGATGAGCAAAGCCCTGCAACGCTACTCGGCGCAACGCTGGGCGCAGTTGTTGCTCGAAGCCCAGCGCATCGATGCGCAGATCAAGGGCCAGGCTGCCGGGTCGCCGTGGATGAGCCTGAGCCGATTGGCGTTGTTGATGGCCGGTCAGCGCCTTTCGTTGCCTGCCGAGTAAGTCGTTCAACCGCACAACGGCCCTTCGCGAGCAAGACCGCTCCCACACTTGACTGCATTCTCATAGCGCGAATTCGGTCGAATGTGGGAGCGGGCTTGCTCGCGAAAGCATCAGAACATTCCTACACAACAGAGACTGGACAGACGTCCAACATCGGCAGATTATTCGCCCCGCAACACCCACCCACCGAGAGATCCGTCATGAGCAAAAAGCCATCGAAACATGGCCCGAACAAGGCCAAATCCATTATCGCCCAACCCCTGTTCCGCAGCCGCCAGGAACGACCAACCAAGGGGAAAGGCAGCTACCGCCGCGAAGCCTTCCAGTCTGACAGCTGGGAGGCTTCTTACTTTCTGGCTGCTTGAAACGGATAATCAATTCACCGCCTGATCTTGCGCCTGAAACGCAAACGTCACTCTATCGGCCAGCGTTGCCGGCATTGTTACTTTGATAATAGGCAGCGTTTCACCAGTGAGCTCTTTGAATCGGCGCTGATCCCTCTGGACTTCCGCCAAGCCCGATGTGTTTCCGACAATCACGTAAAAGAACGCCTCAATTGGCAAGACTTTCGCCTGCCCCTTTGCCCATGTCGTCATTTTCACGTCATTGGGTATGTCAAAAGCTCTTGGCGTCACCAGACGTCCTGCCTGCATCCCCTTTACAAAATTGGGGCCCGCCAGCGTATTAGCCGAATCTCTGACATCAAAACTGCATACACCTGCCCTGTTGTGACTAGGAACAGCATGCTTGTTGTAATTCTCTGCCCATTTTTCAGGGGTATTGATGCCTTGGGCAGCGCAGGCAACGGTTGAGGGATAGCCGGAAATCCCGCCACAACCCCGATCACTACGATGATCAGAATCCCCGTCCACGGGAAAGAAGCACAGAACTTCAATCTTGAGTTTGCCTGACGGTGTTTTCAAAACAGGATAGAAAATCAGTCCTTTCTTGTAATTCATGGCCAGTCTTTTCATTTTGTAGTCTGAGCGGACAAACGAAAATGAGGTACCTCCCACCCTTTCAGCGGTGGGGCTAGGATCCCAGACATCAAAGCCGGCTGCAGTGGCCGTTCCACGCAGCAAAATACCACTGCAAAGAAAGGCAGGTCTGGAGTCCACACCATCACATCGAAGAGTGGTGGTATCGCTATAACGCCTCGTCAATTCGGAGGCTACTTCCGGGCCGCTGGTGGCTAACGCTGTAGCAGTCTGTACGCCCAGCTGAGTTTGAACAGGCTCCTGCGAAGGGCCTTTTACAGAGCACCCTGCCAGCAAAAGAAACAGCAGTAAAAGCGCTTTACCTTTCATATGAAATTCCTCGTCAACGTGCGTCAAGAGGCAGTGATCGAGAAATTCAAACCACCACAATCCTGCCGGCATGGGCTATTGAATCGAGGAAAAACACTGCTGAATAGCTGATAGAAATGACAGTTGCGCCCCGCTAATTCAGGGCATATGGTGAGTAGCCGGCTAAATAGACCTCGTCCAAATACCTGACCGATAACCGCTTCATTCCGCAGGCATGTTAAGGTCTGCACCTGATTCGTATCCCCTGGAACTGTGCATGCCCTTCAGTCTTTCCCGTCGTTGGCCCGTTCGCCAATTGATCGCCGCCACAAGCTTCATCCTGCTTGTCGCCTGCGCGGAAAAACCCACCGCCGCCGACGCCCAACCTCTTCAAGCCGCCCCTGTCGCCACGGCCCCAGCGATCATCCCGCCGGTAGTGCCGTCCGCCGACCCTCTCGATCTTCAGCCGACCCAGACCTTTGCCGAATGGCAGGCCGGTTTCCGCAAGGATGCGCTGGCCGCCGGGATCCGCGCCGATCTGTTTGATCGCGCGTTTGCCAATGTCAGCTTCGACGCCAGCGTTATTCGCGCCGACCGCAGTCAGCCGGAGTTCTCACGCCCCGTATGGGAATACCTGGACGGCGCGCTGTCGCCGCTGCGAGTGCGCAAAGGCCAAGCGCTGATCAACCAGTACGCCGACATTCTGCAAAGCATCGAACAGCGTTATGGCGTGGATCGTCAGGCGCTGGTGTCGGTGTGGGGGATGGAAAGCAACTTCGGTCAGTTCCAGGGCAGCAAGTCGGTCATCAATTCGTTGGCCACCCTCGCTTACGAAGGCCGTCGGCCGGGCTTTGCCCATGCGCAATTGATCGCCGCCCTGCAGATTCTGCAACAGGGTGATATCACGCCAGAGAAAATGCTCGGTTCATGGGCTGGCGCGATGGGACAGACCCAGTTCATCCCGACCACCTACAACACCCACGCCGTGGATTTCGACGGTGACGGTCGCCGCGACATCTGGGGTAGTCCGGCCGACGCGCTGGCCTCGACTGCACATTACCTGCAAAGCTCCGGCTGGCAGCGCGGCCAACCTTGGGGCTTCGAAGTACAACTCCCAGGCAGCTTCAATTACACGCTCGCTGACGGTGCCATTCGCAAAAGCGTGGCTGAGTGGCGTCAACTGGGCGTGATCATGCCCAATGGTGGTCAAGTGCCCGCAGGTACCGAACAACTGTCTGCCGCCCTGCTGCTGCCGGCCGGCTATCGTGGCCCGGCATTCCTGATCCTCGATAACTTCCGGGCGATCCTCAAGTACAACAACTCGTCGTCCTATGCACTGGCGGTCAGCCTGTTGTCGGAGCGCTTCAGTGGTGGCGGTTTGATCAACGGCACCTGGCCAAAAGATGATCTGCCATTGAGCCGTACCGAGCGGGTTGAGCTGCAAAGCTTGCTGAGTGCGCGCAATTACGATGCCGGTACGGCGGACGGGATCATCGGCGCCAATACCCGCAAGGCGATCCGCAGTGCGCAGCAGGCATTTGGCTGGCCGGCGGACGGGTATCCGACGCACAAGCTGCTTGAGAGCCTTCGTACCCAGTAGTCAGATTTTCGCAAGGCGCATATCGCTTTCGCGAGCAAGCCCGCTCCCACACTTGACTGCATTCTCATAGCGCGAATTCGGTCGAATGTGGGAGCGGGCTTTCTCGCGAAGGCTGATTGACTGGCGGTGCTTATCTACCGACGGACAACCACATCCTGCTCCAGCATCAGTTCTTTTTTCCCCGCATCCAGCCGCACCAAAGCCCCCATCGGTAGCGTCAGGTTCGGATCACAATGCCCGCTGCGCCATCCCGACAACACCGGTATCCGCAATGGTTCGAACGTCTGCTTGAGCAAGCGGTTCAACGCGTCGGTATCCACCCCCGCGACATCTCCGACCAGCACACCGCGCAATTTGGCCAGCTTGCCGGCCAGGCGCATCTGCGTGAGCAAGCGGTCGATGCGATACAGCGGTTCGTTGACGTCCTCGATCAGCAGAATCACCCCTTCTACATCGATTTCGTAAGGTGTGCCCAGCGTCGAGGCAATCATCGCCAGATTGCCGCCGAGTAAACGCCCGTGAGCGATGCCGGGTTCGACGGTGGTCAATGGATAGGCCACCGGGTGGCCCAGTACGCTGCCCACCTTCAACTGACCGCGCAGCATGGCGAAGAATGAGGTGACGGTCGGCGGCTCCTTGTCGCCCAGCAGATCGGCATTGAGCAACGGCCCGTGAAAGGTCACGAACCCGGCGTAGCGGCTGATCGCCAGATGCAGTGCGGTGATGTCGCTGTAGCCGACAAACGGCTTGGCATGACGGCCCAACAGGTCGAAATCAATCCGGTCCAGCAGGCGCGGTGTACCGTAGCCGCCGCGCAAGCAGATGATCGCGTCGACTTCAGGATCGGCGAAAGCGGCGTGCAGGTCGTTGAGGCGCACGTCATCGCTGCCGGCCAGATAGCCGTCCTTCTCGTAGACACCGGGAAATACTTTCAGCGCATAGCCGCGGGCACGCATCCACTGCACAGCCTTGTCAGTGTCCAGTGCGCCGGGGCCGGCAGGGGCAATCACGCCAATCAGCCCTTCGGATGGCAGCGCCGGTACGGGTTTATGCGGAAAAAGGGTGTGGGTCGGTCGAACGGTCATCCATGGTCTCCCTGTGAACTCATACACACAGTAGTCAGGTACAAAGACAAACAAAAGAGTGCGCGGCAGGCCCAAACAAAAATACCCGCCGAGGCGGGTATTTTTTAGACGCTATCAGCGCCGGATCAGGAACCCAGCAGCTCAGCCTTGACCAGCTTCGCCTGCTCGTCAGCGTGGTACGAAGACCGCACCAACGGACCCGACGCAACGTTCTTGAAGCCCATCTTGTAACCTTCTTCGGCGAACCAGGCGAAGGTGTCCGGGTGCACGAAACGCTGCACCGGCAGGTGGCTGCGCGACGGTTGCAGGTACTGGCCCAGGGTCAGCATGTCGATGTCGTGTTCGCGCATGCGCTTCATGACTTCGATGACTTCTTCGTCGGTTTCGCCCAGGCCCAGCATCAGGCCGGATTTGGTCGGGATGTGCGGCATCATCTGCTTGAAGCGTTGCAGCAGGGTCAGCGACCACTGGTAGTCCGAACCCGGGCGTGCGGCCTTGTACAGGCGCGGCACGGTTTCGAGGTTGTGGTTGAACACATCCGGCGGCTCGGCTGCAGTGATCTCAAGGGCGACGTCCATGCGGCCACGGTAATCAGGGACCAGGGTTTCCAGTTGCACGTTCGGCGACAGCTTGCGGATCTCGCGGATGCAGTCGGCAAAGTGCTGGGCACCGCCGTCGCGCAGGTCGTCGCGGTCAACCGAAGTGATCACCACGTACTTGAGCTTCAGGTCGGCGATGGCGATGGCCAGGCTTTGCGGCTCGTTGACGTCCAGTGGTTTCGGACGACCGTGGCCAACGTCGCAGAACGGGCAGCGACGGGTGCAGATGTCACCCATGATCATGAACGTCGCGGTGCCACCGGAGAAGCACTCGCCCAGGTTCGGGCAGGATGCTTCTTCGCAGACACTGTGCAGCTTGTGTTTGCGCAGCAGGCTCTTGATGCGGTCGACTTCCGGGGAAACCGGGATGCGTACACGAATCCAGTCAGGCTTCTTCGGCAGTTCGGTGGTTGGAATGATCTTTACCGGAATGCGTGCAACCTTTTCGGCGCCGCGCAGCTTGACGCCGGCTTCAACCTTGGGACGCGGGGCCGGGCGCTCGGTCACGTCGAGCGTCGGGATCATGGTTTGCACTGCATCAGTAGTCATATCAGTCGATTCCGCCCGTCAGGGTCGTCTGCTCAGCATAGTCGAGGTGTTTGACGAGCTGCGCGCGCAGCCGGGCACTTACCTCGGCAAATTCAATCGATCCTGCGTGATCGCTCAGCTGGGTCATCGCCAGCCCGGCATAGCCGCAGGGATTAATCCGTCGAAACGGTTCCAGGTTCATATCCACGTTCAGAGCCAGGCCATGAAAGGAACAACCGTGGCGGATCCGCAAACCCAGAGAAGCGATTTTCGCGCCATCGACGTACACGCCGGGAGCGTCTGGCTTGGCCGCGGCGGTCACCCCGTAGCTGGCCAGCAGTTCGATCAGGCAAAGCTCCATGCGACTCACCAGATCACGCACGCCGAAACCCAGCTTGCGTACATCCAGCAGCAAGTAAGCCACCAATTGGCCAGGGCCATGATAGGTCACTTGCCCGCCGCGATCGACCTGCACCACCGGGATGTCCCCCGGCAGCAACAAGTGTTCGGCCTTGCCGGCCTGGCCCTGAGTGAACACCGGAGGGTGCTCGACCAGCCAGATTTCGTCAGCGGCATCGCTGCCGCGTTCGTTGGTAAAGCGTTGCATGGCATGCCAGACCGGCTCGTAAGCCATCTGGCCGAGCTCACGAAAGCCCAGCGTGCCAGACATCACAGCACCATGTGCACAAAACCGGTCGCACGCAACTCGCTGTTAATGTCGTACAGCTGTTCTTGACCGGTGGCGATGATGTGCAACTGGATAGTCGTGTATTTGCCGTTGGTGCTTTGACGTTCGTCGATACGCTCATCATTGATGGTCGCGTGCTTTGTGACGATTGCGATGATCTTGTCTTTGTTGCCAACGCCAGTGTCGCTGATCACCTTGATCGGGTAATCAGTCTGGGGAAATTCGATCTTTGGCGCCTTTACTTCGGTATCGGTCATGGCGTAACGGCCTCTTAAGCCGTGGTAACGCGCATGGCCCCGCACCGGATCGGAGCAGGGCCATGCAGGTCAACACTAAATCAGTTGAACAAGCCGTAGAAGAATAGACGGATGCTATCCCACATGCGGCGGAAGATACCACCTTCCTCGACAGCGTCCAGAGCGATCAGGTCGGCGCTGTGCACAACCTTGTCTTCCAGTTTCACTTCGACTTTACCGATCACGTCGCCCTTGGCGATGGGCGCGGTCAGTTGCGGGTTCATGGTCATGCTGGCCGCAAGCTTCTTCAGCTGGCCTTTGGGCAGGGTCATGGTCAGGTCTTCAGCCAGGCCGGCCTTGACTTGATTGGTGGTGCCTTTCCACACCGGGGCCTGAGCCAGTTCAGTACCTTTCTGATAGAAGGTCTGGGTTTCAAAGAAGCGGAAACCGTAGGTCAGCAGCTTCTGGGTTTCAGCGGCGCGAGCCACTTCGCTGTTGGTGCCGAACACCACGGCGATCAGGCGCTGGCCGTCGCGTACAGCCGAGGACACCATGCAGTAGCCGGCTTCTTCGGTGTGACCGGTTTTCAGACCGTCAACGGTCTTGTCACGCCACAGCAGCAGGTTGCGGTTAGGCTGCTTGATGCCATTCCAGAAGAACTCTTTCTGCGAATAGATCGCATAGTGAGCCGGGTCTTCGTGGATGATCGCGCGAGCCAGGATCGCCATGTCGTGAGCCGACGAATAGTGCTCAGGATTCGGCAGACCGGTCGGGTTCATGAAGTGGGAATTGGTCATGCCCAGTTCTGAAGCGGTTTTGTTCATCAGGTCGGCGAAGGCGTCTTCGCTGCCGGCGATGTGCTCGGACAGCGCCACACTGGCGTCGTTGCCGGACTGAATGATGATGCCGTGCAGCAGGTCGCTGACAGTGACCTGCGAACCCACCTTGATGAACATCCGCGAGCCGCCGGTGCGCCAGGCGTTTTCGCTGACGGTCACCGGATCGTTTTCACCGATCTGGCCGCGACGGATTTCCAGCGTAGCGATGTATGCCGTCATCAGTTTGGTCAGGCTGGCCGGTGGCAGACGCTGATCACCGTTGTTCTCTACCAGCACATTGCCGCTGCTGGCGTCCATCAGGACGTAGGCTTTGGCGGCCAGTTGAGGGGGCGACGGCATCATCTCGGCCGCAAAGGCGGCGGGCGAGAGGAGCAGCGGGACTAGCAGACACAGGCGTTTGGCAAAGGTGGTGATGTTCATCCGTCTCTCGAAATCGCTAATGGAAACTTGCCCTAGGGCAAAACTATTCAGACAGCCTTCTAACGGGCCATCGCGTGTTCAGTTGCTCACTCCAGTCACCCTTGCCGGGCTTTTATTCTTCGACGAGCCAACAACCTGATTCACCCCCAATCGCTGGTGAATCGCAATCAAGTCCTGCGTATTGCTTACTCCGAAACCACACTTGGCGAACCAAGGTTGGCCAGGCGGACGCTGTTCTGTACCTGGGCAATCTCACCCGGCGAACCGATCGGCCCCAGACGTACCCGGTGCAGGGTCTGCTGATTGCGCACGATCGAACTGATGAAAACCGGAGCGCTCACCATCCCGCTGAGCTTCGCCCTCAGGAGCTCTGCAGCGTCCGGGTTGGCGAACGCGCCCACCTGCAGATACTGGCCAGATGCTGGTGCAGAAGCGTTTTTTTTTGCATCGAGCTGAACCGGCACGACGGCCGCGGCGTGTTGCTGCACCGGCGGCGTCCATTGCTCAACGGTGCCGGCCGAGGCCGTGATCACCGGGGCGCTATTTTGCGCGACTTGCGGCTCGTTGAGCATCAAAGGTGCCGGACGGCCCTTGGCAGCCCACCATTGTTGCGGATCAATGCCTTCGACCTTGACCCGCGCGGTGCCGATTTCGGCGTACCCCAGCTTCTTGGCGGCAGCGTAGGACAAATCGATGATGCGGTCGGAGTAGAACGGGCCGCGGTCGTTGACCCGCAGAATCACGCTCTTGTTGTTGTCCAGATTGGTCACCCGAACGTAACTTGGCAGTGGCAAGGTCTTGTGGGCGGCACTCATGCCGTACAGGTCATAGACCTCGCCGTTGGCGGTGTTCTGGCCATGGAACTTGGTGCCATACCAGGACGCTGTGCCAGAAGCGACATACGACTTCGATTCTTGCAACGGGAAATAGGTTTTTCCCAGCACCGTGTAAGGGTTGGCCTTGTACGGGCCGGTGTGCAGGGTCGGCGTGGCATCCGGGATGCGCGAGACATCGACGTCCCACCAAGGCGCGCCGTCTTTGTGCGCCCGGTTGATATCCAGACCCGGCTGCGCGCGCACAGCGGTAGACGATGTCTTTTGAGTCGGTGAACGGCTGGTCGAACAACTGGCGACCAGCACCGCCAACGCAGTGAATGCCACCAGTTTCAGGGGTTTGTTGATAGGCAATGCCCGCATTACTTGACGCCCCGTGCTTTTACCAGCTGTTCAGACAGTTGATGTACGGCCATGGCGTACATCACGCTGCGGTTATAACGCGTGATCGCGTAAAAATTCTTCAGGCCCATCCAGTATTCAGGGCCGTTTTCGCCTTCGAGACGAAATGCAGTGACTGGCATGTCATCGCGCAGCGCATCATGACTCGACCAGCCCAGCGCTCGCAACTCCCCAACGGTTTTCGTCGGCTCGATACCGGTGGTCAGGCCTTCATCGACCTGCTCGCCACGTACGTCTGCACGGCTGACCACTGGCTCGCCAGCGACCCAACCGTGACGCTTGAAATAACTCGCGACGCTGCCGATCGCATCATCCGGATTGGTCCAGATATTGATGTGACCGTCACCGTCGAAATCCACCGCATAGGCGCGAAAGCTGCTCGGCATGAACTGCGGCAGGCCCATGGCGCCTGCGTAAGAGCCTTTCAGGGTCAATGGATCGACCTGCTCTTCACGCGCCAGCAGCAGGAACTCACGCAGTTCCTTGCGGAAAAATTCGGCACGGGGAGGATAGTCGAATCCGAGCGTGGACAAGGCGTCGATCACCCGGAAATTACCGGTATTACGTCCGAAAAAGGTTTCAACACCAATGATCGACACGATGACTTGTGCCGGCACGCCGTACTCCTGTTCGGTACGGGCCAGCGTCGCCTCATGCTGACGCCAGAAGTCGACACCACGGGCGATACGTGCGTCCGTGATGAACATCGGACGGTATTCTTTCCATTGTTTGACTCGCTCGGCGGGACGGGAGATGGCGTCGAGAATCGACTGCTTGCGCTGCGCCTCGCGAAACACACCCATCAGTTGCTCACCGGCAAAGCCGTAGTCGCGGGTCATTTCACCGACGAATTCGGCCACCTGCGGCGAGCCTTCGTATTCGCCGGCCAGCGCGTCCTGCACGCTACCGAGGATGCCTACCAGGCCAACCCACGGCGCGCATCGAGTCGCCCAGCCACGCATTACTTGCATTGAAATCTTCACCTTATTCAAACCTGCGCGATCCACTTGCGATGGGTATGGATCGACATCAAAACCCCAAACGCTGACAGCAATGTCACCAGCGAAGTTCCTCCGTAGCTAATGAACGGCAACGGCACCCCTACAACCGGTAACAGGCCACTGACCATACCGATGTTGACGAAAACGTAAACAAAAAACGTCATGGTCAATGCACCGGCGAGCAATTTGCCGAACAATGTTTGTGCCTGTGCCGTGATCACCAGCCCCCGGCCAATCAACAAAAGATAGATCAGCAGCAGCACGCAAATGCCCACCAGGCCGAACTCTTCGCCAAGTACTGCAATGATGAAGTCGGTGTGACTTTCAGGCAGGAAGTCCAGATGCGATTGGGTGCCGAGCAGCCATCCCTTGCCGAACACGCCGCCGGAACCGATCGCCGCTTTCGACTGAATGATGTTCCAGCCCGTACCGAGCGGATCGCTTTCCGGGTCAAGGAACGTCAGGATTCGTTGCTTCTGGTAGTCGTGCATGATGAAAAACCACATGGCGACCGCCACGGGTACGGCGGCGGCCAATACGCTGAGAATCCAGCGCCAGCGCAACCCGCCCATGAACAGCACGAACGCTCCGCCCGCCAGAATCAGCAGCGAAGTACCGAGGTCCGGCTGACGCACGATCAGAATGAACGGCACACCGATCAGCATCAAACTGATGCCGACATGCTTGAGTTGTGGCGGCAATGTCCGTTTCGACAGATACCAGGCGATGGTCGCCGGCATGAGGATTTTCATGAACTCGGAGGGCTGGAAGCGGATCACCCCGGGAATGTTGATCCAGCGTGTCGCGCCCATGGCGTTGTGGCCCATGATGTCCACCACCATCAGCAACACCACCCCGATCACATAGCCGAGCGGCACCCAACGGGCCATGAAGCGCGGTTCGAACTGGGCGATGACGATCATCGACACCAGACCGATGCCGAACGAAGTGGCCTGTTTGGCCAGCAGATCCCAGTTCTTGCCGCTGGCCGAATACAGCACGAACAGGCTGCCGGCGGCGAGAATCAGCAACAGGATCAACAAAGGGCCATCGATATGCAGTTTTTGCAGCAACGTCGCGCGGCGACGCATCACATCCTCGCTGGAGAGCATGCGATCAAAGTTATTCATCACGGGCCGTAGCCTCCGCACTGATTGGACTGGCGTATTCGGCCTTCAAATGTCCGTCCTGATCCAGCAACCAGGCGTCCATGACCTGACGCACGACGGGCGCGGCAACACCGGAGCCGGACTCACCGTTCTCAACCATCACCGACACGACGATTCGTGGATCGTCGGCCGGGGCGAAACCGACGAACAACGCGTGGTCGCGATGGCGCTCCTGAACCTTGGAGCGGTCGTACTTCTCGCCCTGCTTGATCGCGACCACCTGAGCGGTACCCGATTTGCCGGCGATCCGGTATTGCGCACCGATTGCCGCTTTGCGCGCGGTGCCCCGGGCACCGTGCATCACCTGCTGCATGCCGTGGTTGACCTTGTTCCAGTCCGACGGGTCACGCAGGATAATGTCCGGCATCGGGTTTTCGTCCACCGGTTTCACCCCTTCGAGGGTTTTGGCCAGGTGCGGCCGGTTCCACACGCCTTTGTTCGCTACCAGCGCCGTGGCTTGGGCCAACTGAAGCGGCGTCGCTTGCATATAGCCCTGGCCGATCCCCAGGATCAGCGTCTCGCCCGGGAACCACGCCTGCTTGCGTGTCGCCCGCTTCCACTCACGCGAAGGCATCAGGCCTGGGGATTCTTCGAACATGTCCAGCGAGACCTTCTTGCCGATGCCGAACTTGTTCATGTAAGCCGACAGCCGATCAATGCCCAGCTTATGGGCCAAGTCATAGAAGTAGGTGTCGTTGGACCGCATGATCGCTGTGTCGAGGTCGACGAAGCCGTCACCGGTGCGGTTCCAGTTGCGGTATTTGTGATCGTAGTTGGGCAGCATGTAGTAACCCGGGTCGAACACCCGGCTCGACGCCGTCACAACCCCTGAATCGAGGCCGGCAATCGCCACCGCCGGTTTGATCGTCGAGCCCGGCGGGTACAGACCGCGCAGCACGCGGTTGAACAGAGGCCGGTCAATGGAATCACGCAACTCGGCGTATGCCTTGAAGCTGATCCCGGTCACGAACAGGTTCGGGTCAAAACTCGGCTGACTGACCATCGCCAGCACTTCGCCAGTTCTCGGATCGAGCGCGACCACCGCACCGCGACGTCCGCCCAATGCCGCCTCGGCCGCTTCCTGCAACTTGATGTCCAGGCTCAGAACGATGTCCTTGCCGGGAATCGGATCGGTCCGCTTGAGCACACGCAAGACGCGGCCACGGGCGTTGGTCTCGACTTCCTCGTAACCCACCTGACCGTGTAACTCCGGCTCGTAGAAACGCTCGATGCCGGTCTTGCCGATGTGATGGGTGCCGCTGTAGTTGACCGGGTCGAGGCTTTTGAGTTCTTTCTCGTTGATCCGCCCCATGTAACCCACCGAGTGCGCAAAATGCGCGCCCTGCGGGTAGTGACGGACCAGTTGCGCAATCACTTCCACGCCCGGCAGACGGAACTGGTTCACGGCGATGCGGGCGATCTGCTCCTCCGTCAATTCGAACAGGATCGGTACCGGCTCGAACGGCCGACGCCCCTGACGCATGCGCTTCTCGAAGATCACCCGGTCTTCGGGCGTCAGCCCTAGCACTTCGACGATCACGTCGAGCACTTGCTGCCAGTCGCCGGAGCGCTCGCGGGTCATGCTCAGACTGAAGCTTGGCCGGTTGTCGGCCACCACGACGCCATTGCGGTCGAAAATCAGCCCACGCGTCGGCGGGATCGGCTGCACATGGACGCGGTTGTTCTCCGAGAGGGTCGAGTGGTACTCGTACTGGATCACCTGCAAGAAATAAAGCCGTGCGATTAGCACACAGATCAGCGCCACCACCACAACGGCCCCGAATATGACGCGGCTACGCACCAGGCGTGCGTCTTTTTCGTGGTCCTTGATGCGGATCGGCTGAGACATGAGGGCAGGCTTACTTGTGGTAAGGGTGACCGGACAGCACGGTCCAGGCACGGTACAACTGTTCGCCGATCAGAATCCGCACCAGCGGATGCGGCAGCGTCAGCGGTGACAACGACCAGCGTTGATCGGCACGAGCACAGACTTGCGGCGCCAGCCCTTCCGGGCCACCAACCATGAAATTGACCGTGCGCGAATCCAGCCGCCAACGGTCGAGTTCGACCGCCAGTTGCTCGGTACTCCAGGGTTTGCCGTGGACTTCCAGCGTGACGATCCGCTCGTTCTGCCCGACCTTGGCCAGCATGGCTTCGCCTTCCTGGCGGATGAAACGAGCCACGTCAGCATTCTTGCCACGGGTATTGAGCGGTATTTCCACCAGTTCCAGCGCCAGCTCGGACGGAAGACGCTTGGCATATTCATGCCAGCCTTCTTCCACCCACTTGGGCATGCGTGAACCGACGGCGATCAGTCGCAGTCGCACAGCGATCCCTTAGAGCTGGTCTTTGTTGAGCTTGGTGAAATGCTCGTGGGTGTTTTCCGGGCTGTGGTGTTTGGCGTCGGCCGCGCGGCTTTGCTCGGCACCGGCCCACAGGCGTTCCAGGTCGTAGAACTGACGCGCCGAGGCGGTCATCATGTGCACGATCACCAGGTCCAGGTCGAGCAGCACCCAGTCGCTGTCGCCCTTGCCTTCTTCGCCCAGCGGCTTGGCGCCCTGCTTTTTGACTTCTTCGCGAACCTTATCCAGCATCGCGTTGATCTGGCGATTGGAAGTACCGGTGGCGATGATCATGTAGTCAGTGATGCTCTGCTTGTCGCGAACATCGATGATCTGGATATCTTGCGCCTTGACGTCTTCCAGTGCAGCCACGGCCAGCTTGACCAGGTCGTCACCTTTCAGCGGCTCGTTGGTGTTGACCGGCTCTGGCAGCGGGGCGCTCTTGAATGTGCCTTTGCGCTTTACTTTGGTTTGGTCTTTGTCAGTCATATAAAACTCGTTTTGCTCATGTATTCGGCGGCTTGGCGACACGGTGATCCGTATCAGTGAAGCACGCCTTGTTCAGTTCGACGCACGGTAAAGACCGTGCGCATCGATGTAGGCCAGGACCGCGTCGGGCACCAGGAAACGTACCGACTTACCGCTGGCCAGCAGTTGACGGATCTGGGTGGCGGAAACCGCGAGCGGTGTCTGCCAGACGAATGCAATCTGTCCGCTCGGCCCTTTCAGGGCCAGCGGGTCGCTCACCGAACGCGCTGCCAGCAGGTTGCGCAAGGCATCCGGCGGTTCGCTGTCGGCGTCCGGGCGCTGTAGCACCAGGATGTGGCAATGCTGGAGCAACTCTTCCCAGCGATGCCAAGTGGGCAGGCCGCAAAATGCGTCCCAGCCCAAAAGCAGAAAAACCTGGGTCTCGGCGGCCATTTCGGCACGCATCAACTCCAGGGTATCAATGGTCCAGGACGGTTTGTCCCGCTGCAATTCGCGGGCGTCCACCACCAGCGGTGGCACTCCGGCCACCGCGCACTCGACCATCGCCAAGCGATCCTGCGCCGACACCTGCGGTGTATCGCGATGCGGCGGTCGCGCGCTCGGCGTCAGACGCAACTCATCCAGTGCCAGCGTTTCGGCCACTTCCAGCGCGCCGCGCAAATGGCCAATGTGCACCGGATCGAAGGTGCCGCCCAATATGCCAATGCGCAGTGGGCGGGGCTCGCTGCCCGATGGCGTCGCTGTCAGGTCGAGGTCGGCCAAGTCAGACCGTCGCCTGGCCGCGTAACTGGCCATCACCGACCACGATGTACTTCTCGCAGGTCAGCCCCTCAAGACCCACCGGGCCGCGGGCGTGCAGCTTATCAGTAGAAATGCCGATCTCGGCACCCAATCCGTATTCAAATCCATCGGCGAAGCAGGTCGGCGTGTTGATCATCACCGACGCCGAATCGACTTCAGCCACAAACCGCCGCGTGTCTGCGAGGTTTTCGCTGACGATCGAGTCGGTGTGATGGGAGCCGTAATGGTTGATGTGTTCAATGGCCTGATCGAGACCGTCGACCACACGGATCGACAGGATTGGCGCCAGATACTCGGTGTTCCAGTCGTCTTCACTGGCCGGCACGGCGTCGATGATCGCCCGGGTGCACTCGCAACCACGCAGTTCGACGCCTTTTTCGCGGAACTGGGCAGCCATCGATGGCAGGAAATCCTTGGCAACGGTTTGATCGACCAGCAAGGTCTCCATCGCGCCGCAAATGCCATACCGATAGGTCTTGGCATTGAAGGCGATGCGCTGGGCTTTGTCCAGGTCGGCGTGTTCGCTGACATAGACGTGGCAGATGCCGTCCAGATGCTTGATCACCGGCACGCGAGCATCGCGACTGATGCGTTCGATCAGACCACGGCCGCCGCGCGGCACGATCACGTCGACGTACTCGGGCATGGTGATCATCGCGCCAACAGCGGCACGGTCAGTGGTTTCGACCACTTGCACCACCGCTGCCGGCAATTGCGCCTCGGCCAGACCACGCTGGATGCATGCGGCAATCGCACGGTTGGAATGAATCGCTTCGGAGCCACCGCGCAAAATGGTCGCATTACCCGATTTCAGGCACAGACTGGCGGCATCGATGGTCACGTTGGGGCGTGATTCGTAGATGATCCCGATCACGCCCAGCGGCACGCGCATCTTGCCGACCTGAATGCCCGACGGGCGAAAGCTCATGTCACGGATGGCGCCGACCGGGTCTGGCAGCGCGGCAACCTGACGCAGGCCGACGATCATGCCGTCAATGCGCGCCGGGGTGAGTTCCAGGCGCTCCAGCAATGCGGGCTCCAGACCATTGGCGCGACCGGCAGCCAGATCCTGTTCGTTGGCTGCCGCCAGCTCGGCGCGTGCGGCGTCCAAAGCATTGGCAGCAGCCTGCAGGGCGCGGTTTTTCT
Source organism: Pseudomonas sp. EA_65y_Pfl2_P78 (assembly GCF_963970495.1). Classification (NCBI taxonomy): domain Bacteria; kingdom Pseudomonadati; phylum Pseudomonadota; class Gammaproteobacteria; order Pseudomonadales; family Pseudomonadaceae; genus Pseudomonas; species Pseudomonas sp. EA_65y_Pfl2_P78. The sequence goes on along the minus strand of NZ_CAXAON010000005.1, from coordinate 103,030 downwards.
GCGCGGTGCTGGCACGGCCGATGACCCGGGAAGCCTCGCGGGCGGCGCGACCCAATCGGGTCATGTAGTCAAGAACGGACTCAGTCATGGTCTGCTGGGGTCTTGGCGAAGAGGAAAGCGGCAGATTATAGCTGTCGCATCCCGGGACTAACAGCGGTGACGGGCGGATGGTCGAAATGAACAGTGATTGGCCGATGTTCAGGCGTAATTAAGCCTTGGATTGTTATCATCACGACCTCCTCCGCCTGGATAAATATCGCCTGCCATGCCCAACCAGACCGTTCGCACCCGCGCCGGACACCTGCTGCAGGGACTCCCGGACGCTTTTTTCGACCGCGATGCCCAAACACTGGCCAAGGATCTGCTCGGCAAAGTCATCCGCCATCGCGTTGCTGATTTGTGGCTCAGCGCGCGCATCATCGAAACCGAAGCGTATTACTGCGCGGAAAAAGGCAGTCATGCATCGCTCGGCTACACAGAAAAGCGTAAGGCTTTGTTTCTGGATGGCGGGCACATTTATATGTATTACGCACGCGGCGGCGATTCGCTGAACTTCAGCGCGCAAGGGCCGGGCAATGCGGTGTTGATCAAGTCGGCCTATCCGTGGGTCGATGAGATCAGTGGCCCGGCGAGTCTGGCGCAGATGCTGCTGAACAACCCTGATGCTCAAGGTCAGGCGCGACCGTCGCAAAAGCTCTGCGCCGGACAGACGTTGCTGTGCAAAGCGCTGGGATTGAAGGTGCCGGTGTGGGACGCCAAGCGTTTCGATCATCAGTTGCTGCTCGTTGAGGACACGGGGCCTGCGCCCTCGCACGTTATTCAAACCACGAGACTGGGCATTCCCCATGGCCGTGACGAACACCTGATGTACCGTTTCGTCGACGCGACCTATGCGCAATGGTGCACGCTCAACCCGCTGCGACGGGGTCAGGTCGAAGGCCGGGATTATTTTGTATTGCCCTGAACACGCTCCCGCATTGAGCGGTGTGCCGTTGAAGGTTAAGCGCCCCATGGGCTATTTGAAGATTTGATGGAGTTTGTCTGTATGGGCCCATGGCTCGATAGCGTGACCGGTTGGCTGGCGGCCAATCCACAGTGGCTGGCCGCAGCGGTGTTCATTGTTGCCTTTGCCGAATGCCTGGCGATTGTCGGGCTGATCGTGCCCGGCACGGTGTTGCTGTTTGCCGTGACCGTGCTGGCCGGCAGCGGCGCGCTGTCGTTGAGCGAAACCCTGTTGCTGGGTTTCCTCGGCGGGATATTCGGTGATCTGGTTTCGTACTTCCTCGGCCGACACTTTCATCAGAACATCCGGCGACTGCCCGGACTGCGCCATCACCCGGAATGGATGGCCGGCGCCGAAACCTATTTTCAGCGCTACGGCATCGCCAGCCTGCTGGTCGGACGCTTCATCGGCCCGTTGCGGCCCATGCTGCCGATGGTCGCCGGGATGTGCGACATGCCCTTCCCGCGCTTCGCCGCCGTCAGCCTTCTGGCCGCCGCCGGCTGGAGTCTGGCCTACCTGCTGCCAGGCTGGGCCACCGGAGCAGCGATCCGCCTGCCATTGCCCGAAGGGTTCTGGCTTGAGGCCGGGATTGTCGCCGGCTGTATCGCAGCCGTGGTCGGCCTCAGTGTGAACAGCAGCCTGCGCCGGCATCGCCGCGCAACGATCTGGATCAGCAGCATGAACCTGTTGATTCTGATCGGCCTGTTCATCGGCTATCCGCACCTGACAGCCCTCGACCAAGGCGTGATGACGCTGGTGCAGGAGCATCGTCAACCCGTGCTGGATGAAGTCGCGGTCACGCTCACCCTGATCGGCGAGTTCCGCAACATGCTGATGTTCAGCATCCTGCTGACCGTCCTGCTGTTGCTTTGTCGGCAGTGGCGTCAGGCGATTTTCGTCGGCAGCACCCTTCTCTGCACCGCCCTGGCCAACACCGCGACCAAACAGCTTTTCGCCCGGGTACGCCCGGACGTGCTGACCGACCCGCTTACCAGTTACAGCATGCCCAGCGGCCACGCCTCGGGATCGTTCGCCTTGTTCCTGGCTCTGGCCGTCCTCGCCGGACGCGGGCAGCCGTCACGCATGCGCCTGACGTGGCTGATGATCGCCTGCATTCCGGCCTTGGCAATTGCTCTGTCGCGCGTCTATCTGGGAGCGCACTGGCCGACGGATATTCTCGCCGGCGCCATGCTGGCCGCTGGCGTGTGTGCGGCGAGCCTGTGGCTGAGCCAACGCAAATTACCGCTCAATGCAATGCCGGTAAAAGTCTGGTGGCTGATTCTGCCGGCCATGGTGACACTGTTCGGTTTTTTCGTACTGCGTCATTTGCCACATACACTGTTGCGCTACGCCTACTAATAAATCGATTTACAACTATCACGCCCTCCGCACTGCTCTTTAAGGAAACTTCCGACGAGAGCAGTGTTATCCCCCTACTCCAACTTACCGACGCCAAGTAAATATTCTTGATTCACAGCGCAAGAACAGCGTCATACTTCGAATCCAACAATCAAAGTTACATATTTTGCTTGAGAGCAAGGCCGTGGCGCCTTTCATATCTGTGGAATTCAGTTAAATTCGACTCAGCAACTTATTCACCAACAACCACCCGCATTTTTTATCAATAAAAACGACACGATATTTTCATATATCCAGTACTGAGTAGTTCATGAGTCCGAAGTTACCTCGAAAACCCCCAACATCAAACGTAAAAGCGCCAGATCCAATGACGCCTGCATCACAACGCCCCGACGTAATTTTCGATCCTTTTGTACCCTATAGAGCCGGGCTCACTGATTCACCGAATCCTACGAATTCATCTATAAAACCTGTCACAGGCACCGATCTTTCCCGGCAGCCTGCTGTTGAAGTCACTCCCGCGCCGCGGCAAGGCTTTGCCCCCCGCAAAAACGACGGCTCCGTGAGTGACTACTGGCTTTCAGAAAATTTTCTGCGCGGCATGAAACCCGCGGATGCAGAAGGTTTTCGCTGGGTCGTCGGGCGCAGGTTTGTCGACGTGGAATACGAGGGCACTTTGCAAACCATGCATGTCGCCCTTGACGAGTTCGGTAACTATCGCGGCAAGTTTCTGACAGAGCGAACACCGTCGGGTCCCCTCCTCTATAAAAACGACGGACTCCCCACCTGGCGGCTGACACAACAGGTCAGCGAACGTCCCGTGGTCAGCCCTGAGCGTCAGACGCAAAACATCGCCTTGCCCAAAAGGCCCGCTCCGCCAACCAGCGAGCGGCCTGATCTGATGTCCACCGCCAAAAGACCTCGCCCACTCGACACACCCACATACATTGATCAAAGCCGATACTCGCCAACAGGACGCTCTCCGGATTCGCAGGGTTATTACGAACTAAGGCCCGTCTTCGGTTCGAAGGACTCCAACATGCTTTTTGCATTCAGGGATCAGTTCGCCAATTGGGTTCAGGTCGACCCGCCCGCCAACGGTTTCGGCTCACACCCCACGCACTTGAAGCAATGGACCGATCACCAGCTATGGGAGGTCTACGGGATTGAAGGTCAGGACATCGTGCGTTTCAGGGCTCAAGCCCAGTCCAGCGGAAGACCTGCGCAATGGGCCGAGCCTCGCCCTGCCAAAAACCCGGTGACAGACTTACTGCGCAACGGCCTGCGCTGGATGCTGCCGGACTCGAACCTCACGCAACGCGAGACGTTCCTGCAATCGTTCAACCTGCTGCCGAGCCAATTGATCCGTTTGCAGCGACACCTGCAGACCGAGCTGACAATGCCCCAATGGGCGCTGGCGCACAAACGCCTGACCGAAGACATCAACAATCCCCAACGACTCGATCAACTGAGCCGCGATGCCGTCGAGGAGTTGAATCTCAAACGCAACGCACGTCACGACTGGTACAACCCCGAGACCAGCATGACATTCGAACTGCGCGAAGCACTCTTGAGCAAAATGGGTTATCTGCGCAACAAGTACAACTGCCTGTACCGGACCGACATTCCAGCGCTCTTTCGGGGCGACGAGCGTACGCCGTTCGAACTGGCCAATGACGACACCATGCTGCCTCGTTACCACCACGAACCCGGCGCTACGACTCACAAGCCGATGAGCGCGACCTTCAGCCTGAAAGAAGGCCAGATGTACGCCAGCGCGCCCGATCCCGAGTACTTGCAGTTCAACAGCCAGACCAACAAGTACCCGGGACGGGACGCCGACGCCAGCGACTCGGACAGTCATGCCAGTGACGCCAGCGACATAGAAAACGCCGACTCGTCAGACTGGTCCGAGGCCGATAGCCCGATTGCCTGGGATTACGAGCGCGATTACGAGCCCATCCGAACGCGGCAAAAGGAAATGTTTCTGTATGCCCTGGACACCCGCAATCTGGAAGTTGTCCCGCATGAAGAAAATTACCTGTTCAACTCCGCGGCCCGCCTGACGCCTCCGACCTGGTTTCCTTCCGACGATTTCGAGGGTTTGATTTCGGTCACCAGAAGCGGGCTTGAGGCAGACCGTATCTGGCTGTTGAACTCGACACTGACCAAGGGCGCCAAGGTCGAGGACATCACGCTACAAGCAGGTACACATGCCGAGCGCATCGAAGCGGCCACCCATGCGGGTCACCGCAATTACCCGGAATATGACCAACTGATCGACAAGGTCGAGGCGGCTGGCCTGCCGATACTTAGACTGTCGGGCAACAAAAACGAGTTCGGTCATGACATCACCTGGCCCGGAGTCACGGGCACCTGACAAATCATCAGTCATGCAAGTTCAGCGGCACACCGGTACGGAAACCGGACGTCATCGCTTCATCATTAAAGGATTAATACGTGTCAAAAATCATCGCTCCACCCCTGCACATTTCAAACGTCCAGCCCATTGAGGTGACGCCCATCGATGCCTCGGCCAATCTCCATGCGCCACCGGCCGGCCGGGTGGACAGCGCAGCAACACTGGCAGGCACTGCACCGATATCCGACGCCGACGCCGACGCCGACGCACCCTATCGACGCACCCTCAAGTCCCTCGACAAACACTTCGGCCCACTGCGCATCGGTGAAGTGCTGACCAGTCGCGTCGAGCTCCAGGCCTTGGGGGCGACGGTCAATGGCCAGCCCATCAGTCCCGCGAACGCCGGTATGCCGATACCTGATCAAACCTTTCTGGACGGACTCAACTTCCACTCGGCGTCCGTCGAGAGCCGATTGAAGTCAGTCGATATTCCAGACAGCGGCGTGGTGGCGATGCTTTTCTATGAAATTGCCTGCAAGCGCTCGCCCGATGCCATGCCGTTGTTCGTCAGCGATACGCCGCTGGCCTCCGGCAGTGCAATGGAGCAACTCAATCGATTGGGTCAGGCCGCGCAGAAACTGGATATCCACCGGGCCGATTCGTTTGACAACGCTCCTGGCTGGGTCAACGGGAGGGCAAGCTACCTGATGAATGGATTCGGCGTCGGCCTGCAAGCATTCGGCGTCTACAGCGGATTCATGGGGGTACTGGACGGGATCAAGAAAGGTGACGCAGGGGAAACGATATTCCAGGGCGCGTCGATCGCCGCAGAGTTCGGCTCACTGATCATCGAACAGGGGTTTAACAAGGGTGGCGAAGCGATGCTCAGACACGGCTCGACCACCTTCAAGCTTTTTCCTGGCACCTCGGCAGGCAAATTCCTGAGTCGAGGTGCCGGACTGTTTGCCAGTGCGATCACCTTGCCCTTCGACATCATCGATGCCGTCAAATCCTTCAATGCGGCGGCACAAGCCGAAGGCAAGGAAGCGCAGGATCATTACGTCAACGCGAGTGTGAGTGTAGCGGGCGCAGGTATCAGCCTGGTGCTGGGCGTGGCGGCGATCGCGGGGTTCGGCAGTACCGCCGGGCCTGTCGGCCTCGTTGCCGCAGCGATGCTTATATTCGGCTCGATGATTTACTCGGCGGCCCGAGTCGTGGACGACATCGATGACTACATCGAGCTGAGCACCCTCGAACGCTTGCGCTCCGGCTGGTTCGCCTTTACCGGCAAGGATCTGGACAAGGAAGTCATGGATCGCTTCAAGCTCTCCAAAGGTTATCGTGACCACCAGGCACAACTGGAGATGTCAGCCAAAGAGCTGCTCGACGGCGCCTACAAAAACGCCATCGAACACATCGTCGACGGCGCTTTCAAAACTGAATTGAAGACAGTGGAACTCTGGCGCTATCAGTGGGACGAAAGCGCCGGCGAAAAACCGTTCAAACTCGACAGTCAGGCCGTCATCGTTGGCGCAGACGACGTGATTGATGCCAGCAACGGTCTGCCTGAGGATCTGAAAGGCAAAGTCAGCGGCACTGCTGGCGATGACAAAGGGGTTTTCTGGCGCCTGGGTGACGGCAATGACCGGGTCATCGGCGTCAAGGCCAAACCCAACCTGTTTGCCTATCGCGAGGGTCACAAGGCGCTGACCGGGGGCGACAAGAATGACGCGTTTTACCAGGCGGTCACCGAACAGGAACTTGATCGTCTGACCAAACCGCCTCATATCAGCGTGCTGGATGGCGGCGCAGGCTCTGACACCCTGGTCTTCGAGGGCAGCCGTCCGCTCAGTGATACCCGCCACGTCGGCCACGACATCGACCTGCAAAGCGGCCAGATGAAATTGCGCAGACTCGACGCGGCAGTCGATGCCGTCGAAGTCGCGCATCTCACCTCGATCGAGAACGTCTCGACCTTGCGCAAAGGCACAAGCCACGTCACCGGAAACGACGACGCCAATCGAGTGGCGGCCAACGGTTACGACCGCATCAGCACTGGCGGCGGAAACGACAGAATTGACATCTTTGGCCCCGATTGTCATGTCGATGGCGGCAGCGGCGCCGATCACTATTACATCGCCGACACCAACGCCCGAACGACAATTGTCGAGGACGGCGAACAATCGAGCGTCATCGAATTGGGCTGGCCAAGAGAAATCATTCAGCGCTGGGAGATCGTCGGAACCTCGCTGATCGTCAGTTCGTTGCGCGACAGGGATGGAAGAGATCCCCTGCACGTATTGACCATTAAAGACCTCTACGAATCGATCGACGGACAGCGCCAGTTGAAAAATGGACGGTGGCTGTTCAAAACCCAGGACGGGTATGAACTGTTGCCGCTCCTGCCCCAGCAATTAGGTGAATCGTTGAGCCAAGCGATTGAAGTCGCGCAGACCGTCAAGGGCCGACCGGCTCCCGATGCCGATATTGTCAATCACGGTACTGTCGTGATCACGGAGCAGGGTTCAAAGCGGCATTTTGTGTCACGCGCAGACGGCAGGGTCGAGTTTCTAGCCGCGCGTCACACACCGCACACCTCCCGAGAGGTTTATCTCGACTTCAAGGATTCGGAAATTGTCGAAGTGGTCGTCAGTTATGACGTCGAAACGCGTAAAGGCGTCTCGGGCAACACCCACTTGATCTACAAGGACATCAACCTCTCGATTTTGCTGCCATCAAAAGTGGTGGTGTTCAAAGGGATTATTCAGCCCATTACCGCCGCCACCGGCTACAGCGGCAGAAACAGTCTGAAAGTCACGACGCCGCGCCTGGTGCAAGACATTGCCGTGATCCTGCAAGACCAGGTGTCGTATCGACTTCAAGTTCCCTCACTGAACTACGAAGATGATTCCAGAAATCCCGGCAACAGGATTTACACCACCCGCAGTTGCCTGAAGCGCCGCAATGGCAACTATCTGTGTATCCAGCCACGACTCGCAAAGGCCATTGCGCTGCCCCCGGCCCCCAGAAAGATTGTCATCGAACCCCGGCCCCACACCGGCATCTATCTGCTGCAAGGCCAGAGCTCAAGTTACGATGTCTACCTGGCCAGCAACTCGATCATTCGCCTGTCCACCCCGCAAGCAGCGGCTGGAACGGCCGACGCCTCGACCTGGACCCTCTACAGCGAAACATTGACGGAAACGGTCACACGCGACGATATACGACTGGACTCCAATCGCTTGCGCGTCGGCAGTTGCGTCATCGAACTGCCAGGCATCGAAGGCGACATTGCGGTGGAGTCGATCAGCGTAGCGACTTCATCCGGCAATATTTATGAAGTGTCACTTCTGTTTGAAGTCATCCAGCTCTACGTCATCGACGCCCGACACTATTCCAGTATTGAAGCACTGCAAGCCGATATCCGTGCGCATCAACAGCGCAACGAACTGGCCGTAAAAGTTCATATAACCAACATCGGCTTCAAAACGGGAACCATCGGCACTGTGTACTACAGCTCGTTGAGGAACGGCTGGGGCGTCGATACTGATCCGCATCAGCCAATCAAACCCGAAGAGCTGACAATCGCGCCGATCGGCCAGGCCTGACCGCTCTCTTCTCACACTCAAGGACGCGCCGGTATGGATCTGATTGCCATGCCGGCCAACCCGATTCAGCCAACGGATGGCTGATTCACTGACATGGAGTCAAATCTTATGCGAAATAAACCCAAAGCCCCTCAACGCTCCCCAGTGGTCGATACGGCCCAACCGTCGCTCACCCGCCCGAACTCGCCCGAAGTCGCGGGGGACAATCTGGATTTCGGGCTACCTCCCCGCGTCAGGCCCCACGGATCGGTTGATTTGAACGTGTCGTCAGAGGTGAAAACCGGCAATCCCACGCCTGGAACCTCGCCCACACAGGTCCACCTGTCGGTAACGCAAAGGGATGACCTCGCCCCGACGCCACCCACTATCAGCCAATCTGCGCTGCATGACTATGTCCAGCACCCGCCGGCCAATCTCGCCGTCGATCACGATGCCGCTGGTTTGAGACTCTTCAAGGGCAAGCCGTTTGCCGACGTTGTCGGCGATAACGCGCAAAGCGACATCAAGACCGTGATGGTAGGGTTCGATGACAAAATGAAAGCCTACCGGGCCCAGTTGCCCAGTAAGCGAACCCCCTGCGGACCACCGCTTTATCGCATCGGCGAGAGCAACACCTGGACCTTGCAAAAACCGGTTGATTACTACAATACCGAACGGCTCGCGTTCTCCCATCTACCGGATGCCCAAGGCTACTACGCCGTTTCCTTTCGCGATTTTTTTGACCCGAACAAAATGCATAAGGGTTACGGCTTCGCCCTTCGCGATGAGCATGACAATTGGTTCAAGGTCGATCCGCTCGAAGCTCGGGGAGAGGCGTCCATACCCTTGAAATTTGAACACTTGACCGATGGCGACATCTGGAACATGTATCGCCTGCGAGGTACAGAAACACTGGTCTTTCGGGACGAAGCGCAAGCCATCGGCAGAGTGCCTGACTGGGTCCGACGCGTTCAGGAGCCAGACACTTTCAAATACGTGACAGGTTCATTGCGATTGCTCTATCCGCAAAAGTCCGCCGTAGAATGCGAGCGACTGCTCAGAAGCTACAACCTGAGCGTCACTCAACAGGCTCGTCTGAGGAAGGATCTGGACATCGGCCCTATTCCCGAATGGGCAGAACAGCACAAGCGACTGACCAACAGCGATGATGATCAGCGATTCGAGCAGATCGCGCAGGAACTTGACCCCTTCATTGTCAGATTGAGAACCGAAGGCGGACTTTCTTCCAGCGATTTACCCGACGTCGGGCAGCGCTATGAAGCCCAATTCCTGAACGGGTACTTAAAGCGTGCAGGCTATAAACAAAACCGGCACGGCTTCCTGTACCGAACCGACATCCCTGCCATGTTCCGGGCCGATCTGCGCACCCCTTTTGAACTGGCGCGGGACAAACGCCTGGTGAGATTGAAGGGCAACCCCTCCGACTCCACGACCCGATGGGCTTTTAGCGCGACATTCGGCCTGGCCAATGGGTTGACCTACATGGGCTTTGGTTACTACTCCAACCCCCGGAATTACAACAGCCAGGCCAACCGGTATCCAGGACATATCAGTTCTGACAGCGATTCACCGAGCGACTATCGATTTGAATCGGCGGGGGAATCCGACACGTCGTTTGAAATGGACTACTCGCGTGACTATCGATTGCTGCGGCGCAAACAGACACTTGGCTTCCTTTATGTCATCGACACCCGCGGCATCGAGGTGGTGCCCGGAGCGGAAAACGTTTACCTGAACAACAAGGATTTTGAAGCGGATAACATGGAAGGCCGGATATCAATGCCTACGAGGGGTATCAGCGCAGAGAGGATCTGGCTGGTGCACTCGAATCGGAACAAGGCCGCAAGGGTTGAAGATGTCTTGCGACAGGCCGGTGATGACGCCAAGGCTATCGAGAAAGCCACGTGGGACGGAACCGACGGCAACTCAGTGTGGTTTTCGGGCGAAACACCTTATGACCGCTTGATCAATCGAGTTGCCGATTCCGGCGGCGTGATCCTGCATTTGCCGAAAGGCGAAGTCACGCTCTCCGGCGACGTTGTCTGGCCCGTTCCCGAGCATTTCAGGCCTTGACCGTCTAGCGGCCCCAAACACCCAAGCGCCAGCGATCTCTGTTGTGACTGGCGCTGCTTTCACGCAAAAGAACGATACAAACCCGACAGCCTACGGACAGGCTGTTTTATCCAAAAAGGAGTTTTATTGCATGCGACCCAAACCGGGCTCACGACCAAATTCAAAGATGGATACACCCGGCCCCTCCGCCCCCCGCCCAATCACACCTGACAACAGACCAAACGATTCGGTTTTCCACCCGCCCGGTCGACTCAGCCCGGGCAGCTCGAACACGATTTCGGCTGGAGTGAGCGCCGACAGCCCGATCGCAGGAACAGCGCACCATGGGGCCACCGTCACCGTCACGCCGATGCCCGATCTCGTTGCGCCCCGGCCTGCTGTCACGACCTCTCCCCTGGAACCCTACGTACTGAACGTCGGGAACCATCTACCCGCGCCGGCTGCAGACGGACTGAGAGCCTACAATGGCAGACAATTTGCGGACGTCACCAGCGATGATCCAGACACGGCCATCCAGACGGTGATGGTGATGTACCACGCCCCCATGAAAGCCTATCGGGCAAAGTCGCTGAGCAAGCGTGATCTTTGGGGGCCACCGCTTTACCGAATAGCCGACAGCAATGCCTGGAGCCTGAAAAAACCGAGCGAGTACTTTGATATCCGTCAGCACACCATTTCCCAGCTTCCAGATCACGATGGCTACTATTCGGTTCGCCGGCACAGTGAGGCTGATCCCAATCTTTTTTATCCGGGAACCGGTTACGCCTTCAGGGATGAAAAACAAAGGTGGGTCAAGGTCGACCCGCGTGAAGCTCGGGGCGACCGTTCTGTAACCGTGAAACTTGAGCAATGGACCGACGGCGATATCTGGCGCATGTATCGCTTGCAGGGTGCAGAGGCGTGGGTGTTTCGTAATGAGGCGCAAGTCAGCGGCACGGCGCCTGATTGGGCCCGCCGCTTCAAGGGCGTGAAAGCGCACGACTATCTGATTGATTCACTGGGATGGCTTTATCCACAAATGTCTGCCAGTGAACGTGCGCAATGGCTGCGCAGCTACAACTTGACCGTGGCACAGCAGATCCGCTTGCGTCAGGAGCTGGAAAGCGGACCGTTTCCCGAATGGGCGGAACAACACAAACGATTGACTCAAAACAAGGATGACAACCAGCGGTTTAATCTGATCGCACAAGAATTGGAGCCTTACCTTCTCAAGTTGAGAAATCATGGCTTTGAGTATGTGAAGGAGCTACCTCCCGCACAGCAACGATATGAAGCCGAGTTTCTGAAAAACTACACGGACCATGCGGGGTATCAGCGCAATGTGCATCTCGCTTTGTATCGAACCGACATCCCTGCCATGTTCCGGGGCGACCACCGCACGCCTTTCGAGTTGGCACGGGATAAACGCATGGTCAGGCTCAAGGGCAATCCCTCTGGCATTACCACCAAGTGGGCCTTGAGTGCGACATTCAGTCTGGGCAAGGCCCTGTGGTACAAAAGCGAGTTGGGCGGATACTCCCACCCCCTGCATTACAACTCCCAGGCCAATCGGTATCCGGGCAAGATTTCCGATGGCGATATCTCACCCGGTAGTCGCGATGGTTCAGATGCAGAATCTGACACCTCGTTTGAACTGGATTACTCCAAAGACTACCCACTGGTTCGGCGCCAGCAGACCCAAGGCTTCCTTTATGTCATCGATACCCGCGGCATCGAAGTCGTACCCGGCGCGGAAAACCTCTACCTGAACGATCTGGATTTTGAAGCCGATCCGACAGAGGGGCGCCTGTCGATGCCGACACGGGGCATCAGTGCCCAGCGGCTCTGGCTGGTGAACTCGCAACTGACCCGTGCAGCGTGCGTCGAGGATGTATTCAAATGTGCCGGCGGCAGTGTCAGCGCTATCGAGAAAGCAACCTGGAACGGAACGCTCACTTACAGCGAGCAAGGCACCACGATTTATGACGCACTGATAGACCGAGTAGGCGCCGATGGCGCGAAGGTACTGTTCTTGCCGAAAGGACGCGACACATTTGCAGGTGACATCACCTGGCCGACACCCGAGCATGAAAGACCTTGAACTGAAGCCAGCGGTTTGACCGAATGAATCGCGCCATACTTCTAATCGAGGCATGGCGCTTTTTATCAGGTAACGGCTGAAAGCTTTTCAACAACTTTAATTACAAACACAGCAGAACTGTAATTAAAGGCATCGTGTTTCGACAGGTTGGGATTGACATTCAGGAACGTGCTCATGCCCTTGACCACATTGCAATACAAAGGCCTGTTATTCGACTCACTGACCAAACCAATATAGGCCGCCCCGAATTCGATATCGCTAAAAGTAGTGCTCGACACCCCAAGCTTATTGATCGAAAAATAATCCGTTTTATCAGCCGTGCTGGCCAATAGATTATGTGTTTTGTTTTCGAAGGCTAATCTGGCGTTATCAAACATGCCGCGCTGCACGACGTGGATCGCGTACCGGTCGCCCTGCGCAACGAACTTCAACAGTAAAGGTTCGTCGTGTTCGTGATCAGCAAGGGTGAGTAAACTGGCAACACGAGAATCTGCCAGATTAACTTCGGCATCCAGTTGCTCGCGTTTGGTAAGACGCGGACTGCGCAGACGCTGTTGGAGGCGCTGTTGATTGAGCACTACTGGCAGACCGTCAAGGTACAGGTTTGCAGTAAATGTGATGTCGGTGTTTATCGATACAGTCATAAAATTTCCATCCATGGAGGCCTGGCGCCGTAATCGTCAGGGTGCCAGGCCATCTGAAAAAACAGTCAGGCGGTCGCCGCTGCCACTATGGTTTTCGCGGTTGCAGACATACGCGGAACTTCGCTGACAGGAATTTTTTCAGATTTACGCTTACGCCGCGCAACCACCATCAAATCGGCATAGACGCAGGCCGCTTCAATCACATTGGCAACGTTATGATCAGCCCCGGCATGTTTCAAAATATACTTGCCAGCGATGTCATCCCAAAACGCCCACTCATCTTCATATACCGTCATGACGTCTTCCTTATTATTGTTCATATCACCCGCTTCCTGCGGGGAACTTGAACTTAAGATAAAGACAGAAGCAAAACAATACTGGCAGGCATTGTGAGTTGATTCAAAGTACAACTAGGTGAACAACTCTCCCTGTAATTCATCGAGCAACGCCTGGATGGCATCCAGTCGTTGTTGTGGATCATCAAGTTGCAGCAGATCGATCTTGTCTTCTTCGGCGAACGGCAGCAGATACGCCAACTGATTGGCGAGCGACTGCTGACCCGGCGCGTCAGTGCCCATGTTCAACGCCTCGACCATCGGGTGCTCGGCCAAAGCCTTGAGCAAGGCAACCAGGTCGGCGTCCTCGTCCTGCAACGGTTGCTCGGGATCGTCGTCCAGCCACTCAACGTCGGCGAGGATCAACTGATCGCGCTGCACGTCGGTGCGCAGCACATTGAAACGCCGTCCACCCTGTACACGAATGCCCAACAGCCCATTGTCCTGCTGCTGGAAATCGGTGATCCGCGCCTCGCACCCGACCAAGGCAAAACCTTGCGGCGCAACGCCGACTTCATGGCCGTCGAGGATGCACACCACACCAAAGCCACCGCCCTGTTTCATGCAGCGACCGATCATGTCCAGGTAGCGCGCCTCGAAGATCTGCAAGTCGAGGTTGCAGCCGGGAAACAGCACTGTGTTCAGCGGGAAAAGCGGCAGACTCATAGACATTTCCTTACACCACCATCGACACCGCCAACGGCAGGAACACCGCCGTGGCCACGCCCATCAGACTCATCGCCAGCGCCGCGAAGGCGCCGCACTCATCACTTTCCTGCAACGCCACCGAAGTGCCGACCGCATGCGCGGTCATGCCCAGCGCCATACCGCGCGCCTCGGGGCTATGCACGCCTAGCCGGGTCAACAACGCCGGGCCGAAGATCGCCCCGATCACGCCGGTGATCAACACAAACACCGCCGCCAATGCTGCGACACCGCCGATCTGCTCGGCCACCAGCATGGCGATCGGCGAAGTCACCGACTTGGGCGCCATGGTCATCAGAATCATGTGATCGGCGCCGAACCACCAGCCCAGCAAGACGCCCATCCCCGTGGCAACCACCCCGCCTATCACCAGCGTAGTAAAAATCGGCCAGAACAATTGGCGGATGCGTTTGAGGTTCAGATACAACGGCACCGCCAACGCCACCGTCGCCGGCCCCAGCAGAATGCTGAGGATCTCGGTGCTCTTGCGGTATTCGGCGTACGTCAGGCCACAGCCCACCAGCACACCGATCACCAACAGCATGGAGACCAGCACCGGTTGCAAAAAGATCCAGCGGGTTTTCTCGAACGCTGCCAGCACGAGTTGATAGGCACCCAGGGTGATGCCGATGCCGAACAGCGGATGGTGGATCACGGAGTCCCAGGCACCTTGCCAGTCGAAAAGCATCAGGACTCCTCCGAGCGGTGCGTGTGACGCCTGACCATGCGCTGCATCAGCATTCCGGCGAAGGCCATCGACAGAATCAACGACACCACCAGTGCGCCGACAATCGCCCAGAAGTCGGCGGCAATCGCCGCGGCGTAAACCATCACGCCCACTGCCGGTGGCACCAGCAGCAACGGCAAATAACGCAGCAGGCTCGCGGCCGCGAGATTCAGCGGTTCGTCGACCTCACCACGCATGATCAGGAACACCAGCAACAGCAGCAGGCCGATGATCGGCCCCGGCAGCACCGGCAACAGCAAGTGATTGAGCGCCGTGCCGAGCAATTGAAACAGCACCAGCAGGGTCAGGCCACGTAGCAACATCCGACATCTCCGTCTTACTTTCCGCCCAGCAGGGGCTCGGCATTATAAGCACGCCTGCGCTATGGATCGGCATTCGCCAAAAGCATGGTCAGTTGACCTGAGCAAATCGCCATGATGATCTACAGTGGTTCGCAGGGCGGTCAAATCCCCCACCTGAAAAACTATAAAACCGATGAACCCAAGGAGAGTCTCAATGCCCTATGTTCCAGTTGCAGAGCTCAAAGATTATGTCGGCAAGGAACTCGGACGTTCCGAATGGCTCACCATCGATCAGGAGCGCATCAACCTGTTCGCCGAAGCCACCGGGGATTATCAGTTCATTCACGTCGACCCGGTCAAAGCCGCGCAAACGCCATTTGGCAGCACCATTGCCCACGGTTTCCTGTCGTTGTCGCTGATCCCGAAATTGATGGAAGACATCCTCGTGCTGCCGCAAGGCGTGAAGATGGTGGTCAACTATGGCCTCGACAGCGTGCGTTTCATCCAGCCAGTGAAGGTCAATTCCAAAGTTCGCCTGAAGGTCGACCTGGGCGAAGTGACCGAGAAAAAACCTGGCCAATGGCTGCTCAAAGCCACAGCGACACTGGAGATAGAAGGCTCGGACAAACCGGCCTACATCGCCGAACCCCTGTCGCTCTGCTTCGTTTAAGCGCCGGGATGCGAAGCAGCGCACGCTGTTTCGCATCCACTGTCTTAGCGGCGGCTGTATAAGGTCACATAGCTGCGGCATACTCGGTCGCCTAATTGCCCGGATCCCGCTATGCGCTCACTCGCCACTCTTGCCCCCCTAGCCTTGACCCTGTTGCTTGCCGCTTGCGGCGACGGCGAATCGCTGTTGCCTCCTGATGCACGCCTGCCGGATGGCGGACGCTATCGCGGCGAACTGGTCGACGGTTTGTTGCAAGGCCAGGGGCGCGTCGACTACCCCAACGGCAGTTGGTACGCCGGGCAGTTCGACAAGGGGCAGTGGCACGGGCAGGGCGAATGGCATGGCAGCAATGGCGAGGTCTATCGCGGCCAGTTCCAGCAAGGTCTGTTCGACGGCCAGGGCAGCCTGACCACCAACGCCAGCAGTTACACCGGCGGTTTCAAGCAGGGCCGACGGGACGGCGAAGGCACCCTGAAAGAAAACGCCATGACCTACCGTGGCGAGTTCAAGGCTGATCAATATTCCGGGCTCGGCCGTCTCGAAATGGACGATGGCAGTTCCTATCAAGGCCAGTTCGCCCATGGCAAACCCAACGGCGAAGGCCAGCGTGGCGACTCCAGCGGCAACTCGTTCACCGGCCATTTCGTCAATGGTCAACTGGAAGGCAACGGCACCTTCAACAGCGCTGACGGTGACGTCTACGTCGGTGGTTTCAAGAACAACCAGTTGCACGGTAAGGGCCGCTACGAAAACGCCGACGGCGACGTTTGGCTCGGACAGTTCAAGGAAGGAGCGCTGACCGGCAAGGGTGAACTGATCGGCGCCGACGGCAGCCACTACGTGGGCGAATTCAACGACTGGCGCTTCAGCGGTCAGGGACGCTTGAATCTGTCTGACGGCAGCTTCTACATCGGTGGTTTCGACAGCGACAGTTACTCTGGACGCGGCATCCTGGTGCTGACCGATGGCAGCGTGATGAGCGGCACCTGGGTCAATGGCCAGCGAGTGCGCGATGCCGACGGCAAGTTGCTGCCCGACATCCTCGAACTCGGCTTGCTGGCCCAGGGCCGCTTGCTTGATGACGCCCTGGCGGCCATCCCGGCCTCAACCCCAGCGGTTGAGCTGTACACCCTGACCTTGGGCGGCGATGGCAAGCAGAGCGTGTTCCTGCGCGAATCCGACTACGTCGCCAACATGCTCAAAACGCGGTTTGGGGCTTATGGCCAGATCCGCCTGGTCAACCACCGCGACCACCTCGCCGACCGACCGATGGCCACTCGCGAGAATCTGCGCCGCGCCGCGCAAACCCTCGCCGAACGCAGCGGCCCGGAAGACCTGCTGTTTATCTACCTGACCAGCCACGGCACCGCCGAACACGAACTGGTACTCGACCAGCCGCGCATGGAACTGGCCGAGCTGCCCGCCGACGAACTCGCCGCCGTGCTGGCACCGCTGAAAAACCGCGACAAGATCATCGTGATCTCAGCGTGCTACTCCGGCGGCTTCATCCCGGCCCTCAAAGACGAACGCACGCTGATCATGACGGCTTCGCGCGCCGATCGCGTGTCCTTTGGCTGCTCCGAAGAAGCCAACTTCACCTACTTCGGCGATGCACTGTTCGCCCAGGCGCTGAACCAGACCGACGATCTCGAACACGCCTTCAAACTGGCCAAAGCCACCGTCGCCGAGCGTGAACTGGCGGACAATTTCGAAGCCTCGGAGCCGCAAATCTGGGCGCCGAAAACCGTGCTGTCACATTGGCAACTGCTGCGCAAACAGCAAGCCAGGAAAGCGTTGCAAAGTGCTGCATTGAACGACGCAGCGATAAAGAGCAACTAAGCTGAACAGTATCAAGGGAGAGACACTATGTACTTGACGCCTCAGCACGTATTGCTTGCCGGAGCCACCGGTTTGACCGGTGAACACCTGCTCGACCGTTTGCTCAACGAACCAACGATTTCTCGCGTGCTCGCCCCTTCCCGTCGGCCATTGGCGGAACACCCGCATTTGGAAAACCCGGTCGGCGACCCGCAGGTTTTTCTGCCGCAGCTCAGCGGCCGTGTCGACATCGCCTATTGCTGCCTCGGCACCACCATCAAACAGGCCGGCTCCGAAGCCGCCTTTCGTGCGGTCGACCTGGACATGGTGGTGGCGTTCGCCAAACGCGCACGGGAGATGGGCGCACGGCACCTGATCGTGATCAGCGCGCTGGGCGCCGATCCGAATTCATCGATTTTCTACAATCGGGTCAAAGGTGAAATGGAACAGGCATTGCGCGCACAGAACTGGCCGCAACTGACCATTTGCCGGCCATCGCTGCTGCTCGGTGAACGCACCGAACCGCGTCTGGGCGAGCAGCTTGCTGCGCCGTTTTCAAAATTGATCCCCGGTAAATACCGTGGCATCGAGGCCTGCCAACTGGCCCGCGCCATGTGGCGCCTGGCGCTGGAAGAACAGGATGGGGTGCGGGTGATTGAATCGGATGAGTTGCGCAAGCTCGGCAAGTAGTTTTGTGGTGTCTGGGCTGGCCTCTTCGCGAGCAAGCCCAGACACCACAGTAATCTTCAGCGAATACAGACCTGGCGTAAGACTCAATCCCTGTGGGAGCGTGGCTTGCCCGTGCCCGCCAATGGAGTGCGAGCACTCCCCTACAATCCACCAGTTGCCTGAAATCCCACGCCAATCACCGTGAGCAACGACAACGGCAGTAACAGCGTATCGAGCAACGCACTCGCTGGCAGATCCACGCCCGGATAGCTCGGCGCCTCAGCCCCGAACCGATCCATCGCGCAACACCCGCCATTGATCGCATACAAATCCAGCCGCGTACCGGCATACACCACCGGCGCCCCCGGTTTGGCGGCATCGAGCGTGCGTGCCGTAGCGCAACCGGCCAGTTGCAGCGCCAGCACAACGATCAGCAGCTTATTCATCGCTGCTCAGATGATGCTCACCCCAACGCGGCAGCATGTCTTGGGGAATGCCCAGCAGATTGAGAATCCGCGCCACGACGAAATCGATCAGGTCATCGATGGTCTGCGGCTGGTGATAGAAACCCGGCGACGCCGGCAGGATGGTCACGCCCATGTTCGACAACTTGAGCATGTGCTCCAGATGAATGCTCGAATACGGCGCCTCACGCGGGACCAGAATCAACTGGCGGCGCTCCTTCAGCGTCACGTCGGCGGCGCGCTCGATCAGGTTGTTGCAGGCACCGGTGGCAATCGCCGACAGCGTGCCGGTGGAGCATGGCACGACGACCATCGCCGCAGGTGCACCGGAGCCTGAGGCCACTGGCGACATCCAGTCTTCCTTGCCATACACGCGGATCTGCCCGGCGGCCGCTCCGGTGTATTCGGTGAGGAATGCCTGCATCGTCTGCGGTTTGGGCGGCAGCGACACATCGGTTTCGGTGGCCATCACCAATTGCGCAGCCTTGGAGATCAGGAAGTGCACCTCGCGATCTTCACGCACCAGACAATCGAGCAGGCGCAAACCGTACTGCGCGCCTGAAGCGCCGGTCATGGCCAGGGTGATGCGTTCGGGGCCATTGCTCTCCAAACGAGTGTTCATTGCAGCGCCTCGGCGAGTTTGCCGTGCAGGCCGCCGAAGCCGCCGTTGCTCATGATCACGACGTGAGTGCCGGGCTGAGCCTGGCTCTTCACCCGCTCGATGATGCCTTCCAGTGAATCGCTGACAATCGACGGCACCGTGCATAACGCAGCGGTGGCGGCCAGATCCCAGCCGAGGTTGGCCGGGGCGTACCAGATCACCTGATCGGCATCGACCACGCTGTCCGGCAAACCGTCGCGGTGCGCGCCCAGCTTCATGGAGTTGGAACGCGGCTCGATGATCGCGATCAAGGGTGCATCGCCGATGCGCTTGCGCAAGCCGTCGAGGGTGGTGGCAATCGCGGTTGGATGGTGAGCGAAGTCGTCATAGATGGTGATGCCGCGCACCTCAGCGACTTTTTCCATCCGGCGTTTGACGTTCTTGAAGGCGCTCAGCCCGGCAATGCCCATCGACGGCACCACGCCAACATGACGCGCCGCTGCCAGCGCGGCCAGGGCATTGGCGACGTTGTGCTGACCGGTCAGCTCCCATTCGACGGTGCCTTGGGACACACCTTCGAACATGACTTCGAACGCCGAACCGTCGTCCTTCAGCAACTTGACCTGCCACTGCCCGCCGGCACCGGTGGTTTGCACCGGGGTCCAGCAACCCATCTCGATCACACGCTGCAAGGCAGGCTCGGTGGTCGGATGAATGACCAGGCCTTCACTCGGGATCGTGCGCACCAGATGGTGGAATTGCCGCTCGATCGCTGGCAGATCCTGGAAGATGTCCGCGTGATCGAACTCAAGATTATTGAGGATCGCGGTACGCGGGCGGTAGTGAACGAACTTCGAGCGTTTGTCGAAGAAGGCGCTGTCGTACTCGTCGGCCTCGATCACGAAGAACGGCGTACCGCCCAAACGTGCGGACACCGAGAAGTTCTGCGGCACGCCGCCGATGAGGAAACCCGGGCTCATGCCGGCGTGTTCCAGCACCCAGGCAAGCATGCTGCTGGTGGTGGTTTTGCCATGGGTACCGGCGACGGCCAGCACCCAGCGACCTTGCAGCACATGATCGGCCAGCCATTGCGGGCCGGACACATACGGCAAGCCTTTGTTCAGCACATATTCCACCGCCGGATTGCCGCGGGACATGGCGTTGCCGATCACCACCAGATCCGGTGCCGGATCGAGCTGGGCCGGGTCGTAGCCCTGAGTCAGCACAATGCCTTGGGCCTCAAGCTGCGTGCTCATCGGCGGATAGACGTTGGCGTCGGAGCCGGTCACATGATGGCCCAGCTCTTTGGCCAGAACCGCCATCGAGCCCATGAAAGTCCCGCAGATACCCAGAATATGAATGTGCATAGTCGACCTCGTAAAACATGGCCGCAGGTTAGCGTAGGGAGGGGGAAATCGCACCTTGTGTTTCGCGCCTTAGCGAGCAAGCCCGCGCCCACAATGTCAGCGCAGTCCTTGCGGGCGCGGGCTTGCTCGCCAATGGCGCGACCCGGTTTAGCGGGCGATAGCGTGTTTGCGCAGCTTTCTGTAAAGCGTATTGCGACTGACCCCAAGCTGTTGCGCCGTTTGTGTCATGTGCCACCGCGTCTGTTCCAGCGCGGCGAGCAAGGCCAAGCGTTCGGCATCTTCAAGGGGATGCTCGGCCGCACAAACCTCCACAGCCACCCTCGGTCGCACTTGTCGAAACATCGCCGGCAAATCCTCCAGCCCAACCCGCCCGTCATCACACAACGCCGCCAACGTGCGCAGCACATTGCGCAACTGCCGCACATTGCCCGGCCAGTTGAACGCCAGCAACGCCTCACGCGCCGGCGCTTCAATCAGGATTGGTTCGCCGCTTGCCTCTTCGGCCAGCAGAAAATCCAGCAATTGCGACTTGTCACTGCGATCACGCAATGCAGGCAGCGCCACTTCCAACCCATTGAGCCGGTAATACAGATCCTCACGAAAACTGCCGTCCTCGACCCGGCCCAGCAGATTGCGATGGGTCGCGCTGATGATCCTCACGTTGACCGCTTCGGGCTCACCGCCAATCGGCACCACCTGCCGATCTTCCAGCACCCGCAACAAGCGAGTCTGCAAGGCCAGCGGCATGTCGCCGATTTCATCAAGGAACAACGTACCGCCATCGGCCTGCTGCAACTTGCCGCGCATACCGTCCTTGCGGGCACCGGTGAAGCTGCCGCCGCGATAGCCGAACAGTTCGCTCTCGATCAGGCTCTCGGGGATGGCCGCACAGTTGAGGGCAACAAAGGCTTTGCTCGATCGTTGGCTGGCCTGATGCACAGCCTTTGCGAAAGCCTCTTTGCCGGAGCCGGTTTCACCGTTGATCAGCAGCGGTACATCGCGTTCGAACACGCGCAGGGCTTTACGAAAGTCCGCTTGCAGCGCCGCATCACCGAGGCAGATCCCCGACAGACGCGCAGGCTCGGGTTTGATGGGGGCCGGGATGATCGGCAGCGGCTTGCGCGACTCGCCACGCAACACGGCAAACAGATGTCGCCCGTCGCGGGTGCGCAGCGGCCAACTGGCGCTGGCATTGGCACTCGCGCGGCCCAGCAACTCATCCAGCGAACAATCGAAAAACGCCTCGACCGGTTGGCCGAGCAACCCACCGCGAATATGCCCCAGCAGGTTCAGCGCACTCTGGTTGACCGCACTGATCCGCCCTTCCCCGTCAAACGCCAGCAAGCCTTCGCTGAACAGGCCGACGGACTCGGCCTGCAAATGAAAACGCAACAACCATTGGTTATCGAAACAGCGCAGGAAGTAGCAACTCTCGATCATCTTCGCCGACAGATTGACCAGCGCCATGGTGTGGAACTGGCTCTGGCGCGAGACATCGTGGCGCGCCGAAGACACATCGAGCACCGCCAACAGTTCGCCGTGCGGGTCGAACACCGGGCTCGCCGAGCAGGTCAGGCCGGTGTGACGACCGCGAAAGTGTTCATCCTGATGGATGGTCAGCGCCTGACGCTCGACCAGGCAAGTGCCGATGCCATTGGTGCCTTCACAGGCTTCGCTCCAGTCAGCCCCGAGCCAGAGGCCGGCGCGCTCGAAAATCCTGCGCTCGGCGGGCGCGGTGACGCAGTTGAGGATCACCCCGCGCGCATCGGTCAGCAGCACCGCGTGGCCGGCGCCGGACAGTTGTTGATGCAGGCTGCTCATTTCATTGCCGGCAATCTGCAGAACCTGTTGCAGACGCTCGCGGCTTTCAAGCACGCGCCCGTGTTCGAGCACGGTGGGCGCCATGGCCAGGGCCGGGTCGAGGTGATAGTCCTCAAGACAACGCAGCCAAGAGCGGGCAATCGACGGATCGGCACCGGGCCCGTGCAGGTGCGGTTTGCCCTGGGTGGCCGTGAGAACCTGCTGGGCATGGCGACTCAAATGGTTGTCGTGCATTTCTTATTGTTCTCCCCGAGGCTCGACGGCCCAATGCTTGAGGTGACGCCCAGCATCCTCCAGCCACCGGCGCATTGCAATGCTGGCGAGACTGTCCGGTCACAGGCTGTGCCAAGAACGGTACAAACTGTCACCCCCGCTGTACCGAAACCGTCACAGGCGCGCTCCGCCCGTCCGACAAAAACCACCCAAGGCCTTGATTTACCTGACCTGCACGGCAGTGGCCCAACCTTTGCTCTACGCTTATAGCAAGCGCACTTGCGCGTTTCTCTAATAAGTACAAAGCCAAGGAGAACATCATCATGCGTTACGCTCACCCCGGTACTGAAGGCGCCAAAGTCTCGTTCAAGAGCAAGTACGGTAACTACATCGGCGGCGAGTTCGTCGCGCCTGTCAAAGGTCAGTACTTCACCAACACCTCGCCAGTCAATGGCCAACCGATTGCCGAATTCCCGCGCTCCACTGCCGAAGATATCGACAAGGCACTGGACGCTGCCCACGCCGCCGCCGATGCGTGGGGCGCGACCTCCGTGCAGGCGCGCTCGCTGATCCTGCTGAAAATCGCCGACCGCATCGAACAGAACCTCGAACTGCTGGCGATCGCCGAAACCTGGGACAACGGCAAAGCCATCCGCGAAACCCTCAACGCCGACATTCCGCTGGCCGCCGACCATTTCCGTTACTTCGCGGGCTGCCTGCGTGCCCAGGAAGGCAGCGCTGCCGAAATCGACGGCAACACCGTGGCGTATCACATTCATGAACCGCTGGGCGTGGTCGGTCAGATCATCCCGTGGAACTTCCCGCTGCTGATGGCCGCGTGGAAACTCGCCCCGGCGCTGGCCGCCGGCAACTGCGTGGTGCTCAAACCGGCCGAGCAAACGCCACTGGGCATCTGTGTGCTGATGGAAGTGATCGGCGACCTGCTGCCACCGGGCGTACTCAACGTGGTGCAAGGCTTCGGCAAAGAAGCCGGCGAAGCCCTCGCCACCAGCAAACGCATCGCCAAGATCGCCTTCACCGGTTCGACCCCGGTCGGCTCGCACATCATGAAGTGCGCCGCCGAGAACATCATTCCGTCCACCGTCGAACTGGGTGGCAAGTCGCCGAACATCTTCTTTGAAGACATCATGCAGGCCGAGCCGACCTTCATTGAGAAGGCCGCTGAAGGTCTGGTGCTGGCGTTCTTCAATCAGGGCGAAGTCTGCACCTGCCCGTCCCGTGCGCTGGTGCAGGAATCGATCTACGAAGAATTCATGAAAGTGGTGATGAAGAAGGTCCTGTCGATCAAACGTGGCGACCCGCTGGACACCGACACCATGGTCGGCGCCCAGGCGTCCGAGCAACAATTCGACAAGATCCTGTCGTACCTGGAAATCGCCAAGGGCGAAGGCGCCGAACTGCTGACGGGCGGCAAGGTGGAAAAACTCGAGGGCAATCTGTCGACCGGTTATTACATCCAGCCGACCCTGCTCAAGGGCACCAACAAAATGCGCGTGTTCCAGGAAGAAATCTTCGGCCCAGTGGTGAGCATCACCACGTTCAAGGACGAAGCCGAAGCCCTGGCCATCGCCAACGACACCGAGTTCGGCCTCGGTGCGGGCCTGTGGACCCGCGACATCAACCGCGCCTACCGCATGGGCCGGGCGATCAAGGCCGGTCGCGTGTGGACCAACTGCTACCACCTGTACCCGGCGCATGCCGCGTTCGGCGGGTACAAGAAGTCCGGCGTTGGCCGCGAAACCCACAAGATGATGCTCGACCACTATCAGCAGACCAAAAACCTGCTGGTGAGCTACGACATCAATCCGTTGGGCTTCTTCTAAAACCGGGGGCAACACAGAGGTTTGTGTTGCCCGTTCAATCGCCTTCGCGAGTAAGCCCGCTCCCACAGGGGCCTTGCTTCGGCCCACATGGCTGGATTCGGCACAGATCCGATGTGGGAGCGGGATTGCTCGCGAAGGCGTCCTTAATGACACAACACACAAGGCCTGGCCGCTCTGGCACGGCCCTTGCGTACCCGTCATTCAGGATTTGCAGAAAAACTGCCGCTGCGTGAACAGCCTCCATCCACCCCAACCGCGACACCCGAAAGTCCAACAGATCAAACAATAAAAAAGACAGCGAGGACTTATGACTACCACCACACAACTCAAACCCACACTCGGCACCCTGCACCTGTGGGGCATTGCCGTCGGCCTGGTGATTTCCGGCGAATACTTCGGCTGGAGTTACGGCTGGGGCACCGCAGGCACCTTGGGTTTTCTGGTCACGGCGCTGATGGTCGCGACCATGTACACCTGCTTCATCTTCAGTTTCACCGAATTGACCACCGCGATTCCCCACGCCGGCGGGCCGTTTGCCTACAGCCGTCGGGCGTTCGGCGAAAAAGGCGGATTGATCGCCGGCATCGCTACGCTGATCGAGTTCGTCTTCGCACCACCGGCCATTGCCATGGCCATCGGCGCCTATCTGAATGTGCAATACCCCGAGCTTGATCCGAAGATCGCTGCGGTCGGCGCCTATTTCGTGTTCATGACCCTGAACATTCTCGGCGTGAGCATCGCCGCGACCTTTGAGTTGGTGGTCACGGTGCTGGCCGTCGCCGAATTGCTGGTGTTCATGGGCGTGGTCGCGCCGGGCTTCAGTTTCAGCAATTTCGTGCTCAACGGGTGGTCGGGCGCCAACGAGTTCACCCTGGGTTCGATCCCCGGGATCTTTGCCGCGATACCGTTTGCGATCTGGTTCTTCCTCGCCATCGAAGGCGCGGCCATGGCGGCGGAGGAAGCCAAAGACCCGAAACGCACGATTCCCAAGGCTTATGTCAGCGGCATCCTGACCCTGGTGTTCCTCGCCATCGGCGTGATGGTGATGGCCGGTGGCGTTGGCGACTGGCGCCAACTGTCGAACATCAACGATCCGCTGCCGCAGGCCATGAAAGCGGTGGTCGGCAACAATTCGTCATGGATGCACATGCTGGTCTGGATCGGCCTGTTCGGTCTGGTGGCGAGTTTCCACGGCATCATTCTTGGCTACTCGCGCCAGTTCTTCGCCCTCGCCCGCGCCGGTTACCTGCCGAAAAGTCTGGCCAAACTCTCGCGGTTCCAGACGCCCCATCGCGCGATTCTGGCCGGTGGCGTGATCGGCATCGCGGCGATCTACAGCGACGGCCTGGTCAATCTGCAAGGCATGACGCTGACCGCGGCGATGATCACCATGTCGGTATTCGGCGCGATCGTGATGTACATCATCAGCATGCTCAGCCTGTTCAAACTGCGCCAAACCGAGCCGAACCTGGAACGCACCTTCCGCGCCCCGGGCTATCCGGTGGTGCCGGCCATCGCGCTGTTTCTGGCCGTGGTGTGCCTGGTGGCGATGGCGTGGTTCAACACGCTGATCGGCTGTGTGTTCCTTGGTTTCATGGCCATTGGGTATCTGTATTTCCAGTTGACCGCCAAGCAACGCGCCGACGCACCGACAGACGCTATGCTCGAAGGTATCTAGTTGCACCGGTACCGGGCCTTGCGCCCGGTGCCCGCCTTATTGAAGTGCATGGAGATCCCGCTCCCACAGGGGAACCGAGTTATCCACAGAATCAGGAGGACACCGCCCCATGGCCGCATTTGCCCATTGCGTCGGCGCCCAGACCTATCGCTTCGACAGCCTCAAGGACGTCATGGCCAAAGCCAGCCCGGCACGTTCCGGGGACTTTCTCGCCGGTGTCGCCGCGCTCAACGACGGTGAGCGCGTGGCCGCGCAAATGGCGCTGGCCGATATCCCGCTCACGCACTTTCTGCAAGAAGTGCTGATTCCCTATGAGTCCGATGAAGTCACCCGCCTGATCATCGACACCCATGACAAACAGGCCTTCGCCGTGGTCAGCCACCTCACCGTCGGCGGTTTTCGCGACTGGCTGCTCAGCGAGGCCGCCGATGAAACCAGCCTGCGTAATCTCGCGCCCGGCCTGACCCCGGAAATGGTCGCCGCCGTGTCGAAGATCATGCGCGTGCAGGACCTGGTGCTGGTGGCGCAGAAAATCCGCGTAGTGACCAAGTTTCGCGGCACCCTCGGCCTGCGCGGGCGCCTGTCAACTCGCCTGCAACCCAACCACCCGACCGACGAGCCGTCCGGCATTGCCGCGAGCATTCTCGACGGTCTGCTGTACGGCAACGGCGACGCGATGATCGGCATAAACCCGGCCACCGACAGCATCGCCTCGATCTGCGCGATGCTGGAAATGCTCGACGCGATCATCCAGCGCTACGACATCCCCACCCAGGCCTGCGTGCTGACCCACGTCACCACCTCCATCGAAGCGATCAACCGTGGCGTGCCGTTGGACCTGGTGTTCCAGTCGATCGCCGGCACCGAAGCGGCCAACGCCAGTTTCGGTATCAACCTGAATGTGTTGCAGGAAGGCTACGACGCCGGTTTAAGCCTGAACCGCGGCACCCTTGGGCAAAACCTGATGTATTTCGAAACCGGTCAGGGCAGCGCCCTGTCGGCCAACGCCCACCATGGCGTCGACCAACAGACCTGCGAGACCCGGGCCTACGCTGTGGCGCGCCATTTCAAGCCGTTTCTGGTGAACACCGTCGTCGGATTTATCGGCCCGGAATACCTCTACAACGGCAAACAGATCATTCGCGCCGGCCTCGAAGACCACTTCTGCGGCAAATTGCTCGGCGTGCCGATGGGCTGCGACATCTGCTACACCAACCACGCCGAGGCCGATCAGGACGACATGGACACCCTGCTGACCCTCTTGGGTGTGGCGGGGATCAACTTCATCATGGGCATCCCCGGCTCCGACGACATCATGCTCAACTACCAGACCACCTCGTTCCACGACGCGCTCTACGCCCGCCAGACCCTGGGCCTGAAACCGGCGCCGGAATTCGAGCAATGGCTGGCGAACATGGGCATTTTCACTCAGGCGGACGGCAAGGTTCGCTTCGGCAACAACCTGCCGCCGGCCTTCCGCCAGGCCTTGGCGCAACTGGGATGAGTCTTATGGAAAACCCGCCCCTCGACCCGCAAAACCCATGGCTGGAACTGCGTCGCCTGACCCCCGCGCGGATCGCCCTCGGCCGCACCGGCACCAGTCTGCCGACCCGCGCACAACTGGATTTCCAGTTCGCCCATGCTCAGGCGCGGGATGCGGTGCACTTGCCGTTCGATCATGCCGGGCTCAGCGCCCAACTCAATGAGCGCGGGCGCCAGACGTTGCTGCTGCACAGCGCGGCGGTGGATCGCAACAGCTACCTGCAACGCCCCGATCTGGGGCGCAAGTTGAGTGATGACTCAGCCCAGGCTCTGCGCGACTACGCGGCGACCAATCCCGGCGGCGTGGATCTGGCGATTGTCGTCGCCGATGGTTTGTCGGCGCTGGCCGTGCATCGCCACACGCTGCCACTGCTGACCCGACTTGAAGAGCAAATGGCCGCCGATGGCTGGTCCGCCGCGCCGGTCATCCTCGTGGAACAGGGCCGCGTCGCGGTCGGCGATGAAATAGGTGAACGGCTGGGCGCAAAAATGCTGGTGATGCTGATTGGCGAACGCCCGGGCCTCAGCTCACCCGACAGCCTGGGGGTGTATTTCACCTACAATCCAAAGATCGGGCTGACCGATGCCTACCGCAACTGCATTTCCAATGTGCGGCTTGAGGGCTTGAGCTACGGCATGGCGGCACATCGTTTGCTGTACCTGATGCGCGAAGCCTGCCGACGGCAACTGTCGGGGGTCAATCTGAAGGACGAAGCACAGGTTCAGACGCTGGAGTCGGACACCGGTGCGGACATGAAAGGAAACTTCCTACTCGGCCCGTCGACAACCTGAACCGATTCCGCATTGCGTTTCTGCGCCGGTATCAGGCAGGATCGACGCACGGCCGCCAGGGTTTCCCATCGCCGTCAGAGCAGTTGAAGACAGCCACTTGAAGACGAGACCTATCATGCGGATTATTCAAGCGACCCTCGAACACCTGGATTTACTGACTCCGATGTTCGTCACCTATCGTGAGTTCTACGGTTCACTGCCTTACCCGGATTCCTCCCGCGCGTTTCTCGAAAAACGCCTGCGCCGCAAGGAATCGGTGATTTATCTGGCCCTCGCCGACGATGACGACAAGAAGCTGATGGG
This sequence comes from Pseudomonas sp. EA_65y_Pfl2_P78, assembly GCF_963970495.1. Classification (NCBI taxonomy): domain Bacteria; kingdom Pseudomonadati; phylum Pseudomonadota; class Gammaproteobacteria; order Pseudomonadales; family Pseudomonadaceae; genus Pseudomonas; species Pseudomonas sp. EA_65y_Pfl2_P78. The sequence continues at coordinate 74,050 of NZ_CAXAON010000005.1, read as the reverse complement.
CTTCTGTCAGCTCTATCCAAGTTTCTCTTCGTTGTCGCTCAAGCGCGTATGGATCCTCAACGACATCTATGTCGCCGAAGACGCCCGCCGCCAACTGGTCGCCGACAACCTGATCCGCACCGCGAAGAAAATGGCCAAGGAAACCCAGGCCGTGCGCATGCGCGTTTCCACCAGTGCCGATAACGAAGTGGCACAGAAAACCTACGAGTCCATCGGGTTCAAGGAAGACACCGAGTTCAAGAACTACGTGTTGCCAATCAGCGACGAACTCTGACCCAAGAAATCGCAGCCTTCGGCAGTTCTACAAAAGAACGCATTCCAATGTAGTCGCTACCGAAGGCTGTGATCCTGCAGGCCTTCTCCTCTCTCGTCGTCCCTGACAATTGTTCACACCCGGACATCCCTCGCTACAAAACCAACGCGCTTTTCACCTCTCAGACCGTATAATCCCGAGCTTTCCGGCTTGTAAGAAAAACTACACCTCGATGTAGGCTTACACGAAGTCATCCGCACAGGCCTGCAGAGTCGGGCCGCCACACAGGTGCCCCCATGGATTTCAACCCGCTCGACCTTATCCTGCATCTCGACGTTTACCTCGACTTGCTGGTGAACAACTATGGGCCCTGGATCTACGCCATTCTGTTTCTGGTGATTTTCTGTGAAACCGGTCTGGTGGTGATGCCCTTTCTGCCAGGCGATTCGCTGTTGTTCATCGCCGGTGCGGTAGCGGCAGGCGGTGGCATGGACCCAGTCCTGTTGGGCGGTCTGCTGATGCTGGCAGCGATCATGGGCGACAGCACCAATTACGTGATCGGACGAACAGTCGGCGAAAAACTGTTCAGTAACCCCAACTCGAAAATCTTCCGTCGCGACTACCTGCAACAGACCCACGACTTCTACGACAAGCACGGTGGCAAAACCGTGACCCTGGCGCGCTTCCTGCCCATCATTCGCACCTTCGCGCCATTCGTCGCCGGTGTGGCGAAGATGCCTTACCCGCGCTTCTTCGGCTTCAGTGTGTTCGGCACGGTGCTGTGGGTCGGTGGTCTGGTGACCTTGGGTTACTTCTTCGGCAACGTGCCATTCATCAAGAAAAACCTGTCGTTGCTGGTGCTCGGCATCATCCTGCTGTCGCTGGTACCGATGATCATTGGTGTGGTACGCAGCCGACTCGGCAGCGCCAAAGCCCAATCGCACTAAGCCGATGTGGTCGCTGAGCGCCTGGCGTCGCCGGCGCATCCTGGCCAGGCACCCGATTGCCGACGACCTGTGGCAACGGGTGCGCCATCACCTGAGCTTTCTCGACGGCATCAGTGCAGCCCAAGACCAATGGCTGCGTGAAGCCTGCGTGCTGTTTCTCGAAGACAAACACCTGACCGCCCTGCCCGGTGTCGAATTGCATCAGGAACAACGCCTGCTGCTTGCGGCTCAGGCGCAATTGCCACTGCTCAATCTGGGCGATCTGAACTGGTACCAGGGTTTTCACGAGATCGTCCTCTATCCCGACGACTTCCTCAGCCCGCAGCGCCATCGCGATGCCAGCGGCGTCGAACATGAATGGGATGGCGAACACAGCGGCGAGGCCTGGCAACAGGGGCCGATCATCCTGGCTTGGCCGGGTGTAATGGCCAGTGGTGGCTGGGAAGGTTACAACCTGGTCATCCACGAACTGGCGCACAAACTCGACATGCTCAACGGCGATGCCAACGGCCTGCCGCCGCTGCACGCCGACATGCGCGTCAGCGACTGGGCCGAGGTCATGCAAAAGGCCTACGACGACCTCAACCGCCAACTGGACCGCAATCCGGACGCCGAAACCGCCATCGATCCCTACGCGGCCGAAAATCCTGCCGAGTTCTTCGCCGTCACCAGCGAATACTTCTTCAGCGCACCCGATCTGCTGCACAAGGCTTATCCACAGGTCTACTTGCAACTGAAGCTTTTCTACCGGCAGGATCCACTGGGCAGGCTGCGGCAACTTCAGGCCCAGGCCCCGGTCTATCAGGCTCACGACTAAGGTCTGCACGACTTTCGGTGCGTGGCATCGGCGGCGGAATATGCCTATAATCGCCGCCACTTTTTGGTCAATCCGGCCAAGTGTTTTTGGTCAACTACGGGGGCAACGCCCAATGAGCTACAGCAAGATTCCGGCTGGCAAAGACCTGCCGAACGACATCTACGTCGCGATCGAGATCCCGGCCAACCACGCGCCGATCAAATACGAAATCGACAAAGACAGCGATTGCCTGTTCGTTGACCGTTTCATGGCCACCCCAATGTTCTACCCGGCCAACTACGGTTACATCCCGAACACCCTGGCTGACGACGGTGACCCCCTCGACGTGCTGGTTGTGACCCCTTACCCGGTTGCGCCAGGCTCGGTGATCCGCGCACGTCCAGTGGGCATCCTGAACATGACCGACGACGGCGGCGGCGATGCCAAAGTCATCGCAGTCCCACACGACAAGCTGTCCCAGCTGTACGTCGATGTGAAGGAATACACCGACCTGCCGCCACTGCTGATCCAGCAGATCGAGCACTTCTTCGCGAACTACAAAGATCTCGAAAAAGGCAAATGGGTCAAGATCGAAGGCTGGGCCGGTGCAGACGCCGCCCGCGAAGCGATCACCAAGTCGGTTGCTGCCTACAAAGGCTAAGCGCCTGCAACCTGCGTGATGCTTGAAGAAGACCCCGTTTGATACGGGGTTTTTTATGCGCGAGAACATCCTGCTTAAACGCAACGTTTAAAACACACGCAACAAAGTTTTAACCCGTTTAATTTCCCACAAGACGGGCTTACATCCCGTCGCAAAATTCAGCCTTTTTTTGAACGCCAAGTTTATTCAAACCGCTCTAGCACGGCCGTAGACTCCGTGTTTATGAGAAAGAACACTAGCGGTCCAAGATTCAAGGCACTCCTGGAAGCAGCGAACATCACCACCACGGGATTCGCAAAGTTCTGGGGCACGGAAGCCCAAAATGTCCACAACTGGTACACCCGGGGCGTCCCGGCGTATCGCATGGAAGAAGTCTCACGCCTGCTGTCCGTTAACAGCGAATGGCTGAAGACCGGCGAAGGCATAAAGGAGTTGCCGAGCCTGACGCCGCCCGCCAGCAATGGCGACACCTTCGACGCCCACGCCATCCGCGGCGTCTACGCCGTCATCGACCCCAACGACGTCGACCTGGTGTTCTTCAAGGAAACGCCCCTCACCGACGGCTCCGGCAAAACCCACGTCATCCACGACACGGACCAATCCATCCGCCTGCTGCGCGCGCACCTCGATCAACTGGAAATCCGTCACTCCGACGCCATCTGCGCGCACATGATCGGCAACAGCATGGCCGACCGCATCGAAGACGGCTCCATCGTCGCCATCGACCGCGGCCTGACTCAAGTGGTGGATGGCGAGATCTACGCCATCGAACACGACGGCATGCTGCGCATCAAATACCTGCACCGCATGCCCGGCAACGGCCTGCGAATGCGCAGCCACAACAGCGCCGAATACCCGGACGAAGTGTTCCGCCCCGCGCAGATAGAAGAGCAACGGATTCATATATTGGGCTGGGTGTTCTGGTGGTCGACGCTGAGCAAACGCCGGCCGGTGGTACCGTTTCTATGATCGGCCAGCACACACACAACCCTGTGGGAGCGGGCTTGCCCGCGAAGAGGCGCTGAAAAACAGTTCAAATACCGGTTCTGTACTGCGTCAGTCGCTCTAAACCGCACTTCAGGCTGGGAATTCCCAACAAAACTCAGTATCCTGCGCCCCACATTCGCGCATCGCCCCGCTCCCGCGGCTCAGATGACGCCCGACGCGGCAGACCAACGTCTGACCAAGTCCCACAGCCGGACGCAGATCCGGATGTACGTTTTGAAGGCTGGCGCGGTTTACCAAAAATAAACCAAGCCAGTCCCCGAGAAGCCGGCCACAAGCCGGCTTTTTAATGCCTAATGCCTTCCTAGCAACAGCGGCTCACGCTTTCACAGCCCCAGCGCTAACGCTCAGAGCCCCCCTCAGCGAACGTTAATTTATACTCGCCTGCCGGTCAGTTCAAAAACACCCACCAGCACAGGGATGCGCCCATGTCCGTTCCAACCTACGATCAGTTCATCGAACCGATCCTGCGGTTTCTCGCCACAAAACCCGACGGTGCAATTGCTCGGGACGCCCACGAAGCGGCAGCCAAAATGCTGCAGTTAACAGAAGCGCAGCGTGAGGAGCTGATCGCGAGTGGTCAGGCCACCTACAAGAACCGATCTGGCTGGGCGCACGATCGTCTCAAGCGCGCCGGTCTTTCCAGCAGTGCCAAACGCGGTTATTGGAAGTTGACTGACGCAGGAGTGCAGTACGCCCAGGAGCATGCATTTCCACTGTCAGCCAAGGATGTGGAGCATTTGGCAATCGGTTACATGAATGTGAAGCTGAAAGTCGCGCCAGATGCCGAGCCACTGGATGACCAACCAAATGTGGAGCCAGATCTGGCCTCCGCCACCGAAAGCCCCGACGACCGACTGGAGCGAGCGCTAAAGGAACTGCGCGATGCCACGGCGGCCGACCTTTTGGACAACATGCTGCAAGTCAGCCCCAACCGTTTCGAAGTGATCGTGCTGGATGTGCTTCATCGCTTGGGTTACGGCGCCAGTCGCAATGATCTGCAACGTGTCGGCGGTTCCGGTGATGCCGGCATCGACGGCATTATCTCGCTCGATAAATTGGGGCTGGAGAAGGTTTACGTTCAGGCCAAGCGCTGGCAGAACACGGTTGGCCGGCCTGAACTGCAGGCGTTCTATGGGGCGCTTGCTGGGCAGAAAGCTAAGCGTGGCGTGTTCATTACCACCTCTGGCTTTACAGCGCACGCTGTCGACTTCGCCAAATCGGTGGACGGCATTGTGTTGGTAGACGGCACGCGGCTGGTGCATCTGATGATGGATCATGAGGTGGGTGTGACATCGCGTTTGTTGCGGTTGCCGACGCTGGATCGCGATTATTTTGACGAAGAGTGAGCTCAGGCGTTTTGCTGCTTGACCCTGCTAACCAATTTCCTTAGTGGGCTTGTGGGTAAAAGTGATGGCACACTAGAATCACGGCGAATGTTCTACCAACCCCCACGGATCGAGGGTTACATCAGCGCGGGGCAAGGCCGGGACTGAATTCAGTTTAGGTTGATGTGCAGGTCAAGGAGACCACTATGTCGGACGTTAAAAGCATCAAGGATCAGAAGCTTCTCTACCACCTTACTTCTGTTGAAAACCTGGATGGAATTTTCAGAGATGGCTTGAAACCTCGCGCTGGCCTCTCGGGTTTCAAAGACGTCGCAGATGCTGAAATCCTGAAAAAGCGGCAGACTCTGCAGCTCGACAACTACGTGCCCTTCCACTGGTTTGCGAAGAATCCATTTGACGGAAGCGTGCAGCGCAACAGGCCAGAGGCCCGATTTGTGTTGATCTCGGTCTACAGATCAACAGCCAAGCAATACGGCTGGAAAGTCATTCCACGCCACCCGTTAGCAGGCGACTCAATACAGCTACTTGATTACGAACAGGGTTTCGAAGCCATCGAGTGGGATGTCATGAGCAGTCGCGATTACCTGGACCCTCATTGCAAAAGCATCTGCATGGCAGAGTGTCTCGCACCGGGGGTTGTTAAACCTGATGCCTTCTTCAAAATCTTCACCCCCAGCGAAGAAGTCGATGCACTTTGCGTAGCTAAATTGCAGGCGGCCGATGTTAATGTGCAAACCAGCGTGAACCAGAGAATGTTTTATCAATGAACTACACCAGCCTGAATCCAGAGAAAGCTCTGATTTGGCGTATCGTCCATCGCGATAACCTGCCCTGGATTCTGGACAACGGTCTGCATTGCGCAAACTCGGAAGCACAGGCACCTCAGTACGTGAATATCGGTAACGCCGACTTGATCGACAAGCGCCGTTCCCGTCAGGTGCCCATCGCTCCCGAAGGCGTTCTGGCCGACTACGTGCCCTTCTATTTCACGCCCTTCTCAGTGATGATGCAGAACATTCACTCTGGCTGGAGTGTTCAGCAACGCAGCAATGACGAGATCGTGATTCTGGTCTCAAGCCTGTATCGCGTTGAAGAGCTCGGCCTACCGTTTGTCTTCACAAACGCACACGCCTATCCGAGTTGGACAAACTATTACAGCGATCTGGCCAATCTCGACCAGATCGATTGGTCTATCCTTCAACGGCGCGACTTCAAGCGCGATCCTGATGATCCTCGCAAAATGGAGCGTTATCAGGCTGAGGCGCTGATCCACCATCACTTACCGATTACGGGACTACTGGGCATCATGTGCCACACCGATGCAATGAAAGCACGCATAGAAGCAGACGTCGCCGCTAGAGGCCTGACGCTGCCTGTCCATGCGCGTCCCAAATGGTATTTCCAATGATCCGATTCACCCAAGGCAACCTGCTGGAAGCCAACACCGAAGCCCTCGTAAACACGGTGAATACCGTGGGCGTGATGGGCAAGGGCATCGCATTGATGTTCAAAGAACGCTTTGCGCAAAATTACCGTCTCTATGCAGCAGCGTGTAAGGCGAAGGAAGTAGAAACCGGCAAGATGCATGTGACGGCCACCAATGAACTCGATGGCCCTCGCTGGATCGTGAACTTCCCAACCAAACGCCATTGGCGTTCTCCGTCGCAAATGGCATGGATCACTGAGGGCTTGCATGATCTGCGTCGGTTTCTGCTTGAGAACGACGTGAAATCTGTCGCCGTCCCGCCTCTAGGTGCTGGTAACGGCGGCTTGAAGTGGCCTGAAGTCCGTGAGCAGATTGTCGAAGTGCTGGGGGATCTGGACGCTGATGTCTTGGTATTCGAGCCCTCGAACCAGTATCTGAACGTCGCCAAACGTTCGGGCGTAGAAACGCTCACGCCAGCCCGCGCGCTTATCGCCGAACTGGTTCGTCGCTACTGGGTGTTAGGCATGGAGTGCAGTCTGCTAGAGATCCAGAAGCTGGCCTGGTTTCTTGAGCGCGCTATCGAGAAGTTGCCAAATACCGAGAACCCTCTGAATCTGAAGTTTGTCGCGCACAAATATGGGCCGTACGCCAACCGGCTGGAGCACCTGCTCGATAACCTCGATGGCAGTTATCTGCACTGTGACAAACGCATCAGTGACGCAGGCATTAGCGATGTGATCTGGTTTGATCAAGAGCGCAAAGCCTTTTTGCAGACTTATCTGAAGACGGAGGCCAAGGAATACTCTCAAGCCCTGGAACGGACTGCCGAGTTGATTGACGGTTTTGAATCGCCATTCGGCATGGAGTTGTTGGCGACGGTGGATTGGCTGTTGAGCCAGGAAGGGGTATCTGCGACCGTACCTGCAGTGCGTGAGGCGTTGAAGCAGTGGGACGGTGGCGCTGGTGCTGCTGCTCGCAAGAGCAAACTGTTCGATGATCAGGCACTTGATATTGCGCTCAAGCGTCTGACCTCCAGCAGTTTCCGACCTGAACTGGCGGCCTGAGTGATTGAAAGGAGTTGGGCAGCAACCTGCTGCTCAATTCCCCATCACGGATAACTAAACGCCTTCACCAACGTCAACTCCCCCACCGCCCGCATCGGGATCAAAAACGTCTCCATCTTCTCGCTTGGTGTGCCTTCCTCGGTAATCACCGTTACCTGCGCCGTCGTCAGCGGTTGCGCGGCTTCATCCCCGCCATCTTCATCGCTGCGATACCCGCCACCGTAGTAATTCACATACACCAGATACTGCCCCTTGATCGGCGCCGGCATGGCGAAGATTTCCGGGCCGTAGCCGGTGGTGACGTCGACGTCGAGGGCGCCCCCGTTGGGGGCGACGCGGTTGCCGTACCAGATGTGGGCGCCGTCGGGGGTGACGAGGTGCAGGTCGAGGTCGGTGCCGTCGCTGTCCCAGGCCAGCAGCACGCGCAGTTTTGGCGGGGTAGCACCGCCGCTGGTGTTGAGGAATTGAGTGCGGCGGCGTTGTTGGCCGTCGGGGCTGCGCACTTCGACGCTGTTGCTGCCGTTGGGGAAGGAGAACGGACGGTCGAAGCGGCCGGCGGCGTCGATTTTCAGCGGCATGCTGACGCCGTTGACGATCAGTCGACCGGGCTCATTATTCTTCGGACTGGCGTTGATCTGGCCGCTGATGCGCGCTGTGTTGGCCTGGCCGACCGGGGTGTTCACCGAGGAGGCCGGGTAGTTGACGGTCTGACGAAAGCTTTCGCCCTCGCCTTGCGGAGCGCCGGTGCGCCAGCCCCCGACCGGGGTGTCGAGTTTGATGCTGTCGGCGGCCCTAGTCGGCGATAACGCGGTCAGCGTGCAGAGCAGCAACAAGACCTGTGGATAACGGAGTGTCATGGTCTATTCCAGCAAAAGGTGACGGGCGAGCCCTTCGATGTAGGTTTCATCCTGGCCGTTGGGATGCGCTTCAAAGGCCAGGTGCAGATATTCGTGGGTCAGGTCGAGGCGGTCTTGCAAGGTCAGTACGCCGCGCACATAGATGCGCTGGCGTTCGCGGTCGACAAAGGGGCGGCCGAACGCGAGTTTGCACACGGCGAACGTGCTGACTTCGTTGTAGCCGGTTTCGCTTTCAAGCTTCTGACGCCAGCCGCGTCGCTGTTTTTGCAGCCAGTCTTGCGCGGCGGGCAGTGCTTCGCAGGAAGCGACCGGGTTGTCCCAGCGGCTGAGGCTGGCGCGGGGATAGGCATGGAGCAGGATTGCGTCGTAGCGCTGGCCAGCGTTGGCTTGTTCGACGGCTTGCTGCCAGGCGAGTTTGTCCGGGCCGGGTTGGTCGGAGTGATAGGTGACGGTGCTGCCAGCCAACACCAGATCGGCCGTCCAGGCGGCGATGTTGCGCGATTGCGCCGATGCCGGGCGTGGAGCAACCCGCTGGCGATTGCTGCTGTCGTCGATGCTCAGGCAATCGCCGTGGCGCGTGGCGTTTTGCAGCAAATAGGTACGGATCGCCACGGCCAGTGCTTTGGCGGCTTCGCCAGGTTCGGGTTTGGCTTCGCGATCAAGGACACGGGCGACGTATTCTTCGCGATCCAGCCTTGCGACGAGTTTGTCATTGAGCAGAAACAGTTCGCCGTCGCTGTGGATATCCAGCGCGTTGCCGTTGGCGAAATCAACACGGTAGTCGCCCTGCAACGGGCCAGACGTCACGACCCGTTCGCCCGCCAGAACCCGTACAACGGGATAGCGCGAGAACAGTCCGACTTCGACACAACGCCTCGCCTCTGCCGGCCACGCAACCGGCAACACCGTCGCCAACGCAGCGCCGTAATGCCGTAAAACCATTTGACTGGTGCCGCGCCCTCCGGCCCAAACCGGCGAGCCGTCCGCTGTCCATCCGGCAAATCCGCCCTGCCGCGACTGCCGGTCGTGATCGCCGAGCCAGCTCCAGGTTTTCACCCGCAAGCGCGCGCCGAGTTCTCCGACGACATTGCCGTCGGCAGCATTGAGCACCACGTCGAGCAACACGCGGCGCATCTGTTCTTGAGCTGGCAGCAACGCCAGAACGCTCAGCAACTCACTCACCGAAACCCGCGTGGCCGGTTGCACCGATGGCAAATCCTGCAACCACAATGGCGCCTTACGCGCCTGCCAGTAGGTTCGCCAGTCATCGGCTGCAATCCCCAACCGCGCCGGCTCGAAATACAGCCCACACGACTTCACCAACGCCTGATCCCGCTCGATCTTGCCGCCCGCCGAGCAGCAATAGACTTCCTCTTTCGACTGCCCGCGACATTCATATGCCGGCTCCCGAGCGCCGGTATCCACCAGCCACGCGTAGACAAACAGCTTCCAAAGACTGCCCAGCGGCGCATCCAGGGTCGAAGGCAACGGTTCACGAGCAATCAGTTGCGTCGTACTCAGTGACAACAGCTCACCTTTGTACGCCACGCGCAGTGGCTCATCCTGCGCCGTCGCCAGCGCAGGAATCATCCACAACAGCAGCCACAGCAGCGGCCGGGTCATGTCAGTTGACCGTGACCTGACCGAGGGCGGCTTTCGCTTCCTGGGCTTGATGCTGTGGCGCGTACACCTGAGTGAAACGCACCGGCGGCAGGTTGAACCGGCCCTTCTGCGAGAAGCGCACCAAATGGCGCAGACGCAACTCGCCGCTCAGGGCATCCACCGGCACCGCGTAGGCCAGTTGTCCCGGCTCGAAACGCGCCTTCTCCAGCGAGGTCGGTTCGGTACCGTCCTTGCCCTGCAACTTGATACCCCACGTTGTGCGCTCGACATCGGCGCCCGGTGGCAGCGGCACTTCGAGCATGCCGTAGCGCAGCGGTTTGGGCGCTTTGCTGGTGAGGATCACTTCGTCCAGATACAGGCTGTCGCTGGACAGCGGTTTGGTGCCGACCGGCTCCAGTTTGAAAGTGAACGCTTCGTCGCCCGGCACCAGTCGCGACAGGCGACGGGTGATGGTCACCGCCATCGGATCGACGGCCGGTTGCTGGGTCTGGAAACTCAGCGCCGCACGCAGCGGACGCTCTTGAGTGCCAGACACCGTCAACACGCTTGGCACCGCTGCATTGCCCTGCCACGTCCAGTACATCTCACCGGTTGCGCCGTAATTTTTCTTCCAGCCTTCACCCGGTGTCAGGGCGATGGTCGGCGACGCCTGGGCGATGCTGCGTTGCAGCCAGCTCAGCGCCAGCGCACGTTCGAGGGTCGATTGCTGTGGCAGCAGACGCTGCAACAACGCCGTCGCACGGGGCTGATCAAACGCTTGCAGCGACAGGTTCAGCGCTTCGGCAAACGGCTGCGAGCTGACGGCCAGACGCTGTTGTGCCGCACTCACCTGACGACTGAAGGCTTCAGGCAAGGAGACTTTCGATTGCGTGGCCAGCGAGGCGGTCAAGACCCGCGCCGCTGCCAGACCCAATGCCGAATCCGGATCGCTCATCACCAGGCTGTCCTGGCCGTCGTCCATCAGCGTCTCGGCATTACCTTCACCGGCCCTCGCCAGATCCTCCATCAAACCGCTGAGCAACGTGTTGACCGGCAAGCGCATTTGCCTGGCGAACGACAATATCAGCGCCCGTTGCAGCAACGGCGTGTTCGGCGCCTGTTTGGCGTAAACCTCCAACACTCGCTGCCAGTGCTCTGGCGGCAAGGTCAGTTCCAGCACCTGGCTGGCGTTCCAGTCGGCGTAGTACGCATAAGCGGTGAGGAATGCATCGGGTTCACCGGCATAGCCCCACCAAGTGAAGCTCGCCGATGGCCCGGCCATTTGCACCAGACGTAGGCGGCTGTTCTGCATGATCAGGCGCAAGCGATCACGGATCTGCGGGCTCGAGGCCAGCGATGGATAGGCGATGCTCAGTGGCAGCAAACGGCTGGCGGTTTGCTCGACGCCGCCGTACGGGTAGCTCAGCAGATCGTCGAGGGCAGAACGGAACAGCGCTTGCGGGCTGTCATCCAGACGCAGGCGAATATCGGTGGCGTCCGCCGGCAGGCTCAACGGCGTGTCGCCGCTGGCTACATCAAGGCTTTGCGTCTGCGTCACTTGCCAGCCATCGCCGGTCGCGCTCAAGCGCACGGCCAAGGCATCAGCGATTTTGCCGTCCTGCACCAGTTCCGCTGTCCACTCGCCCGAAGCCAACGCAAATGCCGGCAGCGGCACATAGTTGATGCCGTTATTCAGGGTCACCGGCAGGCGTTGTTCGGCGCCGGCGTAATGGGTCACCAGTTCAGCCTTGACCGGTTTCTCGGCCTGACTGAAGGCGAATACACCGAGTTGCGGCTGATCGCCCTTACGGAATTTGCTCGGCCCGCTCCACTTCAGGTACAGCGGTTTTTCCGAACGGACGAACTGTTTCTTCTGCCCGACCTGACCGTCATCGGCAATCGCCCGAGCCGTGATGCGCCAGCGGGTCAGCGAGTCCGGCATTTTGAAAGTGAAACGGGTTTTGCCGTCGGCGCCGGTCAGCAACTCTGGTTGCCATGCGGCGGTGTCGACGTCTTCGCGACGCGGACGCTCCAGCACTTTCACGCCACGCTCGCTGCGGTTGGCCTTGCCCGGCGCGCCAGGACTGCCCGGCAACGCTACGTCGTAACTGATGAACGACAGGCTGGCGCTGGTGCGCACGTTGTTGCGGCGTGGGTGGTAGAAGAACTGGTCGATGCTCGGCGCAACTTCCGGTTGCAGCGCGTAGACCATTTCATCGACGACGCTGACGGTCAGGTGCGCCGGTACGGCTTTGCCGGCGAACTGCGTGGTCAGGTCGACGGTGACGGTGTCGCCTGGCAGATACACCGCTTTGTCGGTGCTGATCGCCACGTCGATTTGCGGCGCGACCACTTTGATCCCGGCATTCTGGAAGCTGTACTGACCGCCCTTGGTGTACAGCACGGAGAAGGTCAGGTTCGGCGCAAAGTTGTCCTTCACCGGGATGCGTGCGCGGTATTGGGTGTCGCTGAGTTTTTCCAGTGTCAGCCAGTCGCCGCCCTTGGCCAGCAGCGCGGTGGCTTCGACCTTGTCACGCTCCAGCGACAGCAAGGCATCGCTGACCGGTTCCGGGAAGGTGATCAGCGCCAGCGCTTCATCGCCAGCCTTGTACTCGGGTTTATCGAGGACGATTTCCACGGTGCCCGGCACGGCTTTGACGCCGTCGCCGGTGACCGAATGCGCGTTAACGCCGAGGACGCGACCGTGCTGATCTTTCAAGGTCAGGTTGTAGGTGCCCGGACGTTCAAAAGCGAGGCTGAAGCCTTTATCGCTGGCCGCCAGTTTGCCTTCGCCCGTGCTCTGATCCTCCAGACGCACCCAGCCATAAGAGCTCGGCGTCACGGCTTTGCTTTGCTCGCTGCCACCTTCGTTGGCGTAGCTGAACGCGACTTTGTCGCCGACCGCACTGAAGCGTTGCGGCGCGCTCAAGCGAAAACTCGCAGCGCCACGGTCGATAAGGATTTCCTTGGTGGTCTTGACCCGATACGCCGCACCATCGCTGGCGAACACGGTGAGCATGTAGCGGCTCGGTTTGTCGGCGGCCGGCAGGTCGAGGCTGGCGTTGCCCTTGCTGTCGGTGGTCAGTTCGGTGCTGGTCAATTCCACCGGGAATTGCCCCAGGTATTGCAGTTCGTTGTCGACCATCGACAGTTGCTGGGCGCGCAGGCTCAGGCTCAGTTTGGCGTTGGCCACCGGTTTGCCGTCCGGGTACAGCAACACCAGACTGCCTTTGACCGGTTCGCCGGTGCGGTAATCCTGTTTGGCCAGATTCAGCGAGATTTCGAAGTGCGGCTTGATGTACTCCGCCACACGGAACGCACTGCTGTACGCCTGATCCTTGTAGTTGAAACGGAGTTCATAACCACCGGCCACGGCGTTGTCCGGCAACTGGAAACGGCCCTGAGTGCCGGCCTTCGAATCGAGCTTCAGATCCATTCGTTGCAGTTCGGTGCCGGTGGCGTCGAGCACGCTGACGTTGACGTCCGCCGCACCCGGCAGCACCGAATCCCGTGCGTTCTTGAACTCACGACCGACGATCTTCAGCGACACCCAGTCGCCCGGGCGATACAACGGGCGGTCGGTGAACGCATAGAGCTTGGTGTCGTAGATTTCGCTGTCGTAATAGAAGTTTTCAGAGACGAACACCCCGCCCTCTTCGTCCTCGCCGATCACGAATGAACGCTCAGGGCTGACGTGTTTCAGGCGCAGCAAACCCTCGGCATCAGTAGCACCGCTGCTCATCACGCCGAGGCCGTCAGTCCACAGCACATTGACCTTCGGCACCGAACTGCCTTCGTGCTTGCGCGCCGCCCAGACCAGTAATTCATCACCGGCGATTTTGCTCACCGCCACGGTGTTGGAGACGAACACCATGGTGGTTGCGCGGTATTTGCCGATCAGCGCTTCGACCAGGTACAGACCGGGTTTCAGGTTGCCCAGCGGAATGTAGACGTTGCCCGGCGCGACGCTGACGAAATCGCTGGAGGAGCCGGCCAGATTGACCCCGGCCGGCGGCTGGATCGGTTTGGCCTGCCACAGCGGATAACGGAACTGGCTGACCACCGGCAAACCCGGAATCAGTGCGAATTGCGGTTGCGCGTCATACGGGGTCGGTGCGGCGATGGCGTTGCCCATCTTCAGTTCCGGGACTTCTTCGGTGACCTGTTTGCGCGACTCGTAGGAGAACGCACGCTGCATCACCCGCCGCGATTTGCGGTACCAGTTGTCCCACAGATACGCGAGGGTGTTGGACAGGCCTTCGCCCTTGAACTGGCCATCGCTGACCACGCGGTGCAGGTTCTTCTGGCGTTTGAGGAAATCCAGTGGCTTGTCGATGCGATACACGCGAATGTCGGCGCCACCGTAGGGTTCCATGCGGAAACGACGGTAGTCACGGCCCGGTGCTTCGAGGCGCACCATCGCCTGTTCGTCCGCCGCAAAACTGCTGTCGGCCAGCAGGAAGAAGCTTTCACCGGACACCGGCGTGTAACCGCTCGGTTCGACCGAATCGTCGGCATTGACAGTCGCCAGCGGCAGCAGCAGTGCCAGCAACAGAGGAATTTTTGCGCAGAGTCGCAACATGCGGGCACCGGTCATTGGGAGAGAAAGTTCAGTCGATAGACGCCGATGAAGTTGGGGTTGGCTGCGTCGGGTATCCATCGGGTGTCCTTCCATGTCATGAGTTGCTGCAGGCTTGCCGAACGCATGCCGTTGTCAGTGGGGGTTGTGGTGCCGGTGTGATAGGCGATGTAGCGGCCCATCCAGATCATCAGGTGCTGGTCGTCGCCCTGATCGAAAAACATCAGGTCACCGGGGCGCGCCTGTGACACGTCACGGCTGACCAGATGACTGTTGAACTGAATCAGTTTGATTGCGTTGACGTACGGCCCGACTTTGCCCCCGCCCTGTTGCCATTGCTGGGCGAGCTTGCGCTGGTCATCGCTCAGCGACAGCTCCGGCGGCAGATAGCGGTTGGACAGGCCATTGCTGCGCAGCCATTTGTTGTCATGGACTTTCAGCGCTTCGTTGGCAGCGAAACGCACCAGGCCGGCGCAGTCCTGCTGGTACCAACGCGGGCTCGGCCCCTGGCTCAATTGCTCTTGGGCGATGCGGACAAACCAGGCGCGGAACACCTGTGATTGCGCCGGATCGAGCGCCGGTGCCTCCATGGCGCGGGCACCCGCGCTGAGCAACAGCGCGAGCAGGCCTAGGCTGCGGATCAGTGCCGTCACAGCGCTTTCCATTCCAGCGGCAGCCATTGCCAGTGGCCGTCGGGTTCGCTGCCTTCGGGCAACGTCAGGGCATATTTGCCATAACCGCCGAGGGTGCGCAGTTTCGGGATCAGGTAGGTTTGCGCGGCGTTGTAGAACACCGGTTCCATGTCCTGCGGCAGGCTGTCGAGGGTTTCCTGCTGCATCAGTTGCGCCATCGAGTCAGGGCCGAAATAGATCGGCATCAGTACGTCTTTGGGCAGCACATCGGCCATCGGCGGGAAGCGTTTGTCGAGGGTGCCGAGCGCTTTGTCGACCAGTTTGTCGTCGAGGGAAAACAGCAGCGTCGAACCGTGGCGGGCGAGGCTGACGTTCATGAACGCCCGACCACTGATCGCGTCCGGGTTCTCGGCGGTTTTTGCTGCGTATGGGCCGAAATTCGAGCTGACCTGACGCCGCCAGACATGGCTTTGGCCTTCTTGCTTCTCGATCACCGGGAAGACACTTTCTTCGACGTTGGGCTCGAAGGCGCCGACCATCGAGCCAAACAGTTTGCCGAGATCACCGTCGAATTGGCTGTTGCCCTCATCCTTCAAACTGGCGACCAACAGTGGCGTGTACAGCCGCGAATCGGCGTACCAGCATAGGCCCGCCGCGCCAGCCACGTGTTCGGTGAGTGTCTGCGCTACCGCCTCTTCGGCGCCGAGTTTCACCAACAGCGGTTTCTGCGGTTCGGCCGCCACCGGCAAGGTCACACAGGCACTGGCGCCCAGCGGCATGGCTTGCCACACCGGTTTGAAATCGAAGTCCGGCTGGTTGTCCAGCTCGTCCATGGCCAGGTAGCTGTGCCAGCCCTTGTCGTCCATGTCGAAACGCAGCCCGGCGAAGTTCGGGATAAAGCGCTGATACCCCATGGCGAGCACGCTGGAATTCACCGACAGGCGTTGTTTGATCTCTGGCGCCTTGGCCGGCAGGCCGAACGCTTGCGGGAACAGTTTGTCGCCATTGAGCAGTGCCGCCAGCGCTTGAGACGAAACGTGCCCCCACTCTGCGGATGCGCCGTTTTCTGCCTCGTAGTATTTCGCAGGATTGGACAGCACCACCAGTTTGTCGCCATGCGAGGCGAACAACAGGGATTTACTGGCGTTGTAGCTGAGCTGATAAAGCGGCACCTCGTCGCTGCCGACTTCAAGTTTGCCGAACACGCTGAGCTGCGTGTCATCCAGCGCCACTTTCGCCAAAGGCTCCAGCAGTTTCGCCAGCCCGCCGCGATCCATCACCAACAGGAAATCCTTCAACCGGCCATCAGCCCCGCGCCATAGTGCTACGTCTGCCGGTTGATCAAAAAGCTGCTCGATCAGGCTGTCCTGCAGTTTCAGGTCGTGCTCGTAAATGATCCGGCGCAGGCTGCCGATCAGCCCGAGTCGGTCGCCGTGGGTTTCGTAATAGAAGACGAAATCTTCGGTAAGCGTGGCTTTGAGAAACGGCACCGTCAGCAGGTCTTTGGGCAACTGGCTCAGGGAGCGGGTTTCCAGCAGCGCATCGGGACGGCTCAGGCCGAGCTTGTCACTGGCCAGCTCGGCCGGCGGTGTTTTGGGCTTGAGCAGCAGCCAGCCAAAACCACCCACCACGCCGGCGACCAGGCATAGCCCGATCAGCAGCGCCGGCCAGCGTCGGGAAGGTTTGCCGGCCGGTGTCGGGACGGCCGGAGAAGCAGCGTTATCACTCATATTCACAAAACCCGAAGTTCATCCGTGTTGCGGGATGCTTAATAGTTGAAAGTCTTGACCAGCAGCAGATCACCGATCGCCCGCAGGGGCACGATGAACGTCTCGCGTTTTTCGTCGACAGTGTTTTCGTTGAGTACCAGCGTGATTTGCGAGGTGATCACCTCGTTCTGGTTGCTGGTCTCCTCGAAGTTATAGCCGCCGTTGCCGAAGTTGCCCCAATAGTTGACGTAAACCAGATAGGTACCGTGCAGCGGAGCAGTCATGGTGAACATTTCCGGGCCGGGGCCATCGACGCCATCCGGGTCCAGACCGCCGCCATTGCTCAGCGCCGGCCGCGCCCAGAACGCATGCTGACCGTCAGGCGTGACAATGTGCAGATCGAGTTCGGCTTTCGGATCGTCCCACCCCAAGACAAGACGAATTCGCGCCGGCGTGCGCAGGTTATTTGCTTCATAAAATTGCACGCGCTTGAGCGACTGGCCTTCGGCGCTGATCACTTCGACACTGTTGGAACCGGCGCCGAACGCGTACGGCCGGGCGAAACGCCCCTGATCGTCGGTGTACAAATTCAGCGGATTGCCATTCACAGCGAGACTGTGCGGCGGGCGCATGTGGCCGATGGCCTTGAGCTGGCCTTGAATCATCGTGCGATTGCGCTGGATGCCGCGATCGATTGGCGGCGTCGGATAGGCGACTTGCGGGTTTTCACTGCGATCAAGCAACCCGTGATAGCGCCAGCCACCCACCGGTTCGGACAACTCGGCACTCGGCGCAGCCCTCAGCGCAGGCGCACAGGCCAACCCGATCAGCAGCCAAAGAAATGAACGCATGTAACGCCTCCTGCCATGCCTGAACGAAACCTTGCACCCGATCCTCGGTACTTCACAGCGGTAGAAACTGCGTTTCGTCTGAAAGACCCGTGACTGCCAGGTCGTAGAAGGCGCGAAGAGTAGCGATTTAGTAGTTTTTTAACAATCGGATACATCTGCTTTTGCGGTGGGAATCACGCACATTTATTGGGTGTGAGCCGAATAGCGGGCTTATTCGGCTCACGAAATGAGCCGAATAAGCAGCCTGATCCAATCACCCCACGCGAAATGGCCAATCCTGGCTGGCAAGACCTCCGGTTTTGCCTTGGCCAGAGGCATGACTGGCGCGAACTCAAAGCACTATTTCAACTGGAGCTCAAGGTCATCTCATGGTCAACTACTGCCAGAAAAACCGTCGGCAAGGACGGTAGGAGACCAGAGGTGGACCTGTGAAGCTGCGCAAACTGAAATTAAAGGATTTCCGTCGATTCGAACAGATCGAAATCGATTTCCATCCTGAACTGACGGTCATTGCCGCACGTAACGGGCAAGGTAAAACTACAATTCTTGAGGCCATCGCAACCGCTCTTGGACCATTTGTCGGTGCTTTTGATATGGGAAAATCCAAACATATCGAGCGGACAGACGCTCGTTATGTGCGTCTGGGCAACAGTTTCGAAAATGAACAAAACTTTCCTGTCATTATCGATGCAGCGCTTGAGGAGCCAGATATCGAGTGGCAAAGAGCATTGCATGGCCCCAAAAGCCGTACTACGACAAAAGAAGCATCCGCTCTGGCGAACTGGGGCAAAAAACTCCAGGACTCGCTGCGTTCCAAAGTAGCAACAGCCTTGCCGCTGGTTAGCTATTACCCTGCCGGACGATTGTGGATAACCCATAACAATAGCTCGCGTAAAGCCGTGGTTAGCGCCAGCCGAACCATGGGCTATGAAGACTGCCTGTCCTCTGCTTCCAACTTTGTACAAATGCAGCAATGGATGCGCAAGGCGACAATGGCACTTCTCCAGCAGCGGGAATTACCGGGGTATGAAGAGTCAGATCTACAACCCAGAATCGCCGGGATTCAAAATGCCGTGAATCTGGTTCTGGAGAATGAAGGGTGGAGTAACTTTCATTACAGCCTCAGTTTCGAAGATCTCGCAATGTCCCACCCAGATCATGGACTGTTACCTATCAGCCTGCTCAGCGATGGTGTTCGAGCCATGATTTCGCTTACCGCCGACATGGCCTTTCGTTGTGCACGCTTGAATGGTCAGTTTCAAGATCAGGCGCCTTTGCTGACAGAAGGCATTGTTCTCATTGATGAAGTCGACCTGCATCTGCATCCTGCCTGGCAACAACAAGTTCTGGCAGCCTTACGCAGGGCATTTCCCAAGATCCAGTTCATCGTGAGCACGCATAGTCCTCAAGTACTGACCACCGTGAACCGTGAACAGATCCGTGTGATTCATAGAGACGAACAAGGATGGATCTCGGAACAACCGGCAATGAGTCCTTTGGCACAGAAGTCAGGAGATGCCCTGGCCGGGGTCATGAATGTGAGCACCCGTCCACCGATGCCGATAGTCGAAACAGCGCACGCCTATGAACAGCTATTTCGAGATGGCGCGGGCATGACTCCGCAAGCGCAACAGTTGAAACAGGAACTGGACGAAGCGGGTTATGAAATCTCCGAAGCCGATATGACGCTCTGGACATTCCTTGCGGCGCAAGTCAGGAAGACGCGCAATGATTGAGTTGGCTCACAACCCCGTAATGCCGCAAGCGCTTCTGGACTTCAATGCTGCCTATCCACAAGCAGGGCCAAATGAATTCGATGGCGCTGCTTTTCACTTGGTGAAAAAAATCGTGAAGGCAAGTCTCCATCACGATCAGGGTGGGCTTTGTGCCTACTGCGAAACGCCATTGGAAGCCGATACCGGACAAATCGACCACATCAAGCCCAAGCGCGGCAATGATGGGCATCCTCACTTGACGTTCACCTATACCAACTATGCACACGGATGTATTCGGTCAGATGGGTGCGGCCAACGAAAGGGTGACCGGCTCCTTCCGATTGAGCCTGCACCCGGCTGTAACGAACAGTTCTCACTGTCGTCGGATGGCTCACTGGAGCCTATGCCTACTCTCAGCAGAAGGGAGAAGCATGTGGTTCGTCAAACGAGAGACATGCTTGGCCTTCAAAGCGCTGCGCTCGTTCTTGAACGGGAAAAATGGATAAAAGCCTTTGTTAGCCTGCTGCAAGAACAACCTCTGGTCGCGAATGATTTTTTGAAGGAGGCACCTTTCCGCTACATATTGCTTCGTTTGATCAGCTAGATATTTCGTCATACCCGATCATTAACGCGTCCCCGCTCATTTGCCCATAAACCCCCTATCTGCTAGTGTCGCGCCGGTTTAACGTCAACCGGAAATAGCCGCCATGGCCCGCAAAAAAGCTGCACTGGATTTCGAACAGTCCCTCGCCGACCTGCAAACATTGGTCGAGCGTCTGGAGAACGGTGAATTGTCGCTGGAAGACTCGCTGACCGCTTTCGAGCAGGGCATCGGGCTGACCCGTGACTGCCAGGCAGCGCTGGCCCAGGCCGAGCAGAAGGTGCAAGTGCTGCTGGAGCGTGATGGCGAACTCGCCGAGGAACCCTTCGACGCGGAACAGCCAGAATGATTGCAGCGTATTCGGCGACCAGCCAGGCCCGGGTCAACGCGGCACTGCAAAGCCTGTTCAACGCCCCGTTGCCAGAACTGGCGCGCCTCTATGAGGCCATGCGCTACAGCGTGATGAACGGCGGCAAACGCGTGCGTCCGCTTTTGGCCTACGCCGCGTGTGAAGCGCTCGGTGGCAAGGCTGAGCAGGCCAACGGCGCAGCGTGCGCCGTTGAACTGATCCACGCTTACTCGCTGGTGCACGACGATTTGCCGGCAATGGACGATGACGATCTGCGTCGCGGCCAGCCGACCACGCACAAAAAATTCGATGAAGCCTGCGCGATACTCGCCGGTGACGGCTTGCAAAGCCTGGCGTTCAGCGCCCTGCTCGCCCCCCACCTGAGCGATCTGAGTGCCGACATTCGCCTGCAAATGGTCACTGCGCTGGCTCACGCCGCAGGCCCGGCGGGCATGGTCGGAGGCCAAGCCATCGACCTCGGCTCGGTCGGTCTGAAGCTCGATCAGCAAGCCCTCGAACAAATGCACCGGCACAAGACCGGCGCGCTGATCGAAGTCAGCATCAAACTCGGCGCCCTGGCCAGCGGCCGTGCCGAGCAGGATGAACTCAACGCCCTGCAGACTTATGCACAAGCCATCGGTCTGGCCTTTCAGGTGCAGGACGACATCCTCGACGTCGAAAGCGATACCGCCACCCTCGGCAAGCGCCAGGGCGCCGACATTGCCCGTGACAAGCCGACCTACCCGGCCCTGCTGGGTCTGGACGCGGCCAAGGCCTATGCCCTGGAGTTGCGCGATCAGGCTCTGCACGCCCTGCGACCGTTTGACGCGGCAGCCGAGCCTTTGCGCGAGCTGGCCCGGTATATCGTCGAGCGCCGCCACTGACGGCATATCCGCCAAAGAAGACCAACGCGTGGGCAGGGGGCGATGCATCAGGTAAACTGCCGCCTCTTCTATACCTATAACGATTCGCCTGATGCCCACGACGTTTCATGAGATTCCCCGCAAGCGCCCGACCACGCCCCTGCTCGACCGCGCGAACACGCCGGACGGCCTGCGCCGGTTAGGCGAAGCCGAGCTGGAAACCCTGGCTGATGAGTTGCGCCTGGAATTGCTCTACACGGTCGGTCAGACCGGTGGGCATTTCGGTGCAGGCCTGGGCGTGATCGAGCTGACCATCGCGTTGCATTACGTCTTCGACACCCCGGACGACCGGTTGCTGTGGGACGTGGGTCATCAGGCGTATCCGCACAAAATCCTCACCGGCCGTCGCGAGCGCATGGGCACCCTGCGCCAGAAGGACGGCATAGCGGCCTTCCCGCGCCGCGCCGAGAGCGAATACGACACCTTTGGCGTCGGCCACTCCAGCACCTCGATCAGCGCGGCGCTGGGCATGGCGATTGCCGCCCGTCTGCAGAACAGTGATCGCAAGGCGATTGCCGTGATTGGCGACGGCGCGTTGACCGCCGGCATGGCCTTCGAAGCGCTGAACCACGCGCCGGAGGTGAACGCCAACATGCTGGTGATCCTCAACGACAACGACATGTCGATCTCGCGCAATGTTGGCGGTCTGTCGAATTACCTGGCGAAGATCCTGTCCAGCCGCACTTACGCAAGCATGCGTGAAGGCAGCAAGAAAGTGCTGTCGCGCCTGCCTGGTGCCTGGGAAATCGCCCGTCGCACCGAAGAGTACGCCAAAGGCATGCTGGTGCCCGGCACCCTGTTCGAAGAGCTGGGCTGGAACTACATCGGCCCGATCGACGGCCACGACCTGCCGACCCTGATCGCGACGCTGCGCAACATGCGCGATCTGAAAGGCCCGCAGTTCCTGCACATCGTCACCAAAAAAGGCAAAGGCTTCGCCCCGGCGGAAGTCGACCCGATCGGTTATCACGCAATTACCAAACTTGAACCTGTCGACGCCCCGGCCGCTGCGCCGAAAAAGGCTGGCGGGCCAAAGTATTCGGCGGTGTTTGGCCAATGGCTGTGCGACATGGCAGCAGCGGATCCGCGTCTGGTCGGGATTACCCCGGCAATGAAGGAAGGTTCGGATCTGGTGGCGTTCAGCGAACGTTTCCCGCTGCGCTACTTCGATGTGGCCATTGCCGAGCAACACGCGGTGACGTTCGCTGCCGGCATGGCTTGCGAAGGCGCCAAACCGGTGGTGGCGATCTACTCGACGTTCCTTCAGCGCGGTTATGACCAGCTCGTTCACGATGTGGCGGTGCAGAATCTCGACGTGCTGTTCGCCATCGACCGCGCAGGTTTAGTGGGTGAAGACGGCCCGACACACGCTGGCAGCTTCGATCTGTCGTACCTGCGCTGCATCCCGGGCATGGTCATCATGACCCCGAGCGATGAAAACGAACTGCGCAAAATGCTCACCACCGGCCACCGCTACAACGGCCCTGCGGCTGTACGTTACCCTCGCGGCACGGGCCCGAATGCGACCATCGAGAAAGATCTCGAGCCGATCGAAATCGGTAAAGGCATCGTCCGTCGTCAGGGCAGCAAAGTCGCTCTGCTGGTGTTCGGCGTGCAACTTGCCGAGGCGCTGAAAGTCGCCGAGACGCTCGATGCCACCGTGGTCGACATGCGCTTCGTCAAACCGCTGGATGAAGCACTGGTGCGCGAAATTGCCGGCAGCCACGAGCTGCTGGTGACGATCGAAGAGAACGCAATCATGGGCGGCGCCGGTGGTGCAGTCAGCGAATTTCTCGCACGCGAAAATATCCTCAAGTCGATGCTGCACCTGGGCTTGCCGGATATTTACGTCGAGCACGCGAAACCGGCGCAGATGCTGGCCGAATGCGGGCTGGATGAGTCCGGGATCGAAGCGTCGATTCGCGAGCGTCTGGCACTGCTCAACAAATAAACGCAATACCCTGTGGGAGCGGGCTTGCTCGCGAAAGCGCCGGATCAGTCAAATATTGAGATGACTGACACTGCGTTTTCGCGAGCAAGCCCGCTCCCACATTTGGTTTGTGTACACCTGAAAGACCTACGGATCACCGATGAACCTCTCGCGCCTCGCCCTGCCCTTCCTTCTGTTGCCAGCCACCAGCGCCCTCGCTGACACCTTCGAACGCGATCAGGCCCTGAAACTGCCGGACACGCTGATCAGCGCCAACCGTCAGGTCGAAGCGCGCAACGACAGCAGCGCCGCCAACACGGTGTTCACCCGTGAAGACATCGACCGCCTGCAACCCAGCGACGTACCCGATCTTTTGCGGCGCGTGCCCGGCGTGCAGGTGGCGCAAACCGGTGGGCGCGGCAGCCTGCCGGGCATTTACATCCGCGGCACGCAGTCGGCGCAGAGCCTGGTACTGGTCGATGGCCAGCGCATCGGCAGTTCCACTTCCGGCGACAGCAACCTGCAACACTTGAACATCGAGCAGATCGAACGCGTCGAAGTGCTGCGCGGTTCGCGTTCGGTGATTTACGGCAGCGATGCGATTGGCGGGGTGATTCAGATCTTCACCCGACGCGGCACTGAGCAAGGCTTTCAGCCACGCCTGCACGTCGGTTTCGGCAGCCATCAGATCTGGGAGCGCAGCCTTGGCTTGTCCGGTGGCGATGACAAAACCCGCTTCAATCTGGGTGCCAGCCTGGATGAAACCGCCGGGATTGACCGCACACACGAGTCCTACCCCAGCGACGGCGATCACGACGCTTACCGCAACAAGTCCGTCAGTCTGAGCCTCAGCCATGCGCTGACCGAGGACGTCGAAGTCGGCGCGAACCTGCTGGATAACCGAGGCAAGAGCGAGTTCGACAACCCGTTCGGCCGTTTCGACATGAACACGTTTGAGTCTGTGCAACAACAGCCGTACAGCGATTTCAACGTCAGTAGCGTCAGCACTTACCTCGACGCACGGATCAATGAAACCTGGAAAACCCGCGTCGAGTTCGGCCATACCGAAAACCGCGAGAAGACGCTCGACAAGCTCAGCGACGAGCGCACGGTGTTCAACACCTACCACGACTCGCTGAACTGGCAGAACGACCTGACCCTGGATACGCGCAACAGCCTGATTCTGGGCGGCGACTGGTACGAAGACCGCGTCAACAGCAGCACCGCGTTCGACGAGAACAGCCGCTGGAACCGCGCCGCGTTCATCCAGCATCGTTATCAGGCTGACAGCTTCTCCACCGAACTGGGCCTGCGCCACGACGACAACCAGCAGTTCGGCAGCCAGAACACCTGGAGTGGCACGTTCACCCTGCCGCTGAACCCGGACAACGATTTGCTGCTCAGCTACAGCGAAGGGTTCCGCGCACCGACCTTCAATGACCTGTACTACCCGGACTTCAGCAACCCGAACCTGAAACCGGAAACCTCGAAAAGCTACGAACTGCAATGGCGCAGCCAGTTGAACGACAGCACCCGCCTGGAAGCCTCGCTGTACCGTACCGACCTTGAGGACGCGATCATATTCGGCAGCAACTCGCGGCCGCAGAACGTGGCCTCAGCCCGAATCAACGGTTTCGAAGCGGCGCTGAAACAGGAGCTGTTCGGCTGGCAGAGCAATCTCGGCGTGGCGATCATCGATCCGCGTGATCGCGAAACCGGGCACACCTTGGCACGTCGGGCGCGACGCACGTTGAGTTGGGATCTGGATCGGCAGTTCGATCGACTGAGCCTTGGCGCCAGTTGGCAGGCGATCAGCAGCAGTTACGACGACCTGAAAAATCAGCAGCCATTGGGCGGATACGCGCTGTTCGGATTGCGCAGCAGTTGGACGCTGAACCGCGAGATCAAGCTGGAGTTGAAGGTGGATAACGTGCTGGACAAGGGTTACAGCCGGGCGAACTACAGTTATGACGGCAATCAGTATGGCTATCGCGAAGAGGGCCGAGCGTGGATGTTTGGAGTGACCTGGACGCCGGGCCGCTGATCCAGAATTTGCGCCGCCTTGGCTAGCCTCTTTGCGAGCAAGTCGAAGAATTCACCTCGGTCTCAGCGCTCAGGCGCGATTAGGTGGCAGAGCCTGGCGGTTGCCTCGATCATCTGCCCGCTCGGGCGCTCCAAGCCTTTATCAGTGACCAGCAACAGTTGGCCACGCGCTACCGCCACTACCTGCGGCCAGGCTTTCCAGGCATCAAGCTGGGCCTGAGCGCCGGCCACAATCACCTCGGGATTGCGCTGCAACACCGCCTCGATACTGACCTGCGGGGCCGGCAGGCTCAGATCGGCGAACACGTTGCGCGCACCGCACACTTCAAGCGCCGCGCTGATGATCTGCCCGCCACCGACGGTGTACAACGGCTTGTCCCAGACTTGGTAAAACACTTTCAGCGGCGCGTCCCGGCGATAGCGCAGGCGCAGATTGTCGAGTTTGCTGCGCAACTGCGCCGCCAGTGTCACCCCGCGCTCGGGTCGCTTCAGTCGAGCGGCAATGGCTTCAATCTGTGCAGACAGCTGTTCGAGATTGTGCGGTTCGGCCACGTAAGTCGGGATATTCAGATGTTTGAGTTGGTCGCGTTGCGCCGGGCCGACACTGCCGGGCCACAGCAGCAATAAATCAGGCTTGAGGCTGAGCAAACGCTCCATGTCGAGTTGGCCGTAACGACCGACCGAGGGAACGTTGGCAATCGCAGGCGGACGCTCGCCGGCATCCAGCACACCGACCAGCAGATCAGCCGAGTCCAGCTCAACGACGATTTCAGAAAGAGAAGGTGCGAGGCTGACGACCCGCAGGCTCGCCAGCACCGGGCCGCTGACGGCCAGCAGCAGAACCGCCAGCCAGAGACGGCGCATCAGCCGAGTTGACGCGGGATACGGTAGAGGTAGAACAGCACCGCAGTGGACAGCGCCAGCAGCACCAGTGGTACCGCCTCAAGGCCAACGAATACCGCCACTGCGCCGATCCACGCCGGCAACGCTGCCGCAAGGAATGCGTTACGGCGAACCGCTGCCAGAGCGATCCAGGCCGCTGGTTCATCGGCGCTATCGAGGGCTTTTTGCGTGGCGATCAATGCGTGCTTATAGCGGCCGAAAAACTTCAGGCTGACAAACATCGACGCCACGCCGGCAATGAACAGCGGCATCGCCAGCACCGGCAGAACGCCCTCGCCCTGACCAAACAGCGCGTTGAGCAAAAACAGCGGTACCAGCGCCAGCGACAGGTATTTCCACCAGTCGACGCTCAGACGACGACGAACCTGACCTCGGGTCACGCCCGATCTACCTCGCCCTGATGCTCGTTGCCCATCATGTGGTCGAGCTTGCTGGCCTTGGTTGCCAGGTAAAGTTTGTTGTGCGGATTGTGGCCGGTGTGCAACGGCACGCGTTCGGCGACGACGATACCCATTTCGGTCAAGGCTTTGACCTTGCGCGGGTTGTTGGTCATCAGACGCAGGGACTTCACGCCCAGATGCTCGAGCATCGGCAGGCACATGGCGTAGTCGCGCTGATCGGCGGCGAAGCCCAGGCGTTCGTTGGCTTCGACGGTATCAGCGCCGCCGTCCTGCAACTCATAGGCGCGGATCTTGTTCAACAGACCGATGCCACGGCCTTCCTGACGCAGGTAGAGCAACACGCCACGGCCTTCGCGAGCGATGGCTTTGAGGGCGCCCTCCAGTTGCGAGCCGCAGTCGCAACGCTGGCTGAACAAGGCGTCGCCCGTCAGGCATTCGGAGTGCAAACGGCCGAGTACCGGGGCTCCGTCGGCAAAATCACCCAGGCTCAGCACAACGTGCTCTCGGCCGGTGGCTTCATCGAGAAAACCGTGCATGGTGAATTGCGCAAAAGGCGTTGGCAGCTTGGAAGCGGCGACAAAGACGACAGGCACCGGTGTGCTCCTGATCTAAAGAGTCTGAAAATTCGCAGGCGGGCATTGTAACAGCAGGTTCCTACAGACGCTTAGGCTGAATTATCGGGCATAACGATCAAAAAGCTTGATAACTGCGGGCCCGCTCCCACAGGGGGACAGTGCTGGACGCAAGATCTGTGGTCAGTTCGGCTCGAACGGATATGGCTGCTTCCACTTCTCGAAGATCGGTTTCAGCTCACCGCTCTTCACCAAATGCTCCATGCGCTTGTCGAACAGCGCCATCAACGTACGGGCCTGTGACGTATTGGCGAAGCACAGATACAGGGGCAACTCTGCAATATGGGTTTTGCGAAACTGCGCTGGATCGTTGGCCCGACTCACGACGAAATCGACTTCCGTCAGCGCATCGATGTAATAGTCGGCGCGATTGTGGGTCAGCATCGATAAAATTCCGGTTCGCCGGATGACTTCATTGAAGCTGCGCACGTTGGGAAGATAATTCTGATAGTCGTAGCCACGAACCCAGGCCAAGCGGTAGTTGCCCAGGGTTTCGGGGGTTGGCGCGGGGTTGCTGGCAAGGCCCAGGGCATAGATGTGATCGGTGTCGAAACTCCAGCGAGGATAGAGCAGGTCGCTGGCTTCATCATGATAAGCACCCACACAGGCATCAATTTCGCCGCGCTGGGCCAGCCCCACTGAGCGTGTATAGGGCTCAGTGCGAATATCCAGTTGCACCCCGGCCGGCTCGAATACTTTGCGCAGCACATCCCAGGCCAAGCCATGGCCATCAGCGGCGGTGTAGTCTGCCCAGTCTTCACTGGCCAAATGAATGACCGTTGGCGCATGCGTTGCTTCCTGCGCATTGACCACAGTGCCCAGCAGAGCAAAAACCAACAGCGCCCACCAGCGTCGAGCCATCCCTAGTCCCTCACTTAACCCTGACAAGTCCTCAGATCAGGCGAAAACCCAAACCAGCCCTTGCATCGACAGCCAGGCGAACACGCCAGCCAGCACGTCGTCGAGCATGATGCCAACGCCGCCATGGACATGCCGGTCGATCCAGCGAATCGGCCACGGTTTAAGAATGTCGAAGAAGCGGAACATCAGGAAACCCGCCAGCAACCAGTACCAGCCTTCCGGCACCAGCCACAGGGTGATCCACATCCCGACCATTTCGTCCCAGACGATGCCTTCGTGGTCGTGCACCCGCAGATCATCAGCCACTTTGCCGCACAGCCAGAAGCCGAACAGCATGGTGATGCCGAGCATCAGCCAGTAACCCCAGTCAGGCAACATCTGCCACAACGGGATGAAGGGTAGCGCAACCAGCGAGCCCCACGTGCCCGGCGCCTTGGGCAAGGTGCCCGAGCCGAAGCCGAATGCGAGGAAATGCCAAGGATTGCGCCAGACCGACGGCGGCACGAATTCGGCCGGTACCTGTTTCGGGTGATCTGTCACGGTGACTCCTGAAAATGTTGATAGCCCCGGATTTGCGGGGTGATGTCCTGTCCTTCGCGATCGAGCAGCACCACACCCTGGCCCTGCGTCACGCGACCGATCACATGGATCGGCCAGCCATTGGCCAGCAGCGTCGGCAACTCGACGGACGGTAGCGTGAAGGCCAGCACATAATCATCACCACCGCTCAACGCCGCACGTTCGGCGCCACGCTGACCGAGAAACGCGACCAATGCATCCGACAGCGGTACACGCTCGCGTTCAATCTCAAGCCGCACCTTTGACGCCAGGGCAATATGGCCGCAATCGGCCAGCAAACCGTCAGAGATATCCAGCGCTGAAGTCGCTTTGCCGCGCAACGCCTGACCCAGGGCCAGTTGCGGTTGTGGCGACCAGTAATGATCGAGCAGCGGCTGGGCGATATGTGCCTGGGCCTCACGCTGACCGAGCACCAACGGCAAGGCGCCAGCGGCGTTACCCAGTTCACCGCCGACACAGAGCAAATCCCCCGGTTGCGCGCCGTTGCGGGTCAACGCTTGACCCGCAGGCACGCGCCCAAACACGGTCACCGTCAGACTCAACGGCCCACGCGTGGTATCACCGCCGACCAGCGCCACGCCGCAATCCTGCGCCATGCGGTTCAAACCGCGGGCATAGGCTTGCAGCCAATCGGCGGTCACCGTCGGTACAGTCAGGGCAAGGGTAAAAGCGATGGGCGTAGCACCCATGGCGGCCAGATCGCTGACCGCGACGGCCAGCGAGCGCTGACCGAGCAGAAACGGATCGCAAGGGTCGGCAAAATGCACGCCGGCCACCAGCGTATCGGTGGAAATCGCCAGCTGTTCTCCGGGAGCAACCGCCAGCAAGGCGCAGTCGTCGCCGATTCCCAGTGCAACGCCTTCGCCGCCCTGCGCACAGGGCGCGGCGGCGAAGAAATTGCGGATCAGCTCAAACTCGCCCATAGCCGTTTCAAACGCCAATCAGCGCTTGAACGCCTTCACTTCAGCTTCACGCAGGCGTGGGGCCAGCTTGTCGAGCACGCCGTTGACGAATTTGTGGCCGTCGGTCGAACCGTAGACTTTCGCCAGTTCGATCCCTTCGTTGATGACCACGCGGTACGGCACGTCGACACGTTTGAGCAGCTCCCAGGCGGACAGGCGCAGTACGCACAGTTCAACCGGGTCGAGTTCCTCGATGGTCAGGTCCAGGCACGGCGCCAACGCGGCGTCGATTTCGGTCAGGCTGGCCGGAACACCGTGCAGGATGTCGTGGAAGTAGCTGGCATCGGCAAAGGTAAAATCGTTATCGACGCGAAACTGCGCTTCGATTTCGTTCAGCGAGGTACCGGCCATGTGGCGCTGGTACAGCGCCTGAGTTGCCAACTGACGGGCAGCCCGGCGCTTCTCGCTTTTCGAAGGCTTGCCGGCGTCCGTTGGACGTGGCTCGCGCGGGTTGAAACGATCGCTTTCGTCGCTAATCACTTGGCCTCCAACTGCGCCAGCAGGCTGACCATTTCCAGAGCGGACAGGGCAGCTTCAGCACCTTTGTTACCGGCCTTGGTGCCGGAACGTTCGATGGCTTGCTCGATGGAATCAACGGTCAGGACGCCGAAAGCAACCGGTACGCCGAACTCCATGGACACCTGGGCCAGGCCCTTGGTGCACTCGCCCGCCACGTATTCGAAGTGCGGAGTACCGCCACGAATGACCGCACCGAGGGCGATGATGGCTGCAAACTCGCCTTTCTGAGCGACTTTCTGCGCAACCAGCGGAATTTCGAAGGCGCCAGGTGCGCGGATGATGGTGATGTCGCTTTCGCTCACGCCATGGCGAACCAGGGCATCAACTGCACCGCTGACCAGGCTTTCAACCACGAAGCTGTTGAAACGGCCCACTACCAAAGCGTAGCGGCCTTTAGGGGCGATGAAGGTACCTTCGATGGTCTTCAGGGTCATTCGTCAGATCTCTTAAAGAGCCGGGACGCGTCTTTTACGCGTCCCTCAGTGATTTATTTGCCGCGAATACAAGGCCGGAAACAACCGGTCATTATTCGGAGGGCACGTATTCTACAACTTCCAGATCGAAACCGGATATCGCATTAAATTTCATCGGTGCGCTCATCAAGCGCATTTTGCGAACACCGAGGTCACGCAGGATCTGCGAACCGGCACCGACGATGCTGTAAGTGGTCGGTTTTTTCACCACAGCCTGATCGGCGGTCTCACGGATGTGCGCCAGCAGCACGTCACCGTCAAGCGGGTGACCGAGCAACAGCACCACACCGCTGCCGGCCTCGGCAACCGCCGCCATGGCCGCGCGCAGGCTCCAGCGGCCCGGCTGCTTGACCATCAGCAGGTCGCGCAGCGGGTCCATGTTGTGTACGCGAACCAGCGTTGGCTCTTCGGCGCAAACCGTGCCCAACGTCAGGGCCATGTGCACGTCGCCTTCCACCGAATCACGATAGGTCACCAGATTGAATTGGCCCAGTTCGCTGTCCAGTGGCTGCTCGGCAATCCGCTGAACGGTACGTTCGTGGATCATCCGGTAGTGAATCAGGTCGGCGATGGTGCCGATCTTGATGTTGTGCTCGGCGGCGAACGCTTCCAGTTCGGTACGACGGGACATGGTGCCGTCGTCGTTCATCACTTCACAGATCACGCCGCTCGGCTCGAAACCGGCCATGCGCGCCAGGTCGCAAGCGGCTTCAGTGTGACCGGCGCGAGCCAGGGTGCCACCGGCCTGAGCCATCAGCGGGAAGATGTGGCCCGGGCTGACGATGTCTTCAGCCTTGGCGTCTTTGGCGGCAGCCGCTTGCACGGTGCGCGCACGGTCGGCGGCGGAGATGCCGGTGGTCACGCCTTCGGCGGCTTCGATCGACACGGTGAACTTGGTACCGAAGCCGGAACCATTGCGCGGCGCCATCAGCGGCAGCTTCAGCAGTTCGCAGCGCTCACGGCTCATCGGCATGCAGATCAGGCCACGGGCGTGCTTGGCCATGAAGTTGATGTGTTCGGCCTTGCAGCATTCGGCGGCCATGATCAGGTCGCCTTCATTCTCGCGGTCTTCGTCATCCATGAGGATGACCATCTTGCCTTGGCGGATGTCTTCAACCAGTTCTTCGATGCTATTGAGCGCCACAAGGCACCCCCTTCAGTCAGGATTTGAGGTAGCCGTTTTGGGCCAGAAAGCTTTCGGTAATCGTGCTGCCGGCCGTCGACTCTGCGGCCTTGTCACCCAACAGCAGACGTTCCAGATAACGCGCCAGCAAGTCGACCTCCAGGTTCACCCGGCGACCTGGCTTGTAAGACGCCATGATGGTTTCGCTCAGGGTGTGCGGAATGATCGTCAGCATGAACTCAGCGCCATCGACCGCGTTCACGGTCAGGCTGGTGCCGTCGACGGTGACCGAGCCTTTATGGGCGATGTACTTGGCCAGTTCCTTCGGCGCGCGGATACGAAATTCCACGGCGCGGGCATTGTCGCTGCGCGAAACGACTTCGCCGACACCGTCAACGTGACCGCTGACCAGGTGCCCGCCGAGGCGAGTGGTCGGGGTCAGGGCTTTTTCCAGATTGACCGGGCTGCCGCTTTTGAGGTCGTTCATGGCGGTGCAGTCGAGGGTTTCGCGGCTGACGTCGGCAGCAAAGCCGTCGCCCGGCAGCTCAACGGCGGTCAGGCAGACGCCGTTGACGGCGATGCTGTCGCCGAGCTTGACGTCGCTCAGGTCGAGCTTGCCGGTTTCAACATGCACCCGTACATCGCCGCCCTTTGGGGTCAGTGCACGGATGCTGCCGATGGATTCGATGATGCCGGTAAACATGGGGTTCTCCTTGAGAACGAAGCCAGCGCAAACGCGATGGCCGGGAATTATACGCTCGCCGAAAGCACAGGGATCGCAGTGACTCGCCAGTCATCGCCAACGGCGCGGATTTCAGTGATTTTCAGCTCGGGGGCGTCCTTCATAGAGGCCAGCGGCCAGTCCAGTAGCGGACGCGCCGTAGAACCAAGGAACTTGCCGGCGATGAAAATCACGAACTCATCGACCAGACCGAGCTGGGCAAAAGCACCGGCCAGACGCGGGCCGGCCTCGACCAATACGTCGTTGACGCCACGGTTGGCCAGTTCGACCAGCAGTTGATGCAGATCGACCTGACCGTCATCACCCGGCACGATCAGGCATTCCGGGCCGTTGGCGTATTGCTCTTCGACCGCCATGCACGTGGCGACCAAGGCAGGGCCCGCCTTGAAAAACGGTGCATCCAGCGGCACGCGCAGGCGCCCGTCGATCAGCACCCGCAGCGGTGGACGGCTCATGGCCTGCGCCGTTTGCTCGGCATCCAGTCCCAGCTCGTCAGCACGCACGGTCAACCGCGCGCCGTCGGCCAGCACCGTGTCGGCACCGGTCAGCACCACGCTGGCCTGGGCGCGCAACCGCTGCACCGCCGAACGTGCCGCCGGGCCGGTGATCCACTGGCTCTCGCCGCTTTCCATCGCCGTGCGACCGTCCAGACTCATGGCCAGTTTGACCCGCACGAACGGCAAGCCGAGTTCCATGCGCTTCAGAAAACCTTGATTGAGCTGGCGTGCCTGGCCTTCCAGTACGCCGCTTGCGGTGACGATCCCGGCATCGGCCAGACGCTGCAAACCACGACCGGCCACTTGCGGGTTCGGATCACGCATCGCCGCGACCACCCGGCCAACGCCGGCATTCACCAGCGCATCGGCGCACGGCGGTGTACGGCCGTGGTGACTGCACGGCTCCAGCGTGACGTAGGCGGTAGCGCCCCGGGCCAGTTCACCGGCAGCGCGCAAGGCGTGGACTTCAGCGTGAGGTTCGCCTGCGCGTTCGTGCCAGCCTTCGCCGACAATCTGCCCGTCCCGCACGATCACACAGCCAACCCGGGGGTTGGGGTGCGTGGTGTAGTGACCTTTGCGCGCCAGTTCCAGCGCACGGGCCATGAAGTGGGCGTCGAGGATGGCCTGCTCGGCGACGGTGGTCATTGTTTCACCGGTTCGCGGGCGAGGCGGTCGATCTCTTCGCGGAACTCGTTGAGGTCCTGGAAGCGTTTGTAGACCGAAGCGAAACGGATGTAGGCGACTTCATCAAGCTTTTGCAATTCGGCCATCACCAGTTCGCCGACCACGAGGGATTTGACCTCGCGCTCGCCGGTGGCGCGCAGTTTGTGCTTGATGTGGACCAGAGAGGATTCGAGGCGCTCGACGCTCACCGGACGTTTCTCCAGGGCGCGCTGCATGCCGGCGCGGAGTTTTTCTTCGTCGAACGGTTGGCGGCTGCCATCGGTTTTGATCAGGCGCGGCAACACCAGTTCGGCCGTCTCGAACGTCGTGAAACGTTCGCCGCAGGCCAGGCATTCACGCCGGCGGCGCACCTGTTCGCCCTCGGCGACCAGACGCGAGTCGATGACCTTGGTGTCGTTGGCACCGCAGAAGGGACAGTGCATGGTGGCTGGCAACAAAAAAAGGGAGGGCCATGGTAGCGCATCCCCGTGGCAAGACAAGCCATAGGGTTTGCGGTATACAGACGGGCATGATCGTTTGATCCATGGATTTCATTTTTCCGGAGCTGCCAATGCCGTTACGTCCGCTCGTTTTGCTCAGTCTTTTCAGCCTGCTGGTGGCCTGCGGCAGCGACGCCCCCAAGCCTCAGCCCCCAACGCCGGGCCCCGCGCCACAACAGGCGCAGAAAAAAGCCAAAGAAGCGGCCGACCTAGGCCCGTTGCCGGCTTATCAACGGGAACTGAGCGGCACCCTGCAAGGCGTACCGGCCGGTGCCGAAGTCGAACTGGCGCTGCTGGTGATCGATGAGAAGGATCGCCCGCAGCAATTGCTCGCCAGTTCCAGCCTGATCGGCAACAACCAGATTCTGCCGTTCCATGTGCGCTTCAACCCCGAGGCTTTCCCGGCCGGGGCGCGGGTTGAATTGCGTGGCCGCGCCAGCCAGTCCGGTCAGTTGATTTTGCATCTGCCGTCACAAACCATTACCCAGCCGACCACTCAGGCACTGGGCCAACTGCAATTTGTCAAAGCACCATGAATGCACCGTTCGACCTGCAACAGGCGCTGGGTGAACTGCTCGGCGACGCCAGACTGAAAGCCTGTGCGTTGCCGGACACCGATTTGCAGTTGTGGCTGATCGACGGCGACAACATGGCGCGCGAATTCAGCCAGGAAGAAACCCAACGGATTCTGCACGAGCCGCCGTACTGGAGTTTTTGCTGGGCCAGCGGCCTGGCGGTGGCGCGTTATCTGGCCGAGTTCCCCGAATGGGTACGCGGCAAACGCGTGCTGGATTTCGGCGCCGGTTCCGGTATTGCCGCGATTGCGGCGGTGAAGGCCGGGGCGCTGGAAGTGGTGGCCTGCGATCTCGATCCGCTGGCGATTGCCGCGTGCAGGGCGAATGCCGATCTCAATGACGTGCAGATGGGTTATTCGACGGATTTCTTTGCCGAGGCGGATCGCTTTGATCTGATTCTGGTGGCGGATGTGTTGTACGACCGGGCGAATCTGCCGTTGCTCGATGCGTTTCTCAGCCGGGGCCGCGAAGCGCTGGTGGCGGATTCGCGGGTTCGGGACTTTCGCCATCCGTTGTACGAGCGCATTGAAATGCTTGAGGCCATGACCTTGCCGGATCTGGCAGAGCCTGAAGAATTCAGACATGTCAGCCTGTACCACGCGCGGCGTGACTAAAGGCTTCGTCGGAACGCCGCCCCGCTTCCGGCCACACCCCACCAAGCCTTATAGTTGCCCCATCCACGCTTTTACGAGATCTCCCATGAGTCAGCCAACGCCGTACATCTTCGACGCCACGACTGCCGATTTCGATCAGTCGGTGATCGAGGCTTCCTTCAATAAACCCGTGCTGGTGGATTTCTGGGCCGAATGGTGTGCACCGTGCAAGGCGCTGATGCCGATGCTGCAAGGCATTGCCGAGAGTTATCAGGGCGCGCTGCTGTTGGCCAAGGTCAATTGCGATATCGAGCAGGACATCGTCGACCGCTTCGGTATTCGCAGCCTGCCGACCGTGGTGCTGTTCAAGGACGGTCAACCGGTCGACGGTTTTGCCGGTGCCCAACCGGAATCCGCCGTACGCGCCTTGCTCGAACCCCATGTGCAGATGCCGCCACCTGCCGCAGCCGATCCGTTCGAACAGGCTCAGGCACTGTTCGATGACGGCCGCTTTGCCGATGCCGAAGCGGCGCTGGTGGTCATGCTCAATGACGACAATACCAACGCCAAGGCCTTGATCCTGTACGCCCGCTGCCTGACCGAACGCGGTGAACTGAGCGAAGCGCAAACGGTGCTCGACGCGGTCAAGGGCGATGAGCACAAAGCCGCGCTGGCCGGGGCCAAGGCACAGATCAAGTTCTTCGGACTTGCCCGCGACCTGCCCGATGCCGCCGACCTGAAAGCACGGCTGGCGAAAGATCCGCAGGACGATGAGGCGGTGTATCAACTGGCGATCCAGCAACTCGCTCGCCAGCAATACGAAGCGGCGCTGGAGGCGATGCTCAAGCTGTTCATCCGCAACCGCAACTATGGCGAAGGCTTGCCGCACAAGACCTTGCTGCAGGTGTTCGAGTTGTTGGGTAACGATCACCCGCTGGTGACCGCCTACCGACGCAAAATGTTTGCGGCGCTGTACTAAGCGCTCACTCGACCCAGCTGTAGAGCGGCGTATCCCCGCCGCTCGCCACTTTTACCTGTGAACTGTGCCGCAAGCGCACCAGCAGGCGCTTGCCCGCCGTGGCACTGCCGGTCAGTCCTTGCAACTGATCGAGCAGATCCGGACCACTGAGTTGCCCGGCCTTGCGCAACACATCCTGCGCGACCTGCCACAAGGCATCGTCTTGATTCATCGGTTTGACCGCTGGCGCCGCTGCGCTCTGCGGTTGCTCAGTCGGTAACTGCCCGCTCATGGCCGAACCGAGCCGCGCCCAGTCGCTGTCATCGAGTTCCACCGTCAAATCCACCGGCACCGCGCCGACGGTTCCGCGTATCCGCAACATTGAGTTCGCTCCCGCACTTTTCTGACACGCATGCTCCCACGGGACTTGTGTAACGCCAAGCGCACGGGCAAACTCTGCGCACTTTCGTTATAAGATTACATAACAAACTCTTCACTTTACTTCCCGGAGACCGTCATGCGTCGTCTGCTGCTCGCTTTGCCGTTTGCCCTGTTGCCGTTGGCCATCGCCCATGCGGCTGATGAACATGACCACGATCACGACCATGAGCACGGCAGCCTCGGTGCGCATGAACATGGTGTCGGTCGCCTGAATGCTGCGCTCGACGGGCAAACACTGGAGCTGGAACTGGAAAGCCCGGCGATGAATCTGGTCGGCTTCGAACACGTCGCCTCCACAGAGGCCGACAAGACCAAGGTCGCCGCCGCCCGCGCGCAACTCGAAAAACCGCTGGTGCTGTTCAGCCTGCCTGCCGCTGCCGGTTGCAAAGTGGTCAGCCAGGAACTGGAAAGCCCGCTGTTCGGCGACAAGCCGCAGGCCGACGATCATGACGACGATGAAGCCGACAAGGGCGGCCACGAACATCACCACGACCACAGCGAAATCCATGCTCACTATCAGTTCAACTGCACAGCCCCGGGCGCGTTGAAGACGCTGGATCTGGCGAACATCTTCAACACCTTCCCGGCGACCCAGAAAATTCAGGTACAACTGATCAGCGCCAGCGGCCAGCAGGGCACTGAAGTAACGGCCAAGGCTGCCGCGCTTAAGTTCTGATTACTGCGAAACTCCCACAAGGGGGTATGTGTTCACTCCATGAAACTGGCGCCATGACCCAAGCACTCATCGAACTGTCCGACCTGGGCTTCAGTTGGCCCGGCCACCCGCCGCTGCTGGACATCCCGGCGTTTCGTCTGGAACCGGGCGAAACCCTGTTCCTCAAAGGCCCCAGCGGCAGCGGCAAGACCACCCTGCTTGGCTTGCTCGGCGGGGTACAGAAACCCGATCGCGGCAGCATTCGCCTGCTCGGCCAGGAGCTGACCGCACTCTCCGCCGGTGCCCGCGATACGTTCCGCGTCGATCACACCGGCTACATCTTCCAGCAGTTCAACTTGCTGCCATTTCTCTCGGTGCGCGAGAACGTCGAGCTACCCTGCCACTTTTCCAGACTGCGCGCCGAACGGGCCAAACAGCGCCATGGCAGCGTCGATCAAGCCGCCGCCACCCTGCTCGCCCACCTGGGCCTGAAGGACGAGAGCATCCTCAGCCGTCGTGCCGATTCGCTGTCGATCGGCCAGCAACAACGAGTCGCCGCCGCCCGCGCCTTGATCGGCCAGCCAGAATTGGTGATCGCTGACGAACCGACTTCGGCGCTGGATTACGACGCTCGGGAAAACTTTATCCGCTTGCTGTTCGCCGAATGCCGCGAGGCCGGTTCGAGTCTGCTGTTTGTCAGTCACGACCAGAGTCTGGCCCCGCTGTTCGACCGTCACCTGTCCCTGGCCGAACTCAATCGCGCCGCCACGTCTGCCGAGGTCTGAGATGTATCTGTTTCGTCTGGCCATGGCCAGCCTGGCCAACCGCCGCTTTACCGCTTTGCTGACCGCGTTCGCCATCGCCCTGTCGGTCTGCTTGCTGCTTGCCGTCGAGCGCGTGCGCACCGAGGCCAAAGCCAGTTTCGCCAGCACCATCAGCGGCACCGACCTGATCGTCGGCGCCCGCTCCGGTTCGGTGAATCTGTTGTTGTACTCGGTGTTCCGCATCGGCAACGCCACCAACAACATCCGTTGGGACAGCTTCGAACACTTTGCCAATAACCCGAAAGTGAAATGGGCGATCCCCATGTCCCTCGGCGATTCCCATCGCGGTTATCGGGTAATGGGCACCACCCAAGCGTATTTCGAGCATTACCAGTACGGTCGCCGGCAACACCTGGAACTCGCGAAGGGGCGCGCCTTCGCCACCGATCCGTTCGAGGTGGTACTCGGTGCAGAAGTGGCCGATGCCCTGCACTACAAACTCGGCGACAAACTGGTGCTGGCCCACGGCGTGGCGGCAATCAGTCTGGTCAAACACGACGACAAACCGTTCACCGTGGTCGGCATTCTCAAACGCACCGGCACCCCGGTGGATCGTACGTTGCACATCAGCCTTGGCGGCATGGAGGCCATCCACATCGACTGGCACAACGGCGTGCCGGCGCGGGGCAATGGGCGGATCACGGCCGATCAGGCGCGCAACATGGACCTGACGCCGCAAGCGATCACCGCGTTCATGCTCGGCCTCAACAGCAAGATTTCCACCTTTGCGCTGCAACGCGAGATCAACGAATTCCGTGGTGAACCGATGTTGGCGATCCTGCCCGGCGTGGCGTTGCAGGAGTTGTGGAGCCTGATGAGCACCGCTGAAAAAGCACTGTTCGTGGTCTCGCTGTTCGTGGTGCTGACCGGGTTGATCGGCATGCTCACAGCGATTCTCACCAGCCTCAACGAGCGCCGTCGCGAGATGGCGATTCTGCGTTCGGTCGGTGCGAGGCCGTGGCACATCGCAAGCCTGCTGGTGCTGGAGGCGTTTGCGCTGGCGTTTGCCGGGGTGATTGCTGGGCTGGGGTTGCTGTACATCGGCATCGCCGCCGCGCAGGGTTACGTGCAGGCCAATTACGGTTTGTATCTGCCGCTGGCGTGGCCGAGCGAGTATGAATGGACACTGCTCGGTGGCATTCTGGCGGCCGCGCTGCTGATGGGCAGCGTGCCGGCCTGGCGCGCGTATCGCCAATCCTTGGCCGATGGCCTGTCGATCCGTTTATGAGGATGTTCACCATGCCCCGCGCCATGCTCGCGCTGCTGTTACTGGTCGCCCTGCCCGTGTGGGCGGCGGTGCCCAAAGACCTGACCTGGTTGGAGATGATCCCGCCGGACGCCGCGCCGGAAGTGCCCAACATGACGCCGCTGCATGACCTGTCGAAGATGAGCGATGCGTTGTCCGCCGAGTCGGCGCCAGCGGCCAAGCAGGATTTGCCCGACGCCCCGGTGGTGCAGTCACTTGACGGGCAGAACATTCGTCTGCCGGGGTATATCGTGCCGCTGGAAGTGAATGAAGAAGGACGCACCACGGACTTTTTGCTGGTCCCCTACTTCGGTGCCTGCATCCATGTTCCGCCACCGCCGTCGAACCAGATCGTGCATGTGAAAAGTGAGTTGGGCGTGAAGCTCGATGAGCTGTATCAGCCGTATTGGGTCGAGGGGCCGTTGCAGGTCAAAGCCTCGAGCAGCGAGCTGGCGGATGCGGGGTACCAGATGGAGGCGGACAAGATTTATGTGTATGAGCTGCCGGAGTGAGTCCCGCTAGTTTCGTGTTGTTTGAGCGGACGCCTTCGCGAGCAAGCCCGCTCCCACAGGGGATTTGTGTTGATGCAAGGTTCCACACAAATCAGCCCCTTCACTGTTTCATTGAGCTGAGTCAAAAGACCGTATCAGTTGGCTTCGTACCATAGGACATCAAACATTTTTAACGTCCTTTCGGAGCCCCCATGAACAAGTCCTTGCTCAGCGCTTCGCTGTTTGCCCTCGCGCTCGCAGCCCCGCTCGCCCACGCCCACGATGCCGGTGACATCCTGATTCGTGCCGGTGCGATCACCGTCAACCCGAAGGCCGACAGCTCCAGCGTCAAGGTCGATCAGGGGCCGTTGAGCGGCACCAATCTGGGCGGCAAGGCGACCATGAGCAGCGACACTCAACTGGGCCTGAACTTCGCTTACATGCTCACCAACCACGTCGGCATTGAGTTGCTCGCGGCCACGCCGTTCGAACATGACGTGAAGCTCAAAGGCACCGGCCTGGCAGCAGCCAACGGCAAGCTCGGCACACTGAAACACCTGCCACCGACCCTCAGCGTCGTCTACTACCCGCTGGATTCGAAATCGCCGTTCCAACCGTACGTGGGCGGCGGCATCAACTACACCTGGATCTACGACGAGCACGTCGGCAGCGAAGCCAGCGCCAACGGCTTCAGCAACTTCAAGGCGAAAAACTCCTGGGGCCTGGCCTGGCAGGTCGGCGCGGACTACATGCTGACCGACAAAATCATGCTCAACGCCCAAGTGCGCTACATCGACATCGATACCCGCGCCACCGTCGAGAACAACGCCGTGGCGCCCGGTACTCGCGCACGGGTGAATGTGGATGTTGATCCGTTCATCTACATGGTGGGTTTGGGCTATAAGTTCTAAGTCGATTGACCGAACGTTCACGTGGTGGTGAATGAGGCTTGGTGGTGAGCAGGCTTGAAACTGACGGCAACTGCTTTGCGGTTGACCGGGGGAAAATCCCCTCGCCACAGGGATAGCGACAAATTCCGGCCGTGAAAAAGGCGCCTGTCACAGGGCGCCTTTTTCATGTCTGAAACAAACTTACTTGCCGAGCAACCGCGCCAGACCAACGCTCATCGGCGTCTGCCGGGGCAACTTGAAACGCTCAAGCAACCGGGTGTTATTCGCCCGCGAATGGCGGATATCACCGGAGCGGGCCGGGCCGAAGCTGACCGCTGGCAATTCACCGACGACGGTTTCCAGTTCCGCAAGCATCTGCTTGAGGCTCATCGCCTGATTCCAGCCGACATTCACCGCACCGACTTCCACTTCAGGCCTCTGGATCGCCTGCACCAACAGGTCAACCAGATCCTCGACATACAGAAAGTCCCGCGTCTGCTCGCCATCGCCGAACACGGTGATCGGCAAGCCTTTCTGCGCACGTTCGCTGAAGATGCTGATGACCCCGGAATACGGTGAGGACGGATCCTGGCGTGGGCCGAAGATGTTGAAGAAGCGGAAAACCACCGGTTCCAAAGCGTGCTGACGGCGGTAGAAATCAAAATAATGCTCGCCAGCCAGTTTGTCCGACGCGTAGGGCGTCAGCGGGGCTTTTGGCGTGTCTTCATCAATTGATTCGCCCTCGCCATTGTTGCCGTACACCGCCGCGCTGGAGGCGTACAACACACGTTTGACCCCGGCCAGGCGCATCGCTTCGCAAACGTTCAGCGTGCCGATGAAATTGCTCTGGTGAGTCTTCACCGGGTCATCCACCGACGCTTGCACCGAGGCCACGGCCGCCAGGTGCGCTACGGCGCTGCAACCCTGCATCGCTTGGGTGACCAGCACTGCGTCAGCCACATCACCGACAATCAACTCGACCCTGGGGTTGTCCAGCGGCAGATTGCTGCGTTTGCCGGTCGACAAGTCATCGAGAATTCGCACCGAATGGCCTTGAGCAAGCAATGCGTCGGTCAGGTGCGAGCCAATGAAACCCGCGCCGCCGGTGATTAAAACAGTCCCTTCAGCCATGTCGGTAAAACCTATCCAGTAAGCCCGGGAGCGCGGCACGCCAGGCGCGCGGCTTGATCCCGAATGTGTGCAGAATTTTCTTGCAGGCCAGGACCGCGTGTTGCGGTTCCTCGGCGGCGTCCGGCCGCGCGGCGTGAGCCTGAGCGGTCGGTGCTTCGATGGCCAGCGCGTGCAGGCTGCGGGCCTCGGTCAGAATCGCCTGGCCCAGCGCCAGCGGTGTGGTCGCCTCGTGGCCGGCGTAGTGATAAGTGCCCCACAGCGGCGCGGCGCAATCGAGTTGCTTGAGCACCGAAATGATCACCCGTGCGGCGTCATCGACTGGCGTCGGATTGCCGCGACGATCATCGGCCAGGAGCAACTCTTCCGGTTGCTCGGCACGGGCAAGAAAACGCCCGAGGGTGCCATCAGGGCTGTCATCGAGCAGCCAGCCAAAACGCAACAACACATGCTGCGGACACGCTGCACGCACACTTTGCTCGATGCGCCACAAGGCCTGACCACGCAAACCCAGCGGCACTGGTTCGTCTTTTTCGCTGTAGGCCGTGGCACGTGAGCCGTCGAACACGCGATAACTGGACGGCTGCACGAGGACGATGTTGTGGTGCCGGCACAGTTCGGCCAGACGCTCGATAGCGCGCTCCTGCCCGGCCATGCGGCTTTCGCTGACGGTCTCGGCCTGGAACCAGTCGAAATAGTAGGCGAGGTTGATCAACGCATCGGGACGGGTGTCGTCGAGCAGTTGCGTCAGGCTCGCGGCATCCCAGCCGTCTTCGGGCGGGCGGGGGGCGAGGAAACCGATGTCTTCTTCCGCACCGAGGCGAATCAGCGCCTGCCCAAGGGCATTTCCGCCGCCCAGTAACATAAGGCGCATTCGCATAGAGTCAGCAGGCCCAGTCTGATTGGAACGATGGCTTTGGCGACGTTGCTTGTGGCCCCGTCGTCGATAATTGCCGGAATCGTTGCATTTTGCGGGTTTAGTGCGCAACCGTCACCCGTAAAGTGTCGATGGCCGGAATTTGTGTACGAGCAACTGCCCCATCGCTGGCCGCCACCGGTGCTGCGGCGCACACTCCTTTTGCGGGAGCGGGGTGTACGGGGTTTCTCGAAAATGCACCGTCCGTAAAGCCATCGAAACTTTCCCGAACCGCCCGCAGTCATCAACACACTGAGGCTGTACGGGGACTTTCGACGGGAGGGCGGCATGGCAACGATTCATATCGGCATTTTCGACTGGCGCTACGCCCCGTGGCGCGGGGATTTCGCCCCTCATGGGCTGGCATTCGCCTCGCGGGGGCTGCCATGAGCATTCCGGAACCGGTCGGTTTCACCGATGAAGGATCGGTCGTCGTGCCATCGGTACGCAGCTTCACTGTGCTGACGGTTAACACGCACAAGGGTTTCACCGCACTCAATCGGCGATTCATCCTGCCGGAGTTGCGCGAAGCGGTGCGCAGTGTGGCCGCCGACGTGGTGTTCCTGCAGGAAGTCCACGGCACCCACGAACTCCATCCCAAGCGCTATAACAACTGGCCGACGATGCCGCAGTACGAATTCCTCGCCGACAGCCTCTGGCCGCAGTTCGCTTATGGGCGCAATGCGGTGTATCCGGAGGGCGATCACGGCAACGCTGTGTTGTCGAAATTCCAGATCATCCGCCATGACAACCTCGACGTCTCGATCAGCGGCCACGAAAGCCGTGGCTTGTTGCATTGCGTGCTGCGCCTGCCCGGCGATGGCACCGAGGTACATGCGATCTGCGTGCATCTGGGCCTGCGCGAAAGCCACCGCAACGCTCAGCTTGGCTTGCTGATGCAGCGCCTTGCCGAACTGCCAGACGATGCTCCAGTAATCGTCGCCGGTGACTTCAATGACTGGCGCCAGCGTGCCGACGCATTGCTCAAGCCTTGCGGCTTGCGGGAAGTGTTCGCCGAACATCACGGCAAACCGG
Organism: Pseudomonas sp. EA_65y_Pfl2_P78; assembly: GCF_963970495.1. Lineage (NCBI taxonomy): Bacteria > Pseudomonadati > Pseudomonadota > Gammaproteobacteria > Pseudomonadales > Pseudomonadaceae > Pseudomonas > Pseudomonas sp. EA_65y_Pfl2_P78. Next base: position 30,151 of record NZ_CAXAON010000005.1, on the reverse strand, counting down.
CGCGCAGCTTTCCCGCGCGTCTGCCGACCCTGCGACTGGACCGCATCTACGTGCGCAACCTCAAGACCCGTCAGCCAAAAGTGCTGGCGAACCGGCCCTGGTCCCACCTTTCCGACCATGCACCGTTATCGGTGGAGATCGAACTATGAACAGCGCACCACTGGAGAAGTCCGCCGCGGAATCGGTGAACATCACCCCGCCGATACGCGAACCCGGGCACGTCGATGTCGAATACCGCTGGCAGAGCAACAACCGCATCGAACTGCTGGAAAACGGCGAGGCGTATTTCCCGCGCGTGTTCGACGCGATGCGTGCAGCCAAGAGTGAGATCCTGCTGGAGACCTTCATCGTTTTCGAGGACAAGGTCGGCAAGGAGTTGCAGCAAATCCTGATCGACGCCGCCCGCCGTGGCGTGCGCACGACCGTCAGCCTCGACGGCTTCGGTTGTGGCGAGTTGACCACCGGCTATCTCACCGCACTGAGTGAGGCCGGCGTCTATCTGCAGATGTTCGATCCGGCCCCCAAACATCTGGGCATTCGCACCAACTGGTTTCGGCGCCTGCATCGCAAGATTGTGGTGGTCGACGGCACGGTTGCATTTATTGGCGGGATCAACTTTTCCGGCGATCACCTGGCCGACTTCGGCCCCGAGGCCAAGCAGGATTATTCGGTGCAGATTCAGGGCCCGGCCGTGGCGGACATTCACCATTTCGCACTGTTGCAAAGCGGGCGACCCGGACGTGCCAGATTCTGGTGGCAACGCCGCCGGCAGCGCCGGACAGAAATGGCCTTCACCGATCACGATGGTCAGGTGCGCCTGGTGTTTCGCGACAACAACCAGCACCACACCGACATCGAAGACGTGTATTTACAGGCCGTGCGCAGTGCTCAGCGGCGAGTGGTGATCGCCAACGCTTACTTCTTTCCCGGCTACCGCTTGCTGAAGGAAATTCGCAATGCAGCGCGGCGCGGCGTCGATGTTCGGCTGATTCTGCAAGGTGAACCGGATGTGCTGGTGGCCAAAATCGCGGCGCGCATGACCTATGACTATCTGCTCAAGGCCGGGGTGAAAATCCACGAGTATTGTCAGCGCCCGCTGCACGGCAAAGTCGCGCTGGTGGATGAGGACTGGAGCACGGTCGGCTCAAGCAATCTTGACCCGCTCAGTCTGTCGCTGAACCTGGAAGCCAACGTCGTGATCCGCGATCGCGCCTTTAACCGTGACCTGTTCGAGCGCCTCGAAAACCTGAGCCTCAACCATTGCCAGACGGTAGATCCGGCCATGGTTCCACGCGGACGAATCTGGCACATGACCGTGGGCTTTCTGGTGTTCCACTTTCTGCGGCATTTTCCGGCGATGGCCGGTTGGCTACCGGCACACAAACCCAGGCTCAAGCCGTTTCGAGGTGACCGCTCATGAGTCATACCCAAGCGCAATCGAGCGGCCATTCAGCGCCCGCCGCGCACTCACGCTGGAGCAAGTGGAAACGTCCGTTGACCGTGCTGTTTTTCCTCGCGCTGATAGTATTGCTGACGCTTTTCGCCCGCCGTATCGAGTGGGCCGACGTGTTGGAAACTCTCGCCGATTTCAAGCTGCGCACGCTGATCATTGCCGCCGGCCTGACGCTGCTGAGCTTTCTGACGTACGCCAGTTTCGACCTGATCGGCCGCACCTACATTCGCCAGGACCTGACCTGGAAACAGATCCTGCCGGTGGGGATCATCAGCTATGCGTTCAACCTGAATCTGAGTGCCTGGGTTGGCGGCATAGCCATGCGTTACCGGCTGTACTCGCGTCTGGGCGTGAGCAACAGCAACATTGCCAAAATCCTCGGGCTGAGCCTAGCGACCAACTGGTTCGGCTACATGACCATCGCAGGCGTGGTGTTCAGCAGTGGACTGGTGAGCATGCCGCCGGGCTGGAAAGTCAGCACCACAGCGCTGCAGGGTATCGGTGTGGTGTTGCTGTTGATCAGTGCCGGGTATCTGGCCGCGTGCCAGTTCTCCAAGCGCCGCGAGTGGTCGATTCGCGGCGTGGAAATCAACCTGCCGTCGCTGCGCATGGCCTTGCTGCAACTGCTGCTGGGCGCGCTGAACTGGTCGTTGATGGCGGCGGTGATCTTCACCTTGCTACCGAGCAAGCTCGACTATCCGCTGGTGCTCGGCGTGCTGTTGATCAGTGCGATTGCCGGGGTCATTACTCACATTCCGGCGGGGTTGGGCGTACTGGAAGCAGTGTTCGTTGCACTGCTGCAACACGAAGCGTCGCGGGGCAGTCTGGTGGCGGGGTTACTGGCCTATCGGGCGATTTATTTTCTGTTGCCGTTGTTGATTACGCTCGTGATGTATCTGGTGGTGGAGGCCAAGGCCAAAGCGCTGCAGATCGAAAAGACGCCTTCCTGATGTTGTTTTGAGGCTGCCGGCTTCGTCACGAGCAGCCCCCAATCAGGTACTCGGTGTTTTCACTGGCGCAGTGACACCAAACCGCGCGCGATAATCACTGGGCGCCAGCCCGGTAACTTTCTTGAAGGTCGCCCGAAACGCTCCCGGGTCTTGATACCCCACCTTCCAGGCAATGTGATCAATCGTACCGTTGGTGAATTCAAGCATCTCGCGTGCCTTGCCGACGCGTAAATGCTGACAGTATTCGGTCGGTTTCAACCCGGTCGCGGCGCGGAAGCGGCGCAGGAATGTGCGCTCCTCCAACCCCGCGCGTTCGGCCATTGCCGTCAGCGAAACATCCGTCGCGCCAGTGCTTTGCAGCCAATGCTGAACCTTGAGAATCGGCGCATCGCCATGACCGAGGATCGGCGCAAAATGACTGCCGCACTCACTGGCGCTGTCGCTGTGTTCGATCACCAGAAACCGCGCAGTAGCGGTAGCGATGCTCGGGCCCAACAGCCTGTCGACCAGACGCAGCCCCAACTCCGACCAAGCCATCAGCCCGGCCGTGGTGATCAGGTCGCCGTCATCGACAATCGGTGCATCGGCGTTGAGTCTGATGTTCGGATAGCGTTCGGCGAAGACCTTGGCCGAGGTCCAGTGACTGGTGGCGCTGCGGCCGTCGAGCAGACCGCTCTCCGCCAGCAGAAAAGAGCCTGCGCAGACGCCGCCAAGCGTTGCGCCACGGGCGTGTTGTTCACGCAGCCAGTGCAGCAACCCGGTTGATGCCTGAGCTTCGCAGAAACCACCGATCGAGGGTGGAATCAGTACCGCCAGCAATTCGCTTTCGCCCCCCGTACAACTGTCGAAAACCCGCTTCGGCGCCTGATCGCCTTCAACCTGCCAATGACTGACCCGCAGTAACGGCAGTTGCGCAGCCTCATGCTCGGCGGCAATCCCGTTCGCCACCGCGAACAGATCAGTCAAACCGTGCACGGCCGCCATTTGCGCGCCGGGATAAATCAGCACGCCCAACCCGGCCACGGCAGCCCTTTGTGCGCCCATTGTCAGTTTTCCCCTGTCTATTGTCGGTGCGGCCAATCCTCGAGTCGCTCGGCAGCGCCAATACTGAAGGCACTTCCAGACAATCCATCGAGGACACACCCATGGCCAAGCAAGCGCTCATCGTAGTCGATATCCAGAATGACTACTTCCCCCAAGGCAAATGGCCGCTCACCGGTGCCGACGCCGCTGCCGACAACGCCGCGCGACTGATCGCAGCCTTCCGCGAAGCCGGCGATTCGGTGGTGTTCATTCGACATGAGTTCACCTCATCGGACGCCGCGTTTTTCACCCCCGGCTCGGACGGCGCCAAACTGCACCCCAAAGTGCTCAATCGTGCCGACGAACCCGTGGTACTCAAACACTTCGTCAACGCGTTCCGCGAAACCGAGTTGCAATCGATTCTCGACGAACAAGGCATCAAGGAACTGGTGGTGGTCGGCAGCATGAGCCACGTGTGCATCGACGGCATCACCCGTGCGGCGGCGGATCTGGGCTATGACGTCACGGTGATTCACGACGCCTGCGCCAGCCGCGATCTGGAGTTCAACGGCATGACCGTACCGGCAGACCACGTCCACGCGGCCTTCATGTCAGCCCTGGGCTTCGCTTACGCCAGCGTGGTGTCCACCGACGAGTTCCTCCTGCGCTGACGCTCCCGGAAACACTTTGCAAAATAAACTGCGCCCGCCCCGTTGCGGGCGTTTTTGCGAGCGCCGGAAAAATCTCACGCGTGAGCCATTGATGGCACTTTGAATTGGTGTAGTGTGGCCCACGCGTGAGATGTTCATAACGGAATCAATGCCATGAAAAGCCGCTCCCCCGCTACCGCATCAGACCCAAAGGGAGTGCGCTCAAAACCGTCCGCGAAAAAACCATCCAGCTTTTATATGAAGCAGATGCGTGCGGGCCTGGCGGCTGCCGGTTATGTGAAACACGAAACTTGGGTGCTTCCGGAAAACCGAAGCTTGCTCAAACAAATGGAGCAACAGCTACGCCAACCGATTCTGGCTGGCTCTTTCATGTCGGAGAATTACATGAGCGCAGGCAACAACTGGAATATCGACAGCCTCTTCAACGCCCTCAAGGCCCTGGACGAGGTCGCTTCGCAAGAGATCACGCTGTCTCTGATCCAGAGCTCCGAACCCAGCATCAAGCTGGAAATGAACGAATTCGGCGGTCTGCCGATTCACATCGCCCTGGCCGGCGCACAGATCATCGTCGACACCGTGCTGGTGGACATCGATTCGATCACCGACGTGCGCGCCTTCAACGACGCCGTACTGCGCAGCCGGGAAATGTTCCCGCTGTCGTCGATCGGTATCGAGTCGATGCCGAACGGGCAGACCGTCTACAACATGTTTGGCGCCCTCAGCGCCGACTCGAGCCTGACCAACGTGGTGACCGAGGTGAAAACCCTGGTCGATAACGTGCAGCGCGCCAGCGAAGCCTTCGAACACTTCTTCAAGTAATCAACAGGGAATATCCAATGACTCAGTCCATCTGGAGCAAGTTGTTCACCGCACTGCGCGGCGGCGCCAATGAAGTCGGCGAAGCGATCGTCGACCAACAGGCCCTGCGCATCCTCGACCAGGAAATCCGCGATGCGGATACCGCGCTGTCGAACGCCCGTCGCGAATTGATCACCATCATGGCCAAGCACAAGCTGGCCGCCGACCGCGTGAGCGAGTACGACGCCAAGATCAAGGATCTGGAAGCCAAGGCTGTTTCGGCTCTGAACGCCGGTCGCGAAGACCTGGCGATGGAAGTGGCCGAAGCGATTTCGACCCTGACCAACGACCTGACCGCCGAAAAAGCCCAAAGCGACGAGTTTGGCAACTATGCCGACAACATGCGCAAGGACATCAACAAGGCCGAAGCCCGGATCAAGAGCCTGCGCCAACAAGTGGACATGGCCAAGGCCCGTGACAGCGTGCAGAAAGCCCAGGTCAGCGCATCGATCGCCAGCGGCGGCGCCAACGGCAAACTGGAAACCGCGGTCGGCACCCTGAACCGCCTGCAAGCCAAGCAGCAGCAACGCGCTGCCGAACTGAGTGCGGCCGATGAACTGGCAGACGCTTCAACCGGCAACGACCTGGATCGTAAACTGCGCGACGCCGGCATCACGCCGAATGAAGGCAGCGCCAATGCGATTCTTGAACGCCTTAAGCAGAAATCCGCTCAGTAACACCGCGATAAAAACCCTGTGGGGGCGAACAACCCCGCTCCCACAGGGTTTGTGCTGAGCAAATGACGCTGCTCGTTCGTCGCTCGGCCCGGTACACTAGCGGCGCTTTTTACGACGAACACCTCCACCCGCTTCAAGGAACGTACCCATGGGATGGTTTAAAGATTTGCTGGGCACCAGCAACTGGCAGACCGCTGCGCCAACACCCACCGTCGCCAGTGGCCCACTCGGGATGGCCCAAGGCAAAGGCGTCAGATTCGATTCGACGCTGGCCCTGCTGCTCGACGGTTCGACTTCGGTACGAGTCCCCTTCGATCAGGCGATCTGGAGCGCAGGCTGGGTCGACCTCGGCCAGTCCAATAAACTGCACCGCTATTACATGAACGACGAGGATTTCTGGGTACAGATCCACGTCACCGGCGATGATCAGATCGAATCGGTCATCCTGTTCAACTACCTCAGTTACGTGACAGTCAACAGTGACGCCGAACTGCAGCGACTGGCCGGCCCCAACAGCCTGATCGGTTTGCCGACCTACACCCACGAAGGTGTCGAATTCACCCGCGAGTGGGGCACCGAACAAGGCCAGACCGAACTGGTGCCGCTGACCGAGCAGGTGGTCAACCCGGACGAGAGCTACACCATCGAACACCACGCCATGCTTTACGCCCGCGAGACCGGCCTGACCGATCGTCGCGAGCTGTTGTTGTTCTCCGTCGAACAAGACGAAGAAGGCACCGTCAGCCTGAGCACCTCGCTCGGCATTTCGCTATACACGACTGACCTGAGCACCATTTAAATAAGGACGCTTTTCATGCTGGAAGTGCTGGCTGTCTCGCTGAACAAGACCGCTCTGACCGGTTTCATCGTTTACCTGATCGGCGCCGTGTTGCTGTTCATGCTGTTTCAATTCGTCTACACGCGCATCACCCCGCACAAGGAATTCGAGCTGATCCGCTCCGGCAACACGGCCGCCGCCATTGCGCTGTCCGGTGCAATCATCGGTTTCGCCATTCCTGCCAGCAACGTGATCGCCTATTCGGTCAACGTCCTCGACTTCGTGCTCTGGGCCGTGATTGCCGCAGCAGTGCAACTGCTGGCGTTTCTCGCCACTGGCCTGGTGCTCAAAGGCACTTCCCAGCGCATCGCCAGCGGTGAAATCGCTTCCGGCATCTACGTCGCAGCGGTAGCGATCAGCGTCGGTATGCTCAACGCTGCGTGCATGACACCGTCCAACTGATCGGCAGGAAGCCTTAGATGAAACGAAGCAAGTACGTTCAGTTGTCCCTCGCCGCGTCGGTGGCCATGGCCATTTCCGGCGAAGCGGCAGCGGTGGATCAGGCGCGCAATTTCCAGAGCGTTGAGCAGTGCGTCGATGCCGAAGTGGCAGCCGACGTCTGCTCCAACGCCTACGTCGCGGCGCTCACCGAACACCGGCGTATCGCTCCGGCGTACGACGACAAGGCCAAGTGCGACGCGGACTTTGCTGCCGACTGGTGCCAGAAAAACTCCGACGGCCGCTTCGTGCCGAAACTCGGCGGTTTCAAAGTGCCGCAGAACGGTGAAACCCCACAAAATCTCGACGCCATCGCCGATGCGCAGATGCCGGCCGGTGACACGACGGCTGCCCAGAATGTGCAAAACACTTCCCACACCTCGAGTGGCGGCGGCTGGCTGAGCGGATGGCTGATCGGCAACGCGATGAGCAACAACTCGAATCGCACGGTCTATCGCGACCGCGATACGCGCCAGCCCTACAACACCTCGACGCAGTCAAAAAGAATCGAGTCGGCGCCCCGTAGCCAACCGACCTACGAGAGCAGCAAAAGCAAACCGGTGAACGTCGCCTCCTCCACCTCCCGTGGCGGTTTTGGCAGCCAGTCCAGTGCCCGCAGCGGTTGGGGTGGTTGGGGCAGCAGTTCCGGCCGCTCGAGCAGCTGACGATGAAAAAGGTCCACTGCGCCGAGCGCCCCGACTGGAAACAAACGGCCGAGAGCCTCGGCTTTATGTTCCACACCATCGACGACGAGCCCTACTGGGACGAAAGCGCGTACTACCAGTTCACGCTCGCGCAAATCGAAAACGATCTCGAGGACCCGACCACCGAACTGCACGAGATGTGCATGGACCTGGTCGACCGCGTGGTACACAGCGAAGAACTGCTGAATCGCCTGAGCATCCCGCCTGCGTACTACGACATGATCCGAACGTCCTGGCTGGAAGGACATCCGCATCTGTACGGGCGCATGGACTTTTCCTACAGCGGCAACGGCCCGGCGAAACTGCTGGAACTCAACTACGACACGCCAACCAGCCTTTACGAGGCGGCGGCGTTCCAGTGGGGTTGGCTGGAGCAATGCATTGAGCGCGGCACGCTGCCCAGCCATGCCGACCAGTTCAACAGCATCGACACCAAGCTGCATCAAGCCTTTGCCGAGTTGCAGCTCAAGCGACCTTTCTACTTTGCCTCAATGAAAGACTCGGTCGAGGATAAAGGCACCACCGATTACCTGCGACTGATCGCGGAAAAGGTCGGCATCGAATCCCGGCACATCGACATCGAAGACATTGGCCTGACGGCCGAGGGCCGCTTTGTCGACCTGCAAGATCGCTGGATCCCGCACCTGTTCAAGCTGCACGCCTGGGAATTCATCTTCCATGAACCGTTCGGCGCGGCGATTGCCGAGTGCGATACGCAGTTTTTCGAGCCTGCGTGGAAAGCGATCCTGTCGAACAAAGGCGCACTGCCGCTGTTGTGGGAGTTGCACAAAGGCCATCCGAATCTGCTCGCAGCGCACCTCGATCCGAACCCGGCCAGTGCCGTGCCCAAAGGCTGGGTGCGCAAACCGTACTTCTCCCGGGAAGGTGCAAACATCGAACTGCAAACCGCGCAAGGTCTGATCGTCAAAGAAGATGGGCCCTACACCGATGCGCCATTTATCCTTCAGGAGTTCGCACCACTGCCGAAGTTCGGTAACAGCTACACGCTGATCGGCTCCTGGGTGATTGGCGATCAGGCGGCGGGTATTGGCGTGCGTGAGGACAACAGTCTGATCACCAAGGATTCAAGCCGGTTTCTGCCGCATTTGATTCTTGACTGACAAACCACCGCCCACAAAAAAGGCCTGTCGCGTTGAACGACGGGCCTTTTTATTTAGATCGTATGCAGCCAAGAATTAGAACGGAATATCGTCATCGAAGCTGTCGAAATCCGGAGCCGGTTGCGGTGCGGCCTGCTGTGGAGCCGGGGCCGAACGCTGCTGTGGCGCCGACTGCTGCGGGCGTGGAGCCTGCTGACGTGGCGTTGGAGCGGACTGCTGATAGTTGTTGCCGCCGCCTTGTTGGTCGCCCTGTTGTGGACGGCCGCCGAGCAGTTGCATGGTGCCTTGCATGTCGACCACGATTTCGGTGGTGTAACGCTTGATACCGTCTTTTTCCCACTCGCGGGTCTGCAGCTTGCCTTCGATGTAGACCTGCGAACCTTTGCGCAGGTACTCACCGGCGATCTCGGCCACCTTGCCGAACATCGAAACACGGTGCCACTCGGTCTTCTCGACCTTCTGACCGGTTTGCTTGTCGGTCCACTGTTCGCTGGTTGCCAGACTCAGGTTGGTCACGGCGTTACCGTTAGGCAGGTAGCGAACTTCGGGATCCTGGCCGCAAGTGCCGACCAATATGACTTTGTTAACCCCACGGGCCATAACGTTCTCCTAGGCTTCGCAAGCAGCCCCGGCCGGGTTGTTCACCAGGCGTTCGAGGGTGTCGCGATCCACTAATTCTTTGTCCAGTTTGATGTAAACAGCCGCTTCATCCGCAACTATCACTGCATCGGTTACCCCCACGAGGGCCTTGAGGCGCTCGACCAGACCCGCTTCGCGGATCGCCTCGGGCGACAACGGCAAGCGCAGGCTCGTCACGTAGGGAGGTTCGCGCATGGTAACAGCAAAGGCCAGCCAGATGGCAGCCAGCCCCGCACATCCGAGGAACACAACCGACAGACCGCCATGCTGAAACAGCCAGCCGCCGAGTATCCCGCCGAGTGCCGAACCGAGGAACTGACTGGTGGAATACACGCCCATGGCCGTGCCCTTGCCACCTGCCGGTGAAACCTTGCTGATCAGCGACGGCAGAGAAGCCTCCAGCAGATTGAACGCGGTGAAGAACACCACCGTGCCGATCACCAGAGCCCGCAGGCTGTCACCGAACTTCCAGAAGAATAGCTCAGTCAGCATCAGCGTCATGACGGCGCCGAGCAAGATTCGTTTCATTTTGCGTTTCTTCTCGCCATAGATGATGAACGGGATCATGGCGAAGAAAGAAATCAGCAGCGCGGTCAGGTAAACCCACCAATGCTGCTCCTTGGGCAACCCGGCTTTTTCCACCAGGGCCAAGGGCAGCGCGACGAAGCTCGACATGAGCATCGCGTGCAATACAAAGATGCCAAGATCGAGGCGCAGCAGATCGGGATGCTTGAGCGTCGGCAGCAGCGCCTGACGCGCCACGCCGGACTCACGATGCTGCAACGGCCCGGTTGAGCGCGGCACCATGAACATGATGATCAGGATCCCGATCAGTGCCATGCCGCCTGTAGCGAGGAACAGTCCGGACAAACCGAAAACCCGGGTCAGCAGCGGCCCGACCACCATCGCCACAGCGAAGGACAAACCGATGGTCATGCCGATCATCGCCATCGCTTTGGTGCGGTGCTGTTCACGGGTCAGGTCGGAGAGCAAGGCCATGACCGCGGCGGAGATCGCGCCGGCGCCCTGCAGGATCCGCCCGGCGATCACGCCCCAGATCGAATCGGCCTGGGACGCCAGCACACTGCCGAGGGCGAAGACGATCAGCCCCAGGTAAATGACCGGCCGGCGGCCAATGCGGTCGGAAATGATCCCGAACGGAATCTGAAAAATCGCCTGGGTCAGGCCGTAAGCACCAATTGCCAGCCCGATCAGGGCCGGGGTCGCGCCTGCCAGATCCATGCCGTAGGTCGCCAGTACTGGCAACACCATGAACATGCCAAGCATACGGAAGGCGAACACCAGGGCCAGACCGCTCGCCGCGCGGGTCTCGCTGCCACTCATGCGTTCGCTGTGGGGATCGTGCATGGAAAAACCTCGTGTGAACCGGCGGCGATTCTACCAGTCCCATCGGAAGACGGGGTATATCGCGACGCTATGACACGCCTACATGAAACTCTCTTCATGCAAGGCAAAAAACGCTGCGCTTGATAGTGTGCATCCATCCAGTATTTGCCCGTATACTCCTACGTTTTCGACGCCCGCCGAGCGAGGCCACTTTGGACAAGATCCTGATACGTGGGGCCCGTACCCACAACCTGAAGAACATCGACCTGACCCTGCCACGGGACAAGCTGATCGTCATCACCGGCCTGTCCGGATCCGGCAAGTCGTCCCTGGCCTTCGACACACTCTACGCCGAAGGTCAGCGCCGCTATGTCGAATCCCTGTCGGCTTACGCCCGGCAGTTCCTGTCGATGATGGAAAAACCCGACGTCGACACCATCGAAGGCCTGTCGCCTGCGATTTCCATCGAACAGAAATCGACCTCGCACAACCCCCGCTCCACGGTCGGCACCATCACCGAAATCTACGACTATCTGCGCCTGCTGTATGCACGCGTCGGTACGCCCCGCTGCCCCGACCACGACATTCCACTGGAAGCACAGACCGTCAGCCAGATGGTCGACCTGGTACTGGCCCAGCCGGAAGGCAGCAAATTGATGTTGCTGGCCCCGGTGATCCGCGAGCGCAAAGGCGAACACTTGTCGGTGTTTGAAGAGCTGCGCGCTCAGGGCTTCGTCCGTGCCCGGGTCAATGGCCGGATCTGCGAGCTCGACGAGCTGCCGAAACTGGATAAACAGAAGAAGCATTCGATCGACGTGATTGTCGACCGTTTCAAGGTTCGCGCCGATCTGCAGCAGCGTTTGGCCGAATCGTTCGAGACCGCACTCAAACTGGCGGACGGCATTGCCCTCGTGGCGCCGATGGACGATGAGCCGGGCGAAGAGATGATCTTCTCCGCGCGTTTCGCCTGCCCGATCTGCGGCCACGCGATCAGCGAGCTCGAACCAAAACTGTTTTCCTTCAACAACCCGGCCGGCGCCTGCCCGACTTGCGATGGCCTGGGCGTGAAGCAATTCTTCGACATCAAGCGACTGGTCAATGGTGATCTGACCCTGGCCGAAGGGGCCATTCGCGGCTGGGACAGGCGCAACGTCTACTACTTCCAGATGCTGGGCTCATTGGCTTCGCATTACGGGTTCAGCCTCGAAGTGCCCTTCAACGAACTGCCAGCCGATCAGCAGAAATTCATCCTGCACGGCAGCGGCTCGCAGAACGTCGACTTCAAATACCTGAACGACCGTGGCGATATCGTCAAACGTTCGCACCCGTTCGAAGGCATCGTGCCGAACCTCGAGCGTCGCTACCGCGAAACCGAATCGGCGAGCGTGCGTGAAGAGCTGGCCAAGTTCCTCAGCACTCAGTCTTGCCCGGACTGCCGTGGCACCCGTCTGCGTCGTGAGGCTCGGCATGTCTGGGTCGGCGAAAAAACGCTGCCGGCAGTGACCAATCTGCCGATTGGCGATGCATGTGAATACTTCGGCGAACTGAAAATGACTGGCCGTCGTGGCGAAATCGCGGACAAGATTCTCAAGGAAATCCGCGAGCGCCTGCAGTTTCTGGTCAACGTGGGCCTGGACTATCTGTCGCTGGATCGCAGTGCCGACACGTTGTCCGGCGGCGAAGCACAGCGGATCCGGCTGGCCAGCCAGATCGGTGCCGGCCTGGTGGGCGTTCTGTATATCCTCGATGAGCCTTCCATCGGCTTGCACCAGCGTGATAACGACCGGCTGCTCGGCACACTCAAACACCTGCGCGACATCGGCAACACAGTGATTGTGGTCGAGCACGACGAAGACGCGATTCGCCTGGCTGACTATGTCGTGGATATCGGCCCCGGTGCCGGTGTGCATGGCGGACAGATCGTTGCCGAAGGTACGCCAGCCGAAGTCATGGCGCACCCTGATTCCCTGACCGGCAAATACCTGTCGGGCCGGGTGAAGATCGAGGTGCCGGCCAAGCGTACACCGCGCAACAAGAAACAGGTTCTGGCGCTCAAGGGTGCACGGGGCAACAACCTGCGCGACGTCGATCTGGAAATTCCGATCGGCCTGCTGACTTGCGTGACGGGTGTTTCCGGCTCGGGCAAATCGACCCTGATCAACAACACCCTGTTCCCGCTGAGCGCTACCGCACTCAACGGTGCGACCACTCTGGAAGCAGCCGCGCACGACAGCATCAAGGGCCTGGAACATCTGGACAAAGTGGTCGACATTGATCAGAGCCCGATTGGGCGCACACCACGGTCCAACCCGGCAACTTATACCGGGCTGTTCACCCCGATCCGGGAACTGTTCGCCGGCGTGCCCGAGTCGCGTTCCCGAGGCTACGGCCCGGGGCGTTTCTCGTTCAACGTCAAGGGCGGTCGCTGCGAGGCGTGCCAGGGTGATGGCCTGATCAAGGTTGAAATGCACTTCCTGCCGGATATCTATGTTCCGTGCGACGTGTGCAAGAGCAAACGCTACAACCGCGAAACCCTTGAGATCAAATACAAGGGCAAGAACATCCACGAAACTCTCGAGATGACCATCGAAGAGGCTCGAGTGTTCTTCGACGCGGTACCGGCACTCGCGCGCAAGCTGCAAACCTTGATGGATGTGGGGCTGTCGTACATCAAGCTGGGGCAGTCGGCTACGACCTTGTCCGGTGGTGAGGCCCAGCGGGTCAAACTGTCCCGTGAGTTGTCCAAACGCGATACCGGCAAGACGCTGTACATCCTCGACGAGCCGACCACGGGCCTGCACTTCGCGGATATCCAGCAATTGCTCGACGTCCTGCATCGCCTGCGCGACCACGGCAACACCGTGGTGGTGATCGAGCACAACCTTGACGTGATCAAGACTGCCGACTGGCTGGTCGATCTCGGGCCTGAGGGTGGTTCCAAGGGTGGCCAGATCATTGCCACCGGCACGCCCGAGGAAGTGGCCGAGATGAAGCAATCTCACACCGGCCATTACCTCAAGCCACTGCTGATCCGTGATCGGGCCTAGACACCGAGCATGAAAAAGCCCCTGTCACTTCGTCAGTGACAGGGGCTTTTTTGTATTACATGTCAGGTGTGGGATTGCAGGTAGTTCTGGAGACCGATTAGCTTGATCAGGCCCAACTGCTTTTCCAGCCAGTAGGTGTGATCTTCTTCGGTATCGTGGAGCTGAACGCGCAATATCTCACGGCTGACGTAGTCGTTGTGCTGTTCGCAGAGCTCGATGCCTTTGCACAATGCCGCACGGACTTTGTACTCAAGGCGCAGATCGGCTTCGAGCATCTCCGGGACGGTGGTGCCGACATCCAGATCATCCGGACGCATGCGTGGCGTACCTTCAAGCATCAGGATCCGGCGCATCAACGCGTCAGCATGGCCTGCTTCTTCTTCCATCTCGTGGTTGATTCGTTCGTAGAGCTTGGTGAATCCCCAGTCCTCATACATCCGCGAGTGGACAAAATACTGGTCACGCGCGGCCAGTTCGCCGGTCAGCAACGTGTTGAGGTAATCGATAACGTCTGGGTGGCCTTGCATCGCCCTACATCTCCCTGCTTGAAAGGCTGTAGTTTGAACCAACCTGACTGTCAGGTCACCCTCCATGCGCAATAAAAGCGAAGATAATCTGAGAAAAGCAGGCTAAATAACGCAAAAACCGCCCTAATGAGGGCGGTTCTGCTTCTCGTTTAGACTTCGTTAAGCTGTACGTTGAGCAGCTTTGCAATTGCTTCGCCATACGCCGGATCGGCTTTGTAGAAATGCTGCAACTGGCGATCCACAACATCAGGCGTCACACCGGCCAGCGCTCCTGCAATGTTACTGACCAGCAGCGCTTTCTGTTCGTCATTCATCAAGCGGAACAGTGCCCCCGCCTGACTGTAGTAATCACTGTCCTCGCGATGATCGTAGCGGTCAGCCGCACCGCTCAAGGCCAGCGCCGGCTCTGCATAACGCGGCGCTTGTTTGGACGACTCTACGTAACTGTTCGGCTCGTAATTTGGCGCTGCGCCACCGTTGCTGCCAAAAGCCATCGAACCGTCGCGCTGGTATGTGTTCACCGCACTGCGTGGCGCATTCACAGGCAATTGCTGGTGATTGGTACCAACACGGTAGCGGTGAGCATCAGCGTAAGCGAATACACGACCTTGCAGCATACGATCCGGCGACAAACCGACGCCAGGCACCATGTTGCTCGGGCCGAACGCGGCCTGCTCGACTTCAGCGAAGTAGTTCAGCGGATTGCGGTTCAGCTCCAGCTCACCTACTTCGATCAGCGGGAACTCTTTCTGCGACCAGGTCTTGGTCACGTCAAACGGGTTCTCATAGTGCGCCGCTGCCTGAGCCTCGGTCATGATCTGAATGCACACGCGCCATTTCGGGAAGTCACCGCGCTCAATTGCTTCAAACAGATCACGTTGCGCGTAATCCGGGTCAGTGCCAGCCAGACGAGCGGCATCAGCCGGCGCAAGGTTTTTGATGCCTTGCTGGGTCTTGTAGTGCCACTTCACCCAGTGACGCTCGCCTTGAGCGCTGATCAGACTGTAAGTGTGACTACCAAAGCCGTGCATGTGACGGTACCCGTCCGGGATCCCGCGGTCAGAAAAAAGAATGGTGACTTGGTGTAACGCTTCCGGCGAATGCGACCAGAAGTCCCACATCATCTGCGCACTCTTCAGATTACTTTGTGGCAGGCGCTTTTGGGTGTGGATGAAGTCAGGGAATTTCAGCGGGTCGCGAATGAAGAAGACTGGCGTGTTGTTGCCGACAATGTCCCAGTTACCTTCCTCGGTGTAGAATTTCAGCGCAAAGCCACGCGGATCTCGCTCGGTGTCGGCAGAACCGCGCTCGCCACCTACCGTTGAAAAACGCAGGAAGGTCGGGGTTTGCTTCCCTACGGACTCGAACAGCTTAGCGCTGGTGTAATCGGTGATATCGCGGGTTACGGTAAACGTACCGTAAGCACCCGAGCCCTTAGCGTGCACCCGGCGCTCAGGAATGTTTTCACGATTAAAGTGGGCAAGCTTCTCGATCAGATGAAAATCGTCGAGCAGCAGCGGGCCTCGCGGGCCGGCGGAGCGAGAATTCTGGTTATCAGCGACAGGCGCGCCACTGGCGGTCGTAAGCGTTTTGGTCTGGCTCATACGGTCTTCTTCCTCTGTCAGTCTTGGAGCTGCCGGCTAATCGGCTTGGACGGGAGTATCAATCAACAATGTGACACCTACAAATTCATTAACCTGCACACATCGATAGAAAATTACTAATTAAAATTCCCAGCACATAGTGACAACAGAACAGAGGGAGATGCTTGTACGTAAAGCGCTTTTCTTACAGGCACAAAAAACCGGGCACTAGGCCCGGTTCTTTGTTTCAGACTGACGTCTTACTCGGCGGATACAGCTTCGCCAGCAGTAGCACGATCAACCAACTCGACGTACGCCATAGGCGCGTTGTCGCCAGCGCGGAAACCGCACTTGAGGATGCGCAGGTAGCCACCCTCACGGGTAGCATAACGCTTGCCCAGGTCGTTGAAGAGCTTACCAACGATAGCTTTCGAACGAGTACGGTCGAAAGCCAGACGGCGGTTAGCCAGGCTGTCTGTCTTGGCCAGAGTGATCAGCGGCTCAGCAACGCGACGCAGTTCTTTGGCTTTTGGCAGAGTAGTTTTGATCAGCTCGTGCTCGAACAGCGACACCGCCATGTTTTGAAACATGGCCTTGCGGTGCGAGCTGGTGCGGCTCAGGTGACGACCACTTTTACGATGACGCATGGTTCATTCCTTACCAAACACAACGTTCGGTGATTACGACGATCAGGCAGTCGCCTTGTCGTCCTTCTTAAGACTTGCAGGCGGCCAGTTGTCGAGGCGCATGCCGAGGGACAGACCGCGGGAGGCCAGAACGTCCTTGATTTCAGTCAAGGATTTCTTGCCCAGGTTCGGAGTCTTCAACAGCTCTACTTCGGTACGCTGAATCAGGTCACCGATGTAGTAGATGTTTTCCGCCTTAAGGCAGTTAGCCGAACGTACAGTCAGTTCCAGATCGTCAACCGGGCGAAGCAGGATCGGATCGATCTCGTCTTCCTGCTCGACAACCACTGGCTCACTGTCACCTTTGAGGTCGACGAACGCAGCCAACTGCTGTTGCAGAATGGTTGCAGCGCGGCGGATAGCCTCTTCAGGATCCAGGGTACCGTTGGTTTCCAGATCAATAACCAGCTTGTCCAGGTTGGTACGCTGCTCGACACGGGCGTTTTCCACCACGTATGCGATACGGCGAACCGGGCTGAACGAAGAATCAAGCTGCAAGCGACCGATGCTGCGGCTTTCGTCTTCATCGCTCTGACGCGAGTCGGCTGGTTCATAACCACGACCACGAGCTACGGTGAGCTTCATGTTCAGGGCGCCGTTAGACGCCAGGTTAGCGATTACGTGATCGGGATTAACGATCTCGACATCATGATCCAGCTGAATATCGGCAGCGGTAACCACCCCCGAACCCTTCTTCGACAAGGTCAGCGTAACTTCGTCACGACCGTGCAGCTTGATGGCCAGACCTTTAAGGTTCAACAGGATTTCAATTACGTCTTCCTGTACACCTTCGATGGCGCTGTACTCGTGGAGCACACCGTCAATCTCGGCCTCGACTACTGCGCAGCCGGGCATTGAGGACAACAGGATGCGTCGCAGCGCGTTGCCCAGGGTGTGGCCAAAACCACGCTCGAGAGGCTCGAGAGTGATCTTGGCGCGGGTTGGACTGACAACCTGCACATCAATATGGCGGGGTGTCAGGAACTCATTTACCGAAATCTGCATGGATGCACCTATTTTCTAGCCCTTACTTGGAGTAGAGCTCGACAATCAGGCTTTCGTTGATGTCGGCGGACAGATCACTGCGAGCAGGAACGTTCTTGAAAACGCCCGACTTCTTCTCAGTGTCTACTTCTACCCATTCTACGCGGCCACGTTGGGCACACAGATCGAGAGCTTGGACAATGCGAAGTTGGTTTTTTGCTTTCTCGCGAACTGCAACCACGTCACCAGCACGAACCTGATACGACGGAACGTTTACGGTCTGACCGTTAACGCTGATCGACTTGTGCGATACCAGCTGACGGGATTCGGCACGAGTCGAACCAAAGCCCATACGGTATACAACGTTGTCCAGACGGCATTCGAGCAGTTGCAGCAGGTTTTCACCAGTTGCACCTTTCTTGCCAGCAGCTTCTTTGTAGTAGCCGCTGAACTGACGCTCGAGAACGCCGTAAATACGACGGACCTTCTGCTTTTCACGCAGTTGGGTGCCGTAGTCGGACTGGCGACCGCGGCGTTGGCCGTGGATACCAGGTGCTGCTTCAATGTTGCACTTCGATTCGATCGCGCGCACGCCGCTCTTCAGGAAGAGATCGGTGCCTTCGCGACGAGCGAGTTTGCATTTTGGACCAATGTAACGAGCCATTCTTTACAATCTCCTGGATTACACGCGGCGCTTCTTCGGCGGACGGCACCCGTTGTGCGGGATTGGCGTCACGTCGGTGATGCTGGCGATCTTGTAGCCACAGCCGTTCAAAGCGCGGACTGCGGATTCACGACCTGGACCTGGACCCTTGACGTTAACGTCAAGATTTTTCAGGCCATATTCCAGCGCAGCTTGACCAGCACGTTCAGCAGCTACTTGAGCAGCAAACGGGGTGGACTTGCGGGAACCGCGGAAACCCGAACCACCGGAGGTAGCCCAGGAAAGAGCGTTACCTTGACGGTCGGTAATGGTCACGATGGTGTTGTTAAAAGATGCATGGATGTGGGCGATGCCATCAACCACTGTCTTTTTAACTTTTTTACGAGGACGAGCAGCAGGTTTTGCCATGATTAAATTCCTGTCGATTCGCTGGGGCGATTACTTGCGGATCGGCTTACGCGGACCTTTACGGGTACGCGCGTTGGTCTTGGTACGCTGACCGCGCACTGGAAGACCGCGACGATGACGCAGACCGCGATAGCAACCGAGGTCCATCAAGCGCTTGATTTTCATGTTGATTTCGCGACGCAGGTCACCTTCAGTGGTGAACTTCGCCACTTCGCCACGCAGCTGTTCAATTTGCTCGTCGCTCAGATCTTTGATCTTTGCTGCTGGGTTTACCCCAGTCTCTGCACAGATCTTCTGTGCAGTAGTGCGACCGACACCATAGATGTAGGTCAGCGAGATAACAGTATGCTTGTTATCTGGAATGTTAACGCCTGCAATACGGGCCATTCAGTGGGACTCCAATTGACAGCTACCTACGCCCCGGAAGCCAAGAAATAGGGCGCGAGATAATATCGCTGTAATAACAAATAATCAACCCGGTAGCGCACTAGCTACCGGGCTTGAAGCACAATCACACTCAGCCTTGGCGCTGTTTGTGACGCGGTTCCGCGCTGCAAATTACTCGAACAACACCTTCGCGGCGAATAATCTTGCAGTTACGGCACAGCTTTTTCACCGATGCACGAACTTTCATCACCAACTCCTCGAACCTTATGGGTACTCAGCGCAACATGCCGCTGCCGTAACCCTTCAGGTTGGCTTTCTTCATCAGGGATTCGTACTGGTGCGAAACGAGGTGCGATTGTACTTGAGACATGAAGTCCATCACAACCACGACCACGATCAGCAACGAGGTCCCGCCAAGGTAGAACGGAACGTTTGCTGCAACCACCAGGAACTGGGGCAACAAGCACACGGCCGTCATGTAAAGAGCACCGAACATGGTCAAGCGGGTCAGAACGCCATCAATATAGCGCGCAGACTGCTCACCTGGACGGATACCCGGAATAAAGGCACCGGACTTCTTCAGGTTTTCCGCTACGTCTTTCGGATTGAACATCAACGCCGTATAGAAGAAGCAGAAGAAAATAATCCCTGCACTAAACAGCAGAATATTCAACGGCTGACCAGGAGCGATCGACTGCGAGATGTCCTGCAACCAGCCCATACCTTCAGACTGACCAAACCAGGCACCCAACGAAGCCGGAAACAGCAAAATGCTGCTCGCGAAAATAGCCGGAATAACACCGGCCATGTTCACCTTCAGCGGCAAGTGGCTTGTCTGCGCAGCAAAAACCTTACGACCCTGCTGACGCTTGGCGTAATGAACAGCAATACGACGCTGACCACGCTCAATGAACACCACAAAACCGATAATCGCTACTGCCAGCAAACCGATGGCAACCAAGGCAAAAATATTGATATCACCCTGACGCGCAGACTCGAAAGACTGCCCGATCGCTCTCGGAAGACCGGCGACGATACCCGAAAAAATCAACATCGAGATACCGTTACCTACACCACGCTCAGTAATCTGCTCACCCAGCCACATCATGAACATCGCACCAGCCACAAAAGTGGATACCGCGACGAAATGGAAGCCAAAGTCACCAGTGAACGCAACGCCCTGCCCCGCCAGACCAATGGACATGCCAATGGCCTGAACGAGAGCGAGGACGACGGTGCCGTAGCGGGTGTACTGGCTGATCTTGCGACGGCCAGCTTCACCTTCCTTCTTCAACTGCTCCAACTGCGGACTGACGGCTGTCATCAGTTGCATGATGATCGATGCCGAAATGTACGGCATGATCCCCAATGCAAAGATGCTCATCCGTTCCAGCGCGCCGCCGGAGAACATGTTGAACAAGCTAAGAATGGTCCCCTCATTCTGTCGAAACAGGTCTGCGAGTCGGTCCGGGTTGATACCTGGAACCGGGATGTGTGCGCCTATTCGGTAGACGATAATCGCCAGGAACAGAAAACGCAGACGAGCCCAAAGTTCAGACATACCGCCTTTGCCGAGCGCAGAGAGAGCACCTTGCTTAGCCATTTATTCCTCGAACTTGCCGCCAGCTGCTTCGATAGCCGAACGCGCACCTTTGGTGGCGCCGATTCCCTTGCCGATAGTGACAGCGCGAGTCGCTTCACCGGACAGCATGATTTTTACACGCTGTACGTTGACGTTGATCACGTTGGCATCTTTCAGGGACTGCACGGTGACGATGTCGCCTTCCACTTTAGCCAGCTCGGACAAACGCACTTCTGCGCGATCCATGGCTTTCAGGGAAACGAAACCGAACTTCGGCAGACGACGATGCAGCGGCTGTTGACCGCCTTCAAAGCCTGGAGCAATGGTGCCACCGGAGCGGGAGGTTTGACCTTTGTGACCACGGCCACCAGTCTTACCCAAACCACTACCGATACCACGGCCCGGACGATGCTTTTCGCGACGGGAACCCGGCGCTGGACTCAGATCATTGAGTTTCATCGATTAACCCTCGACACGCAGCATGTAGTAAGCCTTGTTGATCATCCCGCGATTCTCGGGAGTATCCTGAACTTCTACAGTGTGACCGATGCGACGCAGACCCAGACCCTTAACACACAGTTTGTGGTTAGGGATTCGGCCGGTCATGCTTTTGATCAGCGTTACTTTAACGGTAGCCATGATCAGAAGATCTCCTTGACAGTCAGACCACGCTTGGCAGCGATGGACTCAGGAGATTGCATGGCTTTCAAACCCTTGAAAGTGGCGTGAACCACGTTTACAGGGTTAGTCGAGCCGTAGCACTTGGCCAGAACGTTCTGAACACCAGCAACTTCGAGGACAGCACGCATAGCGCCGCCAGCGATGATACCGGTACCTTCAGAAGCAGGCTGCATGTACACCTTCGAAGCGCCATGAGCGGACTTCATTGCGTACTGCAGAGTGGTGCCGTTCAGGTCAACCTGGATCATGTTGCGGCGAGCAGCTTCCATTGCCTTCTGGATCGCAGCAGGCACTTCACGTGACTTGCCACGGCCGAAGCCAACACGCCCTTTACCATCACCAACCACGGTCAACGCGGTGAAAGTGAAGATACGGCCGCCTTTAACGGTTTTG
Organism: Pseudomonas sp. EA_65y_Pfl2_P78; assembly: GCF_963970495.1. NCBI lineage: Bacteria > Pseudomonadati > Pseudomonadota > Gammaproteobacteria > Pseudomonadales > Pseudomonadaceae > Pseudomonas > Pseudomonas sp. EA_65y_Pfl2_P78. The sequence goes on along the minus strand of NZ_CAXAON010000005.1, from coordinate 8,490 downwards.
GCTACGCGGTTAACTTGAACCAGCTTCTCAATGTAGCCTTCGTCGCGCTTTTGGTCGTTATTTGACATAACTTAGAACTCCAGCCCAGCTTCACGAGCAGCATCAGCCAGCGCTTTAACGCGGCCATGGTACTTGAAGCCAGAGCGGTCGAAAGCCACTTGCGAGACGCCAGCGGCCTTAGCACGCGTAGCGACCAGCTGGCCAACCTTTGTGGCCGCGTCGATGTTGCCAGTGGCGCCATCACGCAGTTCTTTATCCAAAGTCGAGGCACTTGCCAGGACTTTGTTGCCGTCGGCCGAGATGACCTGGGCGTAGATGTGCTGCGACGAGCGGAACACGCAGAGACGCACGACTTCGAGTTCGTGCATTTTCAGGCGTGCTTTGCGAGCGCGACGCAGTCGAGTAACTTTTTTGTCGGTCATTTGCTATGCCCTACTTCTTCTTGGCTTCTTTACGACGGACGACTTCGTCCGCGTAGCGCACACCTTTGCCTTTGTACGGCTCTGGTGGACGGAAGTCGCGGATCTCAGCGGCCACTTGACCCACCAGCTGCTTATCGATGCCCTTGATCAGGATATCGGTCTGGCTAGGAGTCTCAGCGGTGATGCCTTCCGGCAGTTCGTAATCCACTGGGTGCGAGAAGCCAAGGGCAAGGTTCAAAACCGTGCCTTTTGCTTGCGCTTTGTAACCAACACCGACCAGCTGGAGCTTACGCTCGAAGCCTTGGCTTACGCCTTGGACCATGTTGTTTACCAACGCACGCGTGGTACCGGCCATTGCGCGAGTTTGTTGATCGCCATTGCGAGCAGCAAAACGCAGCTCACCAGCTTCTTCAACAATTTCAACAGACGAATGGATGTTCAGTTCAAGAGTACCCTTGGCACCCTTCACCGAAAGCTGTTGGCCTGCGAATTTTACTTCGACACCGGCTGGCAGCTTAACGGGGTTCTTAGCGACGCGAGACATGCTTATCCCCCCTTAGAACACAGTGCAAAGAACTTCGCCGCCGACACCGGCAGCGCGCGCAGCACGATCCGTCATCACACCCTTGTTGGTGGAGACGATAGACACGCCAAGACCGCCACGAACTTTCGGCAGATCTTCAACGGACTTGTACTGACGCAGGCCTGGACGACTAACGCGCTTCACTTCTTCGATAACCGGACGGCCTTCGAAGTACTTCAGCGAGATGGACAACGACGGCTTAGCGTCGGTGGTGATCTGAAAATCCGCGATGTAACCTTCGTCCTTCAGGACTTTTGCTACAGCCACCTTCAACGTGGAAGACGGCATGCTTACGACAGACTTTTCAGCCATCTGGGCATTACGGATTCGAGTTAGCATGTCCGCTAACGGGTCCTGCATACTCATGGGCTAGACGCTCCTAAAACAGAAAAATTAGCCTTGCGGCTACTACTTGTCGCCGAGAACTTCCGGGCATGAAAAACACGGGCTCAGGCGAGCCGGTCATTCTAGACACACCCCAGAAATGAATCAAGCCCCAAAAGGGGCTTGATTCAAATTCAAGGCCACCGATGGTCAGGTTCTTGCGAAACCGACCATCAAGGCTTTGACAGCGATTACCAGCTGGCTTTAACCAGACCTGGAACGTCACCACGCATTGCAGCTTCACGCAGCTTGTTACGGCCAAGGCCGAACTTGCGGTAAACGCCGTGCGGACGACCAGTCAGGCGGCAACGGTTACGCATGCGCGAAGCGCTTGCATCACGTGGTTGCTTCTGCAGAGCTACGGTAGCTTCCCAACGCGCTTCTGGACTTGCGTTCAGATCAACGATGATAGCTTTCAGCGCTGCACGCTTGGTGGCGTACTTGGCAACAGTGAGCTGACGCTTCAGCTCACGGTTTTTCATGCTCTTCTTGGCCATTTTCCTACTCCAATCAGTTGCGGAACGGGAATTTGAAAGCACGCAGCAGAGCGCGGCCTTCATCATCGTTCTTGGCAGTGGTGGTCAGGGTAATGTCCAGACCGCGGAGAGCATCGATCTTGTCGTAGTCGATTTCCGGGAAAATGATCTGCTCTTTCACACCCATGCTGTAGTTACCACGACCATCAAAGGACTTGGCATTCAGGCCGCGGAAGTCGCGAACCCGAGGCAGGGAGATCGACAGCAGACGATCCAGGAACTCGTACATACGCTCACGGCGCAGAGTCACCTTGACGCCGATCGGCCATCCTTCACGGACTTTAAAGCCAGCGATGGATTTACGAGCGTAGGTCACAACGACTTTTTGGCCGGTGATCTTTTCCAGGTCAGCAACAGCATGCTCGATGACTTTTTTGTCGCCGATCGCTTCGCCCAGACCCATGTTCAGGGTGATTTTGGTAACGCGCGGAACTTCCATCACGTTCGAAAGCTTAAGTTCTTCCTTAAGTTTCGGAGCGATTTCCTTCCGGTAAATCTCTTTTAGTCGTGCCATGGTCTTCTACCTAGCAGTGTTCAAGCATCAACCGCTTTTTGGGTCGACTTGAAGACACGAATTTTCTTACCGTCTTCAACTTTGAAACCAACGCGGTCAGCCTTGTTGGTTTCGCCATTGAAGATGGCTACGTTAGAAGCGTGCAGTGGCGCTTCTTTCTCGACGATACCGCCTTGTACGCCCGACATCGGGTTAGGCTTGGTATGACGCTTGACCAGGTTCAGACCACCAACAACCAGACGGTTGTCAGCAAGAACCTTCAGCACCTTACCGCGCTTACCTTTGTCTTTGCCGGCGATCACGATGATCTCGTCGTCACGACGAATCTTTTGCATGTCGGATCTCCTTACAGCACTTCTGGGGCGAGCGAGACGATCTTCATGAACTTCTCAGTACGAAGTTCACGGGTCACTGGCCCAAAGATACGGGTGCCGATCGGCTCTTGCTTGTTGTTCAGAAGAACAGCAGCGTTGCCATCAAAGCGGATAATGGAGCCATCAGCACGACGTACGCCGTGACGAGTGCGGACTACAACAGCAGTCATCACTTGGCCTTTTTTCACTTTACCGCGAGGAATTGCTTCCTTCACGGTAACTTTGATGATGTCACCGATACCAGCGTAACGACGATGGGAGCCACCCAGCACCTTGATGCACATAACACGGCGAGCGCCGCTGTTATCGGCCACATCGAGCATGGATTGAGTCTGAATCATATAATTTCTCCGACCCCTAGTCCTTAGACTTCCACAGCGCGTTCGAGAACATCAACCAATGCCCAAGACTTGGTCTTGGCCATCGGACGAGTTTCACGAATAGTGACTTTGTCGCCGATGTGGCACTGATTGGTTTCGTCGTGCGCGTGCAGCTTAGTCGAACGCTTAACGTATTTACCGTAGATCGGGTGCTTAACGCGACGCTCGATCAGAACGGTGATGGTTTTGTCCATCTTGTCGCTGACAACACGGCCAGTCAGCGTACGGACAGTTTTTTCGGCTTCAGCCATGATCACTTACCTGCCTGCTGGTTGAGCACAGTCTTCACGCGAGCGATGTCACGCTTAACTTGCGAGAGCAGATGAGACTGCCCCAACTGGCCAGTTGCTTTCTGCATACGCAGATTGAACTGGTCGCGCAGCAAGCCGAGCAGTTGCTCGTTCAGCTGCTGTGCGGATTTTTCACGAAGTTCATTCGCTTTCATCACATCACCGTCCGTTTAACAAAGGCGGTGGCGAGCGGCAGCTTTGCAGCAGCCAAGGCAAAAGCCTCACGCGCCAGCTCTTCAGTTACACCCTCGATTTCATACAGGACTTTGCCTGGCTGAATCTGGGCTACCCAGTATTCGACGTTACCCTTACCTTTACCCATCCGAACTTCGAGAGGCTTTTTGGAAATAGGCTTATCCGGGAATACACGGATCCAGATCTTGCCGCCACGTTTAACGTGACGGGTCAGAGCACGACGCGCTGACTCGATCTGACGAGCGGTGAGACGACCACGAGCTACAGACTTCAGCGCGAACTCGCCGAAGCTGACTTTGCTACCGCGCTGAGCCAGACCACGGTTGTGGCCTGTCATCTGCTTGCGGAACTTCGTACGCTTAGGTTGCAACATTTGGCGTACCCCTTACTTAGCAGCTTTTTTACGAGGCGCTGGTGCTTGTGGTTTCAGCTCTTCTTGGCGACCACCAATTACTTCGCCTTTGAAGATCCAAACCTTTACACCGATCACACCGTATGTGGTGTGAGCTTCGTAGTTGGCATAGTCGATGTCGGCACGCAGGGTGTGCAACGGCACACGACCTTCGCGATACCATTCAGTACGTGCGATTTCAGCACCGCCGAGACGACCGCTCACTTGGATTTTGATGCCTTTGGCACCAATGCGCATGGCGTTCTGTACAGCGCGCTTCATAGCGCGACGGAACATTACGCGACGCTCCAGCTGCTGAGCTACGCTCTGCGCAACCAGCATACCGTCGAGCTCCGGCTTACGGATCTCTTCGATATTGATGTGCACAGGCACACCCATTTGCTTGGTCAGGTCCTGACGCAGTTTCTCAACATCTTCACCTTTCTTCCCGATAACGATACCTGGGCGAGCGGTGTGGATGGTGATACGTGCAGTTTGCGCCGGACGATGGATATCGATACGGCTTACGGACGCGCTTTTTAGTTTGTCTTGGAGATACTCACGCACCTTCAGATCAGCGAACAAATAGTCCGCATAAGTCCGACCGTCTGCGTACCAGACGGAGGTGTGCTCCTTGACGATTCCCAGGCGAATGCCAATGGGATGTACTTTCTGACCCATCTCTTCGACTCCGTTACTTGTCAGCAACCTTGACAGTGATATGGCAAGACCGCTTGACGATGCGATCAGCACGGCCTTTGGCACGCGGCATGATGCGCTTCAGCGAACGCCCTTCGTTGACGAAAACGGTGCTGACCTTCAGGTCATCAACGTCTGCGCCTTCGTTATGCTCGGCGTTGGCTACGGCCGACTCCAGCACTTTCTTCATGATCTCGGCGGCTTTCTTACTGCTGAAAGCCAACAAGTTGAGCGCTTCGCCCACCTTCTTCCCGCGGATCTGGTCGGCGACCAAGCGGGCTTTCTGGGCGGAGATTCGAGCGCCCGACAACTTAGCGGCTACTTCCATTTCCTAACCCCTTAACGCTTGGCTTTCTTGTCTGCTACGTGCCCACGATAAGTGCGGGTACCGGCAAACTCGCCCAGTTTGTGGCCGACCATGTCTTCGTTAACGAGAACCGGGACGTGTTGACGACCGTTGTGTACTGCGATGGTCAGACCGACCATTTGTGGCAGGATCATAGAACGACGCGACCAAGTCTTAATTGGTTTGCGATCGTTCTTCTCCGCCGCCACTTCGATCTTCTTCAGTAGGTGAAGATCAATAAAAGGACCTTTTTTCAGAGAACGTGGCACTGTCGTATCCCTCTATTTACTTGCGACGACGGACGATCATTTTGTCGGTACGCTTATTACCACGAGTCTTCGCGCCCTTCGTCGGGAAGCCCCATGGCGATACCGGATGACGACCACCAGAGGTACGACCTTCACCACCACCATGTGGGTGGTCAACCGGGTTCATGGCAACACCACGAACGGTTGGGCGAACGCCACGCCAGCGTTTGGCACCAGCTTTACCCAGCGAACGCAGGCTGTGCTCGGAGTTCGAGACTTCGCCCAGGGTCGCACGGCATTCAGCCAGAACTTTACGCATTTCACCGGAGCGAAGACGCAGGGTAACGTACACACCTTCACGAGCGATCAACTGAGCCGAAGCACCAGCAGAACGAGCGATCTGTGCGCCTTTACCTGGCTTCAGTTCGATGCCGTGTACGGTGCTACCAACTGGAATGCTGCGCAGTTGCAACTGGTTGCCTGGCTTGATCGGAGCCAAAGCACCCGAAATCAGCTGGTCGCCAGCGCTCACGCCTTTAGGGGCGATGATGTAACGGCGTTCGCCGTCTGCGTACAACATAAGAGCAATGTGAGCAGTACGGTTTGGATCGTATTCGATACGCTCAACAGTGGCTGGAATGCCATCTTTGTCGTTGCGACGGAAATCGACCATACGATAATGCTGCTTATGACCACCACCGATGTGACGCGTGGTAATACGGCCATTGTTGTTACGACCACCAGTCTTCGATTTTTTCTCGAGCAGCGGTGCGTGAGGAGCGCCTTTATGCAGCTCCTGGTTGACCACCTTGACCACAAAACGGCGGCCAGGGGAAGTCGGTTTGCATTTAACGATTGCCATGATGCACCCCTTCCTTACTCAGCACTGCTGCTGAAATCGAGATCTTGGCCTGGCTGAAGGGAGATAACTGCCTTCTTCCAGTCATTGCGCTTGCCCAGACCGCGAGCTGTGCGCTTGCTCTTACCCAAAACATTCAGGGTAGTAACACGCTCAACTTTCACGCTGAACAGGCTTTCGACGGCCTTCTTGATTTCCAGCTTGGTTGCGTCAGTCGCAACCTTGAAAACGAACTGGCCTTTCTTGTCAGCCAGAACCGTAGCCTTCTCGGAAACGTGCGGGCCAAGCAGAACTTTAAATACGCGTTCCTGGTTCATCCCAGCAGCTCCTCGAATTTCTTCACGGCCGACACGGTGATCAACACCTTGTCGTATGCGATCAGACTAACTGGATCGGAACCTTGAACGTCACGTACATCTACGTGCGGCAGGTTACGAGCAGCCAGGTACAGGTTCTGATCAACAGCGTCCGACACGATGAGAACATCGGTCAGGCTCATGTTGTTCAGCTTGCCCAGCAGATCTTTGGTTTTCGGAGTTTCAACAGCGAAATCCTGAACCACGACCAGACGATCAGTACGCACCAGCTCAGCAAGGATGGAACGCATTGCTGCGCGATACATCTTCTTGTTCAGCTTCTGGGAGTGGTCCTGTGGACGAGCTGCAAAAGTGGTACCGCCGCCACGCCAGATTGGGCTACGGATAGTACCGGCACGAGCACGGCCAGTACCTTTCTGACGCCATGGGCGCTTACCGCCACCACGAACGTCGGAACGGGTCTTTTGCTGCTTGCTACCCTGACGGCCGCCGGCCATGTAGGCCACGACTGCTTGGTGAACCAGCGTCTCGTTGAACTCGCCGCCAAATGTCAGTTCGGAAACTTCGATCGCTTGAGCGTCATTTACATTTAATTGCATGTCAGCTTCCCCTTAACCGCGAGCCTTGGCTGCTGGACGTACAACCAGGTTGCCGCCAGTAGCGCCAGGAACAGCGCCCTTGACCAACAACAGATTGCGTTCAGCGTCCACGCGCACTACTTCCAGGGACTGCACGGTCACGCGCTCAGCGCCCATATGACCGGACATTTTTTTGCCCTTGAATACACGACCAGGAGTCTGGCACTGGCCGATAGAGCCTGGGACGCGGTGGGATACGGAGTTACCGTGGGTGTTATCTTGCCCGCGGAAATTCCAACGCTTGATCGTACCCTGGAAGCCTTTACCCTTGGACTGACCGGTTACATCAACCAGTTGACCAGCGGCAAAGATTTCAGCGTTGATCAGATCGCCAGCCTGGTACTCGCCTTCTTCAAGACGGAATTCCATGGTAGTGCGACCAGCGGCAACGTTCGCTTTAGCGAAGTGGCCAGCCTGAGCTGCTGTTACACGCGAAGCACGACGCTCGCCGACAGTGACTTGCACTGCACGATAGCCATCGGTCTCTTCAGTTTTGAACTGGGTGACGCGATTCGGCTCGATCTCAATGACCGTGACCGGAATGGAGACACCTTCTTCGGTGAAAATACGGGTCATACCGCATTTACGACCGACTACACCAATAGTCATGTTGTAAACCTCATGAGTGTACGGGGCTTTCACCCGCTATGGCCGCCCATTTCAGAGCGTTACACGACTAAGACCGAGTCTTAGCCGAGGCTGATCTGCACTTCCACACCGGCCGCAAGATCAAGCTTCATAAGAGCATCAACGGTTTTATCCGTTGGCTGGACGATGTCCAGAACGCGCTTATGAGTGCGGATTTCGTACTGGTCACGCGCGTCTTTGTTGACGTGCGGGGAAACCAGAACGGTAAACCGCTCTTTACGGGTAGGCAGTGGAATTGGACCACGCACTTGAGCACCAGTACGTTTCGCGGTTTCCACGATTTCCTGGGTTGATTGGTCGATCAGGCGATGGTCAAAAGCCTTCAACCTGATACGGATTTGCTGATTTTGCATTGGATTTCAGACTCCGGCTGCTATTCCCACCGGGCGCAATACGCCCGTTAAAAGGAGGCGCAATTCTATAGACGCCCCAGATAGGTGTCAACCCAATAAAAAAGCCCCCGCTGAGCGGGGGCTTTTTCAATCCATCAAGCTGACTCTACAAAAGAGACTTACTCGATGATTTTGGCTACGACGCCAGCGCCGACGGTACGACCGCCTTCACGGATAGCGAAACGCAGACCGTCTTCCATCGCGATGGTTTTGATCAGGGTAACAGTCATCTGAATGTTGTCACCTGGCATTACCATTTCAACGCCTTCTGGCA